>JAOQAJ010000366.1 GCA_025963675.1 Segetibacter sp.
CAGAAAGATAATCTTTCATTACCTGCCCGGCCCAGTCTTTACTAATTGCTTCGTTCCATTGCTGCCCGTGGCCGTACATACCGCGCCGGTTGGGAGCGACAATGACGTATCCACTTGCTGCCATTAACTGCAGGTTCCAACGGTAAGAGTAAAATTGTGTCAACGGGGATTGAGGGCCGCCCTGGCAATACAAAAGGGTAGGGTATTTCTTAGAAGGATCAAAGTTTGGAGGTAACATCATCCAGACGAGCATTTTTTTGTTGTCGGTGGTTGTGACATACCTGCGCTGAAATTTTCCCATTGCCAGCTTATTAAAAACCTCATCATTTACGTGACTGAGTTGCTTCATCGATCCTGTTGTAAGATCAACTGTATACAATTCGGCAGCATGGTTCATATCTGTTCTCGTTACCACCATCGTGTTTCCAACCTGTCCGATCAACCCACTAACGTCAAAATCACCATGAGTAATTTGTTTTACCTCTGGCACTTTCATGGTCATGCCGGGATAATCGACAACGAATAATTGCAGCGTGCCATCAACTGGTGCGTAGAAATATATGTTTTTCCCATCGTTGCTCCATTTAAAGCCATCAACAGATCCATCCCAGTATTGAGTGAGGTTTATTTTGCTGGTGCCAGTGTTTACAATGATGTCTTGTTTGTCGGCTTCATAACCTTCCCGTTTCATACTTAACCATGCCAGTTTACCTTGCGGCGAGTAAGCAGGTGCCTGGTCGTAACCCATAAAACCTTCGGTTAGATTTGTGGTAGTACCTGTTGTGACGTTGTAAGAAAAGATATCAGTATTGGTGCTTAGTGCATAAGCTGTTCCTGCCTTTGGCTTGGTTACATAAACCACGTTTCCATCGGGAGACCAGATAAAATCTTCGTCTCCACCAAAGGGTTTTTGAGGACTATCATAAGGTTGTCCCGCCATGATATCTTTCTTTTCTCGGGCTCTACCTATGGTTTCAACAAATATGTGGCTAAAAGCACCGTCTTCCCATTCGTCCCAATGACGATAACCCAACTGATCGTAAATCTGCGCAGTCGTTTTTGTTAGCTCAGGATAAAAATCCTTTCCAAATACCTTCTTAATTTTTACATCATCGGCGCTAATCTTATATTTCCCATTAGGAGAGATTCTATCATTTTTTACATAATCATTACTGTCGGCAATCTCTTTGGCAGCCCCGCCTTTTATTGGTATTAAATAGGTTTTCTTGCTGCTTTTATTCAATTCAACGTTAGGGGTGCTAACGGTAAAAACTACATTTGCGCTATCCTTTGTAATTCCAACACCCGAAACCCTTCCTAATTTCCAAAGAAGTTCTGGAGTCATTCTTTCCTGCGCAAATGCCTCGAAAACACAAGCTGCAAAAGCTGCTATTAGTATGATTTTCCTCATTGAAAAAATTTTAAGGCGGAAGGTAGGAAATGTTGAGTAAGGTTTGAGGTTGGGCGTTTTGAGTTTAGAGTTGAAGGTTTAGGTTTTAGAGTGACTAATGAGGAGGAGATTTTTTTGTCCGGCATTTGTACTTCGATCAAAAATCGTTGCGACGCAGTACGTTCATCATTTTTGCAACTATTAAACTTTTATTAGTTTATGTTTTCTTAGGGGCTAACCCTGCTTTTGGATTAAGTATTTGCTGAAGTAGGGATGCAAATGAAGCATAAGGGGTGAGGTATCGAAGCCCGCTTATTTAATGAATTGCCTTCAGAATTTCTTGTAACTCTTTGTCAGCTACATTTTAATATTTATCTCCGGACCTTTTATTATAAACCCCGTTTCTTCAGTGCAGTTATCTTTGCGCCTATTTTTTACAGGTGTATAATTTACTAGAATGGACATGGCAATTTCACAAGGACGCCCGGCGGCTACCAAGATCGGAATCCGACAAAACATGCGGCAATTCATATTGCTGATTGTAGTTACAGCATTTGTTGGAGGCATGGTCGGGATGGAACGGTCTCTTATTCCTGAGCTTGCTGAAAAAGTTTTTCACCTGGCTTCTAAAACGGCTATGTTTTCGTTTATCGTTGCCTTCGGCACTACAAAGGCAATTACCAATTATTATACAGGTTTCTTCGCAAATAAGTTCGGCCGTAAGAAATTACTGGTGATCGGTTGGCTGTTTGCCTTACCCATTCCCTGGATTTTAATGTATGCTCCTTCCTGGAACTGGATTATAGCGGCAAACATTTTACTTGGCCTTAACCAGGGATTAGCATGGTCAAGTACAGTAGTGATGAAAATAGATTTGGCCGAAGACAAAAACAGGGGACTGGCCATGGGATTGAATGAATTTGCAGGTTATTTTGCAGTAGGCATGATCACTTTTTTGGTGGCTTTCATTGCAGCTAAATATGGTATTCGTCCCTACCCGTTTTTTGTTGGGGTTGTCTTTTCTGTTGTAGGACTAGTGATGAGTGTGTTCTTAATAAAAGATACAAGAACACATATGGCTGCAGCATCAATTACTGCAGGGAAAGAGGGTGAACTTCAAAACGTGTTCTGGGGAACTACACTTTTCAACAAAAACCTCAGTGCCATTACGCAAGCGGGGCTGGTTAATAATATGAATGATGGAATGCTTTGGGGTCTTTATCCATTATTGTTATATTCAAAAGGTTTTACTCTTGCGCAAGTTGGTTTAGTAACGGCAATTTATCCTGCTTGCTGGGGAATTGGTCAGTTGTTTTCGGGAAGGCTGGGAGATTATGTCGCAAAAAAGAAATTACTTTTTCTGGGCATGTTTTTACAGTCGCTAACGTTATTAGCGCTGTCTACCGCCTCGGCTCTTCAGTTTTATATTGCTTTGTCTGTCATATTAGGGTTGGGCAAAGCATTGGTGTACCCGATATTTGCTGCGGCTATTGCCGAAAATTCGCATCCGCAGCAAAGAGCACAAAGCATCGGCATTTTTCGTTTTTGGCGTGATTTGGGTTATGCGATTGGAGCTATTCTAACTGGTGTGTTGGCTGATGTGTTTAGTATTAATGCGGCCATTATTATTGTCGGCTGTATTACGTTGCTTTCGGCTTTTGTTATTCAAATGCGAATGAGAACTTCAATACAAGGTTAGAAAAAACAGGATGAAATCATTCCCCGTGTTGAAAACGACCTCATAAAAAAGGCGTTAAGAAAATCACTTAGCATTTGCATAGACCAGCGTTCAAAGGTGCTATCGCGCTCGAAGCCGGAGATGAAATAGGTTACAAAAAGTTAAACGGAGCGTCGCAACAATGATGCGCAGATTACCGCAGTTGGTCAACTAAAAAAAACACAACTTATTTCACGCCACATTGTTACATTTGAAAAAAAAGAACGATGGAATTTGGAAATTGGCAAGTAACAGATACAACGATAGAATGGAAAGGCGGGGGACTTAGCAGGTTCGTCATTCCCTTAAATGAGTTGAATGCAATCAGGCAAAATAATGCCGATGACACTACATTCTATGAGTGGATACTGCTTGCCACTGAAGAAGACTGGCTAACACAAAATGATTTGTTCGACCTGAACTATGCATTTGTATATGGAATTGCAAAAGCGGGTCTTGACTTTAGATACGATATTTTTGATGCAACGCTCGAGGAGCAATTTGATCAGTTTGATATAGAAGACAACGAGGACTTTGAGCTGTAAAAACACGCGATAAAATAAAAGCAGCCCGATGATACCGGGCTGCTTTATAATATTTTAGGAGATAATTTAAAACCTCTCGAAAAAGTTGAAAAAGAAATTTCCTTCAATTTCTGCATTCTCATCACTATCACTACCGTGAACAGCGTTTTCACCTACAGACGCTGCAAAGTTCTTACGGATAGTTCCCTCTTCAGCCTGTGCAGGATTAGTTGCTCCAATTAATTTACGAAAATCGGCTACTGCATTTTCTTTTTCAAGGATGGCGGCAACTATCGGTCCGCTACTCATGAAATCTACCAGTTCGCCATAAAAAGGTCTTTCTTTATGTACTGCATAAAATTCACCCGCTTTTTCAGTTGAAAGTTTCGTCCACTTCATTGCCCTGACGGTAAAACCGGCTTTAATGATCTGGTCTAAAATGGCACCTGTGTGTCCTTTTGAGGTTGCATCAGGTTTAATCATTGTAAAAGTTCTGTTTGTCATAACCTATTTCTATTTGCTGCGCAAAAGTGAGGTGAATAGGCCGAAAAGCCTAATATTTATAATGATTTTTGTTAAGAGTGTAAAATTATTTTGACGTTGTTGAGCAAATAATACAATTTTGCCGCCTTTCTATGCAATCGATACAAGCCTTTTACCCACAACTGACTGAGCCTAAAAAGGTGATTATAACAACTCACCAAAAACCTGACGGTGATGCAATGGGTTCTTCACTTGGCTTGTTTCATTTTTTAACCGGCCTGGGGCATTCTGTTACAGTTATATCTCCGACCAACTGGGCAAGTTTTTTAAAGTGGATGCCGGGAGCTGCAAATGTGGTCGATTTTGAGGCATCAAAAGAAGTGGCGATAGCCCTGATCAAAGAGGCAGAATTACTTTTTTGCCTTGATTTTAATGTTTTGCATAGAACAAAAAATATGGAGCCGCTGCTGGCAGAACTGGCTTGCACCAAAGTGCTGATCGATCATCACGAACAGCCGCAGGAAGATTATTTTACTTACGGTGCCAGCAATACAGCCAAAAGCAGTACGTGTGAGATGGTGTTTGACTTTATAGTTGATAGCGGGTTTTCAGAAAAGATAAATACCCACATCGCCCAATGTTTATATACTGGTGTGATGACAGATACCGGTTCTTTCAGGTTTCCCGCTACGAGCGGTAATGTACACAGAATGGTGGCGCGATTAAAAGATACAGGCTTTAACCACACCGTTGTTCACGAAAATATTTACGATAGTTTTTTAGAAAACAGGGTTCGTTTTATTGGCTACGCTTTGTTGAACCGGATGGAAGTGCTGTACGAATACAATACCGCAATCATGTCGGTTTCTAAAAACGATCTTTTGCGTTTTCGTATAAAGACAGGCGACACTGAAGGATTAGTAAACCAGCTACTAACAATCCAGGGAATAAAACTTGGAGCATTGGTGATCGATCGCGATGAAGAACGGAAGTGGAGCTTTAGAAGCAAAGGTGATTTTGATGTAAATACATTTGCCCGCGCTCATTTTGAAGGTGGTGGACATTTTAATGCCGCAGGAGGTAGAACAGATGAATCGCTGGATGCTACAGTTTGGAAATTTAAAAAGGTAATAAAACAATACCAGGAACAATTACAATAACTATAAATGAAACAAATCTTAGCGCTTGCAGCTCTTGCCGTAGTAATGGCTTCCTGCAACACCAATTACGAAAAGACTAAATCGGGTCTTGCCTACAAGATCTTTAAAGGTAAAGGCACCGGCACGACCTTAAAGCCAGGCATGTTTGCCAAATTAAATATAGAATACGTTTTAAGCCCAAAAGATACTGTCTTAAATAGCACTTACGGAAAAGTTCCGCTTTTTACAGCAGTAGATACAGGTGCAAAAAACAACTATTCTTTTATGGAGCTGTTGCCTAAAGTGAGGCAAGGTGATAGCGTGATTTTCACGATCAGCGTAGATAGTTTAAAATCGAAAGGTGCGATACCTGAATATAACGCATTGTTTAAGAGGGGAGATCAGATCAAATGTAAGATGAGCATAGTTAAAACATTTGCCAACGAAAATGATATAAGAGCGGATTATGAGAAAGAAATGACGCTGCAAAAAAACCGTGAGGTAAAAGAGATAAAAGATTATATGTCTAAAAAAGGCATTAAAGCGCAGGAAACAAAAAATGGTGCTTTTGTAGTGGTCGAAAATGCTGGTGATGCTCAAAAAGCTGAGCCAGGCAAGGTGGCTTCTATTATGTACAAGGGATATTTGCTTGACGACAACAACAAGGTTTTCGATACAAACATGGATCCATCAAAAGGTCATACTGATCCGATTGACGTTCCTGTGGGTCAGCAACAGGTTATTCCGGGATGGGAGGAAGCTTTGCCTTATTTTGGCAAAGGCGGTAAAGGAAAAATTATTGTTCCGTCTATGTTAGGTTACGGTCCCCAGGGAAGCCAGGGCGCAATTCCTCCATATGCCAATCTTATTTTCGACGTTGAAATCCGGGACGTTAAAGATGCACCAAAGCAATCAGCACCGTCAGGACAACCAGGTGGAATGAACAACCTTACGCCTGAGCAAATTCAACAAATGCAGGAACAAATGCAGCAGCAAAGAGGTCAACAACAAGATCCGCGGCAGCAACAGCCTCCACATTAATTGCGAAATTTATATTAGTAATATTAAAAAAAGCCTGTTTTTACAGGCTTTTTTTAATATCTGAAACATTTACAGTTTCTGGTTTCGATCAGCTTTTTACCTATGCAAATAAGAATGTTTTATAAGGAGTTTTTAGGTAGCCGGCAGTTGAAACCGGCGGAGCTTTCGTTGCGTCGCACTCTTCAACCTACCGTGTGTACTCATCTTTTTTCTCCAAACAATAGAACACGGATGACACGGATCAAAATGATAAAAACCGATTTTAAAATTGTTTCCCTGGTAATATCACTTCGCTAACTCTGTTTTTCCGGATAAAAACGGACTGGTTCAGGTTTTCTTACCTTGGTAATCTGCCTAATCCTCTCAATCTGTGTTATCCGGTTCCAAAAAAACTTGTGTGCTCACCGTAGCACTTCAACTTATATTTTTCTATTCATCAAAACTTAAAATCTTTATGGCCGCAAATTGAATGATTATCAGATCGGCTAAGCATTTATGCACTCTAACAATTTAATTGCTTCCACTGCTTCCTTTACATCATGAACTCTTAGAATGCTTGCACCATTTTGCAATCCGATTGTATTTAATACAGTTGTTCCGTTTAAGGCTTCTTCAGGAGTAATTCCTAATGTCTTATAAATAGTTGCCTTTCTTGATAGTCCGACTAATAAAGGCTTTTCAAGTATTTTAAAAATTGCCAGGTTTTTCAGCAAAGTAAAATTATGTGTTGCTGTTTTCGCAAACCCAAAACCAACATCCACTATTACATCCTTAATTCACGCCAGCCGGCATACTTCAATTTTCTTAATAAAAAAGTTAAGTACTTCAAGCGTCACATCTTCATACTCAGCGAGCTTGTTCATTGTTTTAGGTGTCCCTTTCATATGCATTGATATGTATGGAACATTCAATGCCGCAACTGTTGCTATCATGTTAGCATCTAACGTTCCGCTGCTAATATCGTTTACAATGGATGCACCCGCCTCCACTGCTCCCCTGGCAACTCTGGCATGATACGTATCAACTGATATAACGATTTCCGGAAAATGCCTGCTTATTGCTTCAATTGCAGGAACAACTCTTGACAATTCTCCGTCAACACCAACATCCTCGCTTCCAGGCCTGGTACTTTGTCCGCCAAGGTCAAGAATGGTTGCCCCTTCATTTATCATTTTTTCAGCTTGGCTTAGTAGCTCGTCCAACACCGTCATCCTGCTTCCAACAAAAAAAGAATCGGGGGTAACGTTGATGATGCCCATAACTATTGGCTTAACAATAGTTAATAGCCTGCCTTTACAATTGAGTGTAAACATTTCCGGTCGTTTCCGTTATTTTTGGCGAAGGTAGGAAGGTTGAAAGTTTAAGGTTGAAAGTTTAGAGTTGAACAACCCAAAACTGAAAACACAAAACTCAAAACACAAAACTCAAAACTTCAAAACTTCAAACCCAAACCCCAAACTTAAAATTCGAAGCTTGAATACAACTTCTCAATACGACCAGGTAGTAAATAATTGCAAGGAGATCTTTATTAAGAAAGTACATGATTACGGAACATCGTGGCGGGTTTTACGGATGATTTCTATTGTTGACCAGATTTACATTAAAGCACAAAGAATAAGAACAATTCAGGAAATAAAACAGCAAAAAGTTGCTGATGATATTTCAGGAGAATTTAAGGGTATTTTAAATTATGCTGTCATAGCGTTAATCCAGATAGACAAAGGGACCTATGTTGTTGAGGATCTTACAACAGAGGAAGCGGCTCGACTTTATGATGAAAAAATTTCTATTGCCAGAAGTTTAATGGAAGATAAGAATCATGACTACGGTGAGGCGTGGAGAGAGATGAGCCAGGAAAGCTTCGTTGATTTGATTTTAGTTAAACTGCTTCGAATAAAGCAAATTCTCAGCAATGATGGACGAACGCTTATTAGTGAAGGCATAGATGCAAATTTTATCGACATTATCAATTACGCTGTATTTGCGCTCATACTAATCGGCGAAGGAAAACATTAACTATGAAGATTTTAATTTCAGTTATAAGAATTATTGTAGGCGTTTTATTTATTTTCTCCGGGCTAATTAAAGCTAATGATCCTACAGGCCTGAGTTACAAAATGCAGGAGTTCTTTGAAGTTTGGGGATTGAACTTTTTGAATGACTATTCACTTGCATTCGCATTAATTATGAATGCATTCGAGATCGTCGCAGGTGTGGCTATATTATTAGGTTGGAGGATGAAAATGTTTAGCTGGCTTTTATTATTGCTAATTATCTTTTTTACATTTTTAACCGGTTATGCCCTCTTTTCAGGCAAGATAAAAACGTGTGGTTGCTTCGGTGATTGTATTCCGCTTACCGCTAAACAATCTTTCATTAAAGATTTGATCCTGCTAGTTTTGATCATAATTATTTTTATTAAGAAAGACGTTATCCGGCCACTATTCAATACTGCTACAAGCACTTTATTAATAGCATTAACTGTTGTCTTTTGTGTTGTATCACAATGGTACGTACTGAAACATTTGCCGGTTGTAGATTGCCTCGCCTATAAGACCGAAAACAATATCATTGAAAAAATGAAAATGCCGGAAGGTGCTTTGAGTGATAGTTTTGCTATAAAGTTCAAATACAAGAAAGATGGTAAGGATGTCGTGTTTGATAGCAACACCTTTCCTGATGATTTCAATGACAGTACCTACCAATTCGTTGATCGTATTCAGGAATTAATCAGACCCGGAACTGCAACTGCACCTATCAATGATTTTATTTTATATGGAGAAAGCGGTGAAGACACCACATTAGCTATCTTAAATCAACCTGGTTATTACGTCATGCTCTTTACCAAAGATGCAAACCAGGCAGAAAAAGGCTGGAGCAAGAACGCGGCAAGCGTAGCTAATGAGTGCCTCAAAAAGAAGGTGCCTTTCTTTATTGTTACGGCTACAGTAGATGCAGCAAGGAGCCAATTATCAGGTGTGCAAAATGTGCAATATTTAAAATGCGATGCGACTGTTATTAAAACAGCAGGCCGGGTAAATCCAACCTATTTTGTGATGAACCAGGCGACAGTAAAAGGTAAGTATGCGAACGCAGATTATGATAAAGTGTTAGGGCAACTGGGAGGAAGCCGCTAGCTATTAGCTGCAAGCTGCTTCGCGAAGTTTTGAATTGTTGTAGTTTCTTTGAGTACAATAGCTAAAACCTGCTATTTAAAAACATAATTTAAAAGCTAGAAGCTAACAGCTAATAGCTCGAAGCTTTCTAAAAGGCTTGTAGCTAATAGCTCGCGGCTCCTTGAAAAAATATGCTCTCCTACATTACTAAAAAGCTTTTATACGGTCTGCTTGTATTGCTGGGTGTAGTCATACTGGTTTTCTTTTTGTTTCAAGGGTTCGGTGACCCCGCAAGGTTAATTGTCGGACAGACAGGGGACAGTGCTACCATGCAAAACATCCGCAAAGAACTGTATCTCGATCAGCCAAAATGGAAGCAATTTACCCTTTATCTAAATGATGTCTCTCCGCTTAGCGTTCATACCCGAGCAGATATTGAAAGCAAAAAACTTCATGGACTTTTTGTCGGCGGCGATACCAAAGTTGGAATAAAAGTGCCTTACCTCCGCCGTTCTTACCAAAGCAAAAGAGATGTTTTGCAGGTATTGCTCGATGCACTGCCGGGAACCATGCTGCTTGCCTTTTCGGCGATGCTGATTGCAACCGTTATAGGAATATTGCTTGGAGTACTGGCAGCGGTAAAACAAAATACCTGGTGGGATACTTCCTCGGTTTTTGCCAGCGTTCTGGGAATTTCAGCGCCTTCATTTTTTATGGGCATTGTAATCGCTTATGTATTCGGTTTTTTGCTTAGCCAGTATACCGGTCTTAACATGACAGGAAGCCTTTACAACATTGACCCTTTCAAGGGAAGACAGTTGCAGTTGCAAAACCTCATTTTACCAGCGATAACCTTAGGTATAAGACCTCTTGCCATTATAACACAACTTACACGAAGTGCAATGCTGGATGTACTTGACCAGGATTATATAAGAACAGCATACGCAAAAGGACTTAGTAGAAGAGTTGTAATTTTTAAGCATGCTTTGCGAAATGCCTTAAACCCTGTTATTACAGCAATAACCGGGTGGTTTGCAGAGCTGCTTGCAGGAGCATTTTTTGTAGAGTACATTTTTGGCTGGAAAGGAATTGGAAAGATAACTGTGGACGCGCTTGAAAAATTAGACTTTCCTGTTGTTATGGGAAGCGTATTGATTACGGCTACTTTTTTTATTGCCATCAACCTTTTGGCAGACATTCTTTATGGCATGGTAGACCCGCGAATTCGGGCAAAATAAATTGAGCTTACAAATGGACGAACTTTATTTGCAGCACATTTACATCTACCCGATAAAATCATTGGGAGGAATTTCGTTAGCTGAAGCTGAGGTTGTGCAAACCGGCATTCGACACGATCGCAGATGGATGCTAACAGACAAAGAAGGAAAGTTTTTATCTCAAAGAAGTTTCCCTCAAATGGCATTGCTGCAAGTTACTGTTGAGCCCGCTGGATTATTAATTGATCATAAGAAAAGATTGCATGATCCTTTTTTCATCCCTTTTGACGAAAGTACAGGAAGGCAAATGCAAGTGACCATTTGGGATGACGTATGTACCGCACTAGAAGTAAGTCATGAAGCAAATGAATGGTTTAGTGATGCATTAGGTATGAAAGTTCAATTGGTTTATATGCCTTCAACAACTAAACGGCTTGTTGATAGTAACTATGCTACCAACAATGAAATAGTCAGTTTTGCCGACGGCTATCCTTTGCTAATGATCGGGCAGGCATCGCTTGACGATCTTAACCAACGTCTTGAAACACCTATTCTCATGAACCGGTTCAGACCTAACCTTGTTTTTTATGGCGGCGGCGCTTATTGTGAAGATTCATTTACAGAATTTCAAATTGAAGACGTAACCTTCAATGCTGTTAAACCATGCGGTCGCTGCGTGATGACAACGGTCAATCAGGAAGATGGTGTCAAAGGGCAGGAGCCACTAAAGACACTTGCTTCTTATCGAACCCACAAGAATAAAATTTTATTTGGGCAAAATTTACTGCAAAAGAATTCGGGCAAAATTAAAGTAGGCGACCGTCTCAAAATTTTATCAACTTCTAATGAAAGTTGAGATATTTTTGCCACGTCTTTAACAACTCCTTAATATTTGGCATAGTTGTTTATTCTATGTATAAAGTGTAAACCAAAAGTATCGTTATGAGAAAAAAATTTCTACTATTTTCTTTCCCTTTTTTATTAGTTGCGCCGTCTTTACCGTCTATAGCGGCCAGCTCCTCTAAAGATCTAACAGAAGCTGCGTCGGCCGTTTCACCTGAACCAGCTATTGGTAGTATACAGGAAGCGTTGAAAGAGTTTAACAGCCTTTCAAGGCGTGAAAAGAAAAGCCGGTTTAAGGAAATGAAAAAACTGGTTAAAGAATATCAAGCGGAAAAAAAAGCTGGTGGTGAGGTAAGCACCAATACACTTTTACTCGCATTGTTAGCTATATTCATTCCACCTTTAGCGGTTTATCTTCATGAAGGTGAAACCAACAACCGTTTTTGGATTTCGGTATTACTAACAATACTTGGTTTGGTTCTTTTCCCAATTTTTGGATTTGTCTTATTCTTAGGCACAATACCAGCAATTATC
This sequence comes from Segetibacter sp., assembly GCA_025963675.1. Lineage (GTDB taxonomy): Bacteria > Bacteroidota > Bacteroidia > Chitinophagales > Chitinophagaceae > Segetibacter. The sequence continues at coordinate 12,005 of JAOQAJ010000366.1, forward strand.
TATGCTTTGATTGTTATACTAGGAGGATAACAATTTTCAATACCGTTGTATAAAAATAAAAACCTCCGTGTGGAGGTTTTTATTTTTATACAGATTTTAAACGAAAGTTTGCGAATTAAAGCAAATCCATCCCTTTGGCGAAATAGGTGAAATTAAATGGAAGTACTACCCAAAAGAATTTTGGTGCAAATACACAAAATATAACTAACACTATAAGTGAAATAAAGAAATATAGCCAATACTTTCCGGTCGATTTTGTAGTTTCCATTTGTTATAAGTTTTAGCAAAATTAAGGCGTCATCTATTACCACCCAATATTTTATTTCAGCATATAGCCCTTGCGGTTATTGGCAACTTCGAGGCAGTTTTAGCATTAAAAGCTAAAGCTCAGAATTGAGTTGCCGACGAACGAAATGCGACGCAACAATGACGCCGGGCCAACTAATGCCCGTAACAAAAAGGTTTCACTACAAATCAATTGAGACTTTCTATTTAACTATCGTTTGTTTCGACTGAATTGTATGTGCGCTAAAATAACCTAAGGCGCCATTACTAATATTGCCAATAGGATTTGCAGGCGATGCAGATTGATTGTCGTTGCTGGTAACCAAACGGTAGGTTCGGAAATAGTTGTAAATGTTTGCA
>JAOQAJ010000006.1 GCA_025963675.1 Segetibacter sp.
AAATAAATAAAGGGGAATTTTTTAGACTTCCCCTTTACTTATTTTATTGAATTGCTATTAAAAACTGCTTTCTTATTAAGCTTCTACAGTTGCTTTACTCACTTCCCTATATACAAATGACCCACAAATGTGGCGACGTGCAAACCTTCCCGGAGTATCTGCATTTACTAATTTTATGTAAAGTGCTCTTGGAACATCGAAATACTCGTAACAGTTTCCTTCAGCATAAGTTATGTTCAGGTTACCAGCTTTATGGTTAAGATCTACAATGGTAGAGGAGGTAATGATGTTTGTATATTCTTCAAAGGCCTGAGCATGGGTTTCGGGAGAAATACTAACTAAAAAATGATAAGCTTCAATTACCTTTTTACTTCTTTCCTGTGCTTCTTCCTGTTCAGTACCTTCCTGAAATTTATCAGGATGGCATTCTTTCATTACATTCCTGTATATCGTCTTAAGATCTTTTAAACTTACCTTTTCATCAACACCTAATAGTTTTCTGTACCCGAGAATCTTCTTCAATTTGTAAAAATTTTTGCAATGGTACATCCTTTTTGGTGGTTAAACTCCTAATATGTATCGATATAACAATTTAATAAGATATGCCCCTACAACAACGCAAGTTGTGGTTGAGGGTCATTGTTTTCCCCCTGTGAAAAAAGCTGAATAAAGTAAATACAAGTAAAAGGGAGTGACACAACGATGTTGAAAAGAGTTATAATGTCGGCGACCACAAAACTTCTCAATTTCACTTATGCAAACGCTGGCGGCCATTTATATTTTTCTTAAAACATATTTCGCTTCACCATAGCTGGTAGAATAAGCATTTACTTTGCAAAATTTCATTGTCAATTGTTCAACTCAATGGCGACGATGAAAAATTATACACCAGTCACCAGTCAACTAACATCGGTCAACTTTAAACATTCATGCTTACACAATCGCCTTACATTTTATATTCGGACGGAGAGGGAAATATTTTTGAGGACACCTCTTTATATGTAACCGGAAGAACCGGGTGGGACGCGATGCCGGTACCTGAAGATGAGTGGATAGAACTTCCTGAAGGTGGTCAATTGTATGAACTGCCAGGAAGGCGAGGTATTGGCATTGATGTAAAAACTGGTGAAATGCGACTGTGTGAAAAAGGATGGGCTGTGGCTGCATTTATACCTCCGGCGCATACTGGTTTTTATTTAGCAGCTTACGAAACCGCCCCTGATGCACCCACGCTTCCCCTATTTTGTTATACTGCTGCCGGGTGGTCAGATGAAAAATTTTATGTGCCTTGCATTCGTATCGAACAGGACATTCGGCAGGATTGTGAAGGCTATGACCAGGCTGTCGTAGAACAAGGCGTGAAAAAAGCATTGGAAGCATATCCACATAATCGGCTCGTAGAACACCTTGCTAATAATTGTGCGTTAACTTATCAATGTCCCGCGGCTCGCAATTATTTCCTCGGTCGTTGGGAATGCCCGATCCCTTCATCGCCCGCTTGCAATGCTAATTGTGTAGGATGTATTTCATTTCAACCTGAAGATGAAACCATTGTTTCTACACAGGATCGGCTGACTTTTAAACCGTCAGCGGAAGAAATTGTAGAATACACCGTTCCGCACCTCGAGAGCGCTCCCTACCCTATCGTTAGTTTCGGCCAGGGTTGCGAAGGAGAACCCTTGCTGATGTGGCAAACCCTACGTGAAGCGATTATTGAAATCAGGAAACATACCTCAAAAGGCAGCATCAACATTAATACTAACGGCTCTAAGCCAGATGCTGTTCGTGAACTATGTAAAGTTGGTCTAGACAGTATTCGGGTAAGTCTGAATAGTGTTAGAAAACACATATACGAACCGTACTATTGCCCAAATAACTATGCTTTTGAAGATATCATCGAAAGCCTTAAAGTGGTAAATGGCTTTGGCGGTTGGACCAGTATTAATTACTTCGTTTTTCCAGGAATGACCGATAGTGTTGAAGAATACGAAGCGCTTAGAAAGGTAATCAGGGAGACGGGCTTAAAAATGATACAATGGCGAAATTTTAATATCGACCCCGATTGGTATTTGGGAAAAATAAATGTAGCAGACACCGGAGAATTTTTAGGTGTGAAGCAATTGCTGGAACTGATACAGGAAGAATTTCCTGATTTGAAGTACGGTTATTTCAACCCACCAATCGAGCGGATCAAAGGGAACTTCACAATGGACTTTGCTCACCACTAAAGGGTGGGCCACAAAGACACGAAGTCACAAAGATTTTTCTTCGAGTCTTAGTGCCTTTGCGGCAATTATCGCTTATGACTATTACGCTTATTCTTTTATGTTTCGCCGCTTTTGCTGCCGGTTTTATTGATGCAATTGTTGGTGGTGGCGGTCTCATACAAACACCGGCGGGACTGGTCTTACTTCCCGCGTTACCAGTTTCGACTGTTATAGGCACTTTAAAGATTCCCGCTTTTTGCGGTACCGCTTTGGCTGCTGCTCAATATGTTCAAAAGGTAAAGATCAAGTGGAAGCTTGTGGTGTTAATGATAGTAGCCGCGTTTCTTTCTGCGATGGCGGGGTCCTATTGTCTTACTAAGGTGAACAACTACTTTATGAAGCCTTTGTTACTCGCCATCCTCGTGCTGGTTGCTATTTATACTTATTCTAAAAAGAATTTCGGGATACACACAGAGAAAGATCATTCGCCTAATGAACAGCTATTTTATTCTCTTGGTACCAGTGTTGTGCTTGGTTTTTATGACGGCTTTATCGGCCCTGGAACCGGAAGTTTTTTGGTGCTAGCGTTTATTACCTTGCTTGGTTTTGATTTTTTGAAGGCCAGTGCTCATGCAAAGCTGGTTAATATGGCGACCAACCTTGGTTCTATACTTTTCTTTGCCGGAAGTGGCCGTATTATATTTTCTATAGCAATCCCAATGGCTGTTTGCAATGCAATTGGTGGCACACTTGGTGCGCGACTTGCAATTGTAAAAGGCAATAAATTCATCCGTGTTTTCTTTTTGATAATCGTGGTCGGTACAATTCTTCGCTTTGCATATGATGTGTTTTTCCGGCAGCAATAGCTTGAGATGTTGGATAATGGATGACAGATGGTGGATGACGGTTGACACACTGCCGGTATTTATACCACTGCTATTCATATTATTTAGATCTTTTGTAACCATCTTCAGTGTTCGGTGCAGCTCTCGTTGTGTCACTCTCTTGTACTTCTGAAACTGGTTTCGACTGCAGCTTTTTTTGCCGCATTTATTAATTTCTTTAAAGAAAAAATTATCAGCAGTTTTTATTCTTAACCTTTTTTTATCGGCAGCATGTGCATAGCTACTTGCTTATAAGAGTAATTTTCAACATTAAAAGAAACACGTAGTACGATAATTATATTTGTATGTCCAACTACAAATCGATGAGCCCGGCATTTGAAAGAGAAAAAAATATTAAAGCAGCGACCTACACTACTGTAGCTTGCGTTTTACTATTTATTATCTTCTTTTTTGTTAAGTGGACATTACCCCAAATCGCTCCACCGGTTTTCGAAGAAGGTATTGAAGTAAACCTTGGAAATAGCGATGAAGGCTTAGGTGATGTTGCCCCGCAAATACCAGGTGAACCGGCCGCTGCTAAAGAAGAAGCCTATTCTCCGCCTGCACAGTCAACCCCTGCGCCACCTGTTGCCCAGGAAGAAAACATACAGGGAGATGAAAACGAAGCCGATGACGCCCCAGTTGTAAATAAGGATCCAAAACCTGTTGTCAGGAAAACAGTTCCTACCCCGGTTCCGGCTAAACCAAGAGAAATAAACAGACCGGTAGCAAATAATACACCTGCAAGGCCTACTCCTAATACCCAACCTGTGTCAAATCCGACGCCTGCTCCGCCACAACCTAAAGCAGTTTATAAAGGTGGTACTAGTAATGGAGCCGGTGGTAACGGAGCTGACTCGTACAATGGTGTTCGAAACCAGGGAATCGCCGGTGGAAGAGGTGACCAGGGAAGTCCTGACGGTAACCCGAATTCAGATAGCTACAAAGGAAATGCTTCAAGAGGCAACAGCGGGGTAAAAATCAGAAGTGGCTTAAGCGGCAGGAGCTTCAAACGTTTACCATCTTTTGAAGATGATTTTAATGAAAACGCAA
>JAOQAJ010000019.1 GCA_025963675.1 Segetibacter sp.
CCGAATTCAGATAGCTACAAAGGAAATGCTTCAAGAGGCAACAGCGGGGTAAAAATCAGAAGTGGCTTAAGCGGCAGGAGCTTCAAACGTTTACCATCTTTTGAAGATGATTTTAATGAAAACGCAAAAGTGGCTGTAGACATCAGGGTCGACAAATCGGGCAATGTAACATCTGCAGTTGTTAATCCGCGTGGCACCACAACAACAAACGGAACGATAAGATCAATTGCTACCCGTAAGGCAATGCAGTTAAAATTGAATACAGGTGACGAAGATGAACAAACAGGTACAATACTATTCGACTTCAAGTTAAAAGGATAAAAGAAACTGATTTTCCCTTTTGCACCAATACCTATCTGATCCAACTCTATAAAATTCTTTATCAATGAAACATCGATCACCGTAGCTTTGACTGCTACGGTTTTTTTATGTCCAACTACCAACAAACCATCGATTATCTATTCCACCGGCTACCTATGTTTAGCAGGCTGGGTGCTGCTGCTTTTAAAGGCGATTTAACCAATACCATTAAACTTTGCGAAGCGTTAGGTAATCCTCAAGACAGTTTTAAAAGCATTCATATTGCCGGCACAAATGGCAAAGGTTCAACGAGTCATATGCTCGCTGCGATTACACAGTCTGCTGGCTACAAAACAGGCTTATATACGTCGCCTCATTTAAAAGATTTCAGAGAAAGAATTAAGGTAAATGGCGAAATGGTGGACGAAGCATTCGTTATACAATTTACAGAGCAAATAAAACCACTGATCGAGGAAATCGAACCTTCATTTTTTGAGATTACCGTTGCTATGGCTTTTACATGGTTTGCTCAGCAAAAGGTCGACATCGCCGTTATCGAAGTTGGTCTCGGCGGCAGGCTCGACAGCACGAACATAATAATACCTGAGCTTTCTATCATAACTAATATAGGCTATGACCACATGAATCTTTTAGGTGATACACTGGAAAAGATAGCTGGCGAAAAAGCTGGCATTATCAAAAAGGGAATACCTGTAGTTATAGGTGATACCTTACCTGAGACGAAACAAGTTTTTGAAGAAAAGGCTAAGGAGTTAGGTGCTCCGATTTCTTATGCTCACGACAGTCGTTGGGTTACTGACTGGAAACAGCAAGGCCATTTATTGCAAGTGAACATCGGCGATAAACATACCGACGAAAGGAAACTATATACACTGGAACTAACCGGATTGTATCAAATCAAAAACCTTCTAACAGTTTTAGAAGCGGTTCATCTAATGGCTAAAACTGGTTGGAAGATGGAAGAAAAACACGTTCAGCATGGACTGCAAAACGTGAGGAAACTTACAGGTCTTCATGGACGTTGGGAAGTGATCCATCAAAGACCTTATACTGTTTTAGATGTCGCGCACAATGAAGATGGAATAAAACAATTGATCGCGCAATTAGAGCACTGCAATTTTCAAAAGTTGCATATTGTGCTGGGAATGGTCAAAGACAAAGACATAACGACGGTGCTTTCTTTGTTGCCTAAGTATGCCCATTATTACTTTACAAAAGCGCAAATACCACGCGCCCTGCCAGAAAACGAGTTGGCAGAAAAAGCAGCAGATTTCGAACTAAATGGGCAAACTTTTTCAACGATATCAGAAGCAGTACAGGAAGCAATAAACCATGCTCATGAAGAAGACATGATCTTAGTATGCGGAAGTGTTTTTGTTGTGGGTGAAGTTCAGGTTGATCAATTGAAATGGTAAATTTTGGTACCAGCAGTTGTTCTTAAATGAAACATCGTTGCGTCGCATTTCGTTCATCAGCAACTATTCTCTTCAGCTTTTTTCAACATATGCCCTCAGTACCCGGTTATCTTTTTTCATCCTGTGTTATGTATGTATTCAATAAAGACGGCATCATCTTTTAATGACATAAAATGAAAATGTCTTTAAATAATGACAAATGTAAAAAGAGGTAACTTTAGGATAGGAACAAGTGGCATTGTGGTGCCAGGAAGCAAAGAGTCGTTCCCCGAAGAGTTTCAACTTAAAAGCCGTCTCAACTACTACAGCTCATTATTTAATACACTTGAAGTAAACAGTACTTTTAAAAAGCTTCCGTTGTCTTCTACTTTAGTAAAATGGAGCAACGATGTAGCTGAGACATTTCAGCTTACCTTGAAATTGTGGAAGGAAATTACGCACGTGAAAGAGTTGAACACGGACCTAAATAACATTGACATCTTTTTTAATGTTGCAAACAAAATTGGCAATAAAAAAGGCTGCCTTCTTATCCAGTTTCCAGGTAAAGTTTCCTCAGAGTATTATGATAACGTTGAGCAAATTTTACTTCGGCTTCAATTATTGGATACAAACAACGAATGGCGAAAAGCAGTTGAGTTTAGAAGTATAACATGGTATCAAGAGAGAACTTATGATCTTCTTGATCAACATAGAACAACACTTGTCTTACACGATATGCCCAAATCAAACAACCTTGCAATAACGGTGAGATCCGATTTCTATTATTTCCGGTATCACGGTACAAAAGGCGATTACAGGGGGAGTTATAGTAACGACTTTTTATTGCAACAATCTGAAAAGATAAGAAATTGTCTTAGCGAGGGTAAAGATGTGTATGCCTATTTCAATAATACAATGGGCAGTGCATTTGACAATGCAATGACCTTGCGTCAAATGGTAGAACGATAACCCTCGAACCCGTCTTTCATAAAAAACGGTTCGTCCTCGTCATTCTCCGCTATTATGATCTTAATTTTTTCCATATTCATCTTTACAGAACGAGATTCCTTTTACGACTTCTAAAGGCTTGGGTTTGCAAACTTAAATAATCAACTAGTAAAACTCCCAAAGAAACAAGTGACCTTTTACGCAATAAGAAAAACAATAGGGAACCTGAAATAATGAAGCATGTAAAAAAAATTGCGTTTGTTCCGGTAAATGCGGAGGCAATAATTGATCTGTTAGTTGTAAGATCAGCAAAATAATATGCGTTTGTAATTTAGTAGTGAAATAAAGTAAATTAAATCCAAGTTGTATCTTGAACCCGTTTATAACCAGATAGGAATAATGAAATTTACCAAGCTGCTGCTTTTTTTTATTGTATTGACCATTTCCGCTTTTAGTCAAAATAAAAGAGCTACTATTTCAGGTAAGGTGGTTGACGAAAATGATAAGCCGCTATTTCATGTGAACATTGGCATCTTAGGGAAGGAGACAGGAACAATCACAAATGATTCAGGAAAATTCTCCATAACAGTTACCCCCGGAAGACCAATGGCACTTGTTTTTTCTTTTACGGGTTATAAAAGTGTACAACGAAATTTCAACCTTGCAGAAGGTGAAAATGAAATCGTAACTGTGCAGATGCAGTCGCAGCAAAACGTGTTGGAAGGTGTCACCGTAAAAGATAACAGGGCCAGAACCGAAGCTGGAAGAATAAATATTGATCCAAGCGTTGCCATACTTAATCCTTCGCCTTTAGGAAATATTGAAAGTCTTATTAAAATCT
>JAOQAJ010000032.1 GCA_025963675.1 Segetibacter sp.
AAGCAGAAAGCTTTGGTAAATTTATTTTTCATCAAATGTTTTTTTCCGATGCAAAAGACGGTCAGGTAAAATGAAATCATTTTCAGAATCGGGAACAACAGATTACGGAATAAGGAAAAAGAACCGGGAACTACGGGAATTTATGATTGGTTGTAAATTAGCGATGGCGGGATTTGATATGTAAAGGCCGGTACTGGAGAAGTTTTTTTTGTGGACCTGGCTTTTGTGGTACTATGATCGGTGTTGCGTCGCACTCTTGTACTTTTTTCTCCTTACTGGGCGGCCGAAGTTTTAACACACGACGACGGGATAAATGATCTTGTGAAGCAATTTCTTCTAAACTATTGCCTGGCGCTAAAATTATGTTTACATTTATGAAAAATATTATTTAGACAAGCCTAAAAATGAGATGCCTATTATACTTTTATTAATATTTGTAGCTCTTCAAGCTAATGGGCAGGCCGTAAGTTCTTTCGGCGGAAACTCCTTTAAGGGGAAAGTCACTGCTGACAATCGTCCTGTCCCTTCAATCTCGGTAGTAATGGAAGGGAAAAGAAAAGGAACAGTAACAAACGATCAGGGAGTTTTTGTGTTTGAAAACCTGCCAGCCGGAAAGATTAAGCTTCACTTTTCAGGCGTAGGGTTTATGCACGAGGTAAAAGAATTCATGATTTCGAATGGTGAAAATGCAGATAGTGTGCAGCTAATAACCTCAGCGAATACGATGGAAGATGTAGTGGTTAGTGGTACGATGAAAGCCATCAGCAAAATGGATAGCCCCATTCCGGTTGAGGTGTATACGCCTGTGTTATTTAAGAAAAATCCTACCCCTAGTATTTTTGAAAGCCTGCAAATGGTCAATGGTATTCAACCGCAGTTAAATTGTAACGTTTGCAATACTGGTGACATTCACATCAACGGAATGGAAGGTCCGTATACCATGATCTTGATTGATGGAATGCCAATAGTTAGCAGTTTATCGACAGTGTATGGTTTATCCGGAATTCCAAATAGCATGGTAAAAAGGATCGAAGTAGTTAAGGGGCCTGCATCAACGCTGTACGGTAGTGAAGCAGTAGGGGGATTGATTAACATCATTACAAAAGATCCGTTAACAGCAGATAAGTTAAAGGTCGACGTATCTGCAACAAGCATCGGAGAATACAATGCTGACGTTAATACAAAATTTAAGATGGGGGAAACAGTTTCGATCCTGGGAGTAAACTATTTCAACTATTGGAACAGGCGCGACATTAACCATGATAATTTTACCGATGTCACTTTGCAAAACAGGATTTCCATTTTTAATAAATGGAACTTTAAAAGGCGCAACAACCGAAGCTTTACGTTAGCCGGCAGGTACATTTATGAAAATCGATGGGGCGGTGAATTGCAATGGAATAAAAACTTTCGTGGTTCCGACAGCATTTACGGAGAAAGCATTTATACAAACCGCTATGAGCTAATCGGTAATTATGAGTTGGCGAAAAGCTTCTTTGCTGATTTTTCTTACAACTACCATCACCAGGATAGCTATTATGGAACGACTAAATACGATGCAATTCAACACGTAGCTTTTGGGCAACTTCGCTATAACAAAAGTTTCAATAAGCACGATGTTCTTTTTGGATTGCCTTTGAGATTTACCTGGTACGATGATAACTCTCCGGCAACTATGAAGCCTGATGGTAAAAACCTGCCATCTAAAACTTACCTACCAGGATTATTTGTGCAGGACGAATGGAAAATGAGTGATAAACTAACCACATTAATGGGACTGCGCTATGACTACAATAACAATCATGGAAGCATTGTAACGCCCAGGTTAAGTTTTAAATATTCACCAAACAGAACAAATACCATTCGATTAAGTGCAGGTAACGGATACCGCGTCGTAAACCTCTTTACCGAAGACCATGCAGCATTAACGGGCGCAAGAGATGTGGTTATTACCGGGACACTAAAGCCGGAACAAAGCTGGAATGTGAACCTGAATTATTCAACCCAGGTGAATTTAAATGAAGGTTTGGCAACTTTTGATTTCAGTGGCTTTTATACCTATTTTACTAACAAAATTGTCGGTGATTTTTTAACCGATCCTACGAAAATCATTTATGATAATCTGCAAGGTTATGCCATCTCAAAAGGAATAACCGTAAATACAGATGTAGCTTTTACCAATGGAATAAAAGCCAATGCAGGAATTACGATTATGGATGTTTACCAGATGGATAAGGATGTATCAGGAAATAAGACCAAAATTCCACAATTGTTTGCACCTAAGTTTTCCGGAACTTATGCGATCAGCTACGGTTTTCCAAAAGCTGGTTTATCTTTTGACTGGACAGGAAGGGTAAACGGACCGATGTATTTACCGATAGTTCCTAACGACAAGCGTCGGGAGAAATCTCCGTTGTATTGCATTATGAATTTGCAGGTAACGAAGACGTTTAATCATAGCTGGGAGATTTATGCGGGAGTAAAGAATCTGTTGAACTTTGTTCCGAAAGAAATATATCTTCATTCAGATGATCCTTTTAACAAGCCGGGGGGAAAGTATTTTGATATTAACGGTAATCCACGCAGCGACACGAATCCGAATGGATATACGTTCGATCCCAGTTATAACTATGCTGCTGTGCAAGGCGCAAAAGGATTTTTAGGGGTGAGATGGATGGTGAAATAAATAATTTAAGAAGGTACACGAAGTACACAAAGAACCACAAAAGGACACTAAGAGGAATAGTAGTTTGTCATTCTTCCCTTCGACATTTTCGTTATTTAGCTTTGACCTGGTTGTTTGGCAAAGAGCTGTATTTTACTTTGTGCTCTTTGTGGTACTTGGTGTACTTTGTGTTCCCTCTTCCTGACACAAAGTATGCTAAGAGAAATAGCTGAGGGAATACATGTTCAACAAAAAATATTATTGATGGTACAACAAAAGAAGCCCGAAGTTTGGCAACGGGGGCCTATCGACAATATGCCTGCTTTGCTACAGCCTGTTGCTCATGCACTACTGCAGGCGAGAGAAGAAGTAAATGAAATGGTTGAAGGTTTCCCCGATGGAAAGCTGTGGCAAAAACCTGCAGGTGTCGCTTCCACTGGCTTTCACCTTCAACATCTCACAGGTGTTTTAGATCGATTATTTACCTATGCAAAAGGAGAATCGCTTAATGAAGAACAACTTAAGGCACTGTCTGTTGAGGGGGAAGCATTAGAAGGCAAAAAAAGAGCAACTGAATTGGTGGAGCTATTTAACGCACAAGTAGATAAAGCCATCAATCAACTAAGTGTCACTAGTGAGCAATCGCTAACTGAAGTAAGAATGGTTGGGCGGGCTAAGATTCCTTCAACTGTCATTGGCCTCTTGTTTCATGCAGCAGAACATACAATGCGACATGTTGGCCAATTATATGTTACTATCAAGGTCATTAAGGATAGTGTGAAGACCGGCTTATAATTATTACCATCTTTTTGAAGCTGCCCCTACTTCGCGAGAAAAGTTTAGTAACGTTTTACAGTTGAAGTGAGTGACACAACAATGTTATGGTTAGGTTCTGCTGATTGTTACAAAACGAAAAAAATCCTACAATTTTATTCTTTGTAAAAATTGATAGCATTGCCTTGAGCAGTGCAGGTTACGACCAGGTCGTTAATGCATACATGTGGGGGAAGTGATACACAATACCATGCAATGTCTGCAATGTCCTGAGCATAAAGGGGAGTGAAGCCTTCATATGTCTGTTTTGCTTTATCTGCATCTCCCTTATAACGAACAAGAGAAAATTCAGTGTCAGCAGCACCTGGTTGTAATGCGGTAACTTTTATTTTGTGAGGAAGCAAATCAATTCTTAAGGCTTTGGTTATGGCATCCACGGCAAACTTACTTGCACAATACACGTTGCCTTTTTCATACACTTCCTTGCCGGCAATTGAGCCGATGTTAATGATGTGCCCCCGGTTTTTTGCAGTCATGTAAGGGACCACCGCTTTGGTTACATACAGCAAACCCTTCACGTTTGTATCGATCATTGTATCCCAGTCTTCAATACTTCCATTGTCAAAAGTTTCGCGCCCAAGAGCGAGACCTGCGTTATTAATCAAAACGTCTACATCTTTCCACTCATCCGGAAGGTTGCTCAAGTTTTGCTGTACTTCTTCATTTTTCTGCACATCGAAAACAAGGCTTAAAACACGGATAGGGTATTTCTCGCGCAATTCGTCGGCAAAAGCGTGAAGCTTATCAGCACGCCGGCCAGTAATTATACAGTTCCAGTTACCGGATGCAAATTTCTCAGCAATCGCTTTTCCAAATCCTGAAGTTGCCCCTGTGATCAGTACAATTTTGTGCATGCTGCGAAGGTAATAATGAAGCGGCAAATGAAAAATCAAAAAGCCCTATGCCTTAACCCGGTGCATATAAGGTATTTGGCAGAGGTTACAATAAGTTAACATTCGATTTAATGAATATTTAAACGACTTCTTTATCTTTGTCCTGTTTAAACGTTCTATCCATCTCTTCCTGAGATCGATGCTGTTCATTGAAAAGAGTTTGTTTTTGCCATATGAGTTAAAATGTATTTTTTAACCAGTTAAAATGTAATTATGGTAAAAACAATAAATGCGGCGATCATAGGTTGTAACATGTCTGAAGACTTTTTTACAACAACCGACGCAAATACAATCGAAAACTTTTCGTGGAAAAAGATTTTTTTAGGTGGGAAACCTGCAAGTGTAAAAAGCCACCCACAGGCTGAAATTGTTGAAAGGGCAGAGTCAATTCTACATGACGCCGATATAGACCTGGTATTTGTATCTGCAAATCATCTTCAGTTTGTGAAACCAATAATCGACGCTGGCAAATCTGTCAGAGTAATCTAAGTCTAAGGCTCGTCGCTTCCAATTTTGGAGAAAAATTATTAACTATTAAAATGAACATTATGTATACAACCTATCCTGGAAATTACAGTTTAGAATACTACAACTCATTAACTGAATTATCTTTTAAAATAAAGGCACTGGTACGGCTTTTTAGAATGAAAAGAACAATGAAGACCAGATATGCTTTAAGCTAACGAAAAGTGGCTACTATTGAAAAGATTATAAGTTTTTGAAATTAAATGAAATGCCTGCCTGAAAGAAGCAGGCATTTCTATTATTCACTAATAAGAAATATATGAATACATTAAGAAGTATGAGCATTGTAAAACGGATCGCGCTGGTAGCTCATGACAATAAAAAAGCAGATTTAATGGATTGGGCAAAATACAATAAACGCGTTTTGTCTCAACATTTTTTAATAGCGACAGGAACTACAGGACGTCTATTGGAAGAGACATTGGAAACGTCGGTATTTAAATTATTAAGTGGTCCGTTAGGTGGAGATCAGCAACTTGGAGCTATGATCGCTGAAGGTAAATTAGACATGATCATCTTCTTTTGGGATCCAATGGAAGCGCAACCACATGATAGTGATGTAAAGGCATTATTACGAGTGGCTGTTGCCTGGAATATTATAATTGCCTGCAACCGTACCACCGCGGATTTTGTTTTGACTTCACTGCTTATGAATAAGGATATCGCAATAGAAACGCCTGATTATTCCGGCTATCTTAATCGTAAGGTTGTATAAAAATAAAGTTGTAAGATTACTTCATTGCTACCTTACATCACTCATCCACTTCCTGATGAGAGGAACCAAACAAACAAGCAGGATTCCTATACCTATAGAATACATCCCGATCTTGCTTAAAATATTTGCATAGTAAGGGAGAGATAGAACAGGGTTATTAACGACATCTTTTGGAACGCTCATTAACGAGCCTATTTTTCCTGCAAGAAATTCTCCTGTGGCGCTCGCAAAAAACCAAATTCCCATCATTAACGCCACCATCTTTCGGGGAGATAATTTAGTAATCATTGAAAGGCCAATAGGTGAAATACAGAGCTCGCCCGAAATAATAAAAAAGTACCCGGTAATAAAAGAAAACAGGGAAATTAAACCAGTCTCTGTGTTAGACTTACAAGCAGCGTAAAAAATATAAAATCCAACACCCATTAAAATAAATGAAAAAGCAAATTTCAAAGGGGTCGACGGCTCCATCCTTTTTTTATTTAGCCATGGCCATAGCCATGCAAAAAAGAAGCTTAATAAAACAACCCATGCCGGCGGCAAAAAATTATTCACTGACAAAGCGGGCAACTCTGTGCTGCCAACATTCATGTTAACATTACGCATCGCAAACAGATTAAGCGATCCGGAGTTTTGCTCATAAAAAGCCCAAAACAAAGATGAAAAGATGACAAGAATAAGGGCTGAAAATAGTTTGTTTCGCTCGGTTCTTTCAAAGCTAAAAGCAACAAACAAAATATAGATAATTGCAATTGCACCCAAACCAAACATGATAAAGTCCATGATCTCATATTGGTTGAACAGCGCTACTACAACTGGTACAAGGCAGAGGGTTACGAGATAAATAATAACCTCTGTTGAAAGACCAATGAACAACGGTTTTTTTAAAGATGCAGCATTTGGGGGCAAACCACGTTCACCTAAAGATTTGCTGCCAATTGAAAAAACGATCAAACCAACGATCATGAAAATACCGGCAAGACCAAAACCATAGTGCCAGTCTATTCTCTGTCCAACATAGCCGCACAGCAAACCTCCTAAAGCTGCACCGATATTTATGCCCATATAAAACAACGAGAAACCGCTGTCTCTTCTGGGATCATTGTCACTATACAACGTACCAACCAGGCTTGAAATGTTGGGCTTAAAAAAGCCATTACCGCAAATAATAAAAGCCATTCCATAAAAGAAACTCCACGCTTGCGGAAGGGCAAGTACAAGGTGGCCAACACTCATCAATATTCCGCCAAACATCACCGCCTTTCTTCCACCTAAAAACCTATCCGCCATCATTCCACCAAACATTGGCATCGTATAAACCAGTGCTGCATATGAGCCGAGTATTGCATAGCCTTTTGGTTCATCAAATTTCAGTTGAGTAACCATATAGGCAAGCAGCAAGGCCTTCATTCCATAGAATGAAAACCTTTCCCACATTTCTGCAAAGAACAGAATGTACAATTGTTTCGGGTGACCTGTTGAAGGTTGTATTGCCGGCGTTTCTAATTCGGTTAGGTCCATAATGTTTTAAATGAAATTTAAATAGATTACCAGATTACCGAAATTTTGTAGGCACTAAGTTGGGTGTCTTTTGATATTAAAGTAAAACCATCACAAAGTGAAGTAGCAACAATCATCCTGTCAAAAGGATCCGTGTGAAGTAGAGGAAGTGAGGAATAATGAATGATATATGGAAGCGAAACGGGTAGAATTACAATGTTATTTTCAATGCAGTACGAAGCAATTTCTGAAAGTGAAAAATCTAATTTAAGTTTATTTATCTGTTGCTTGATAACGATTTCCCAAAGAGATGCAATGCTTAGATGTAATCGGGAATCTTCAGATAAAAGTGTCTTACGTAAATCTGATGAAATGAGCTCACTGTCAACCTGCATCCATAATAAGGCGTGGGTGTCCAATAAATAGTTTGCCATTACATATAATCTTTGAAGTCCTCTAAGGGTTCATCAAAGTCGGGGCTCATCCACATCTTCCCTTTGAAGGTGCCAAATAGCTTCTTTTCATTTGGCATTAAAGGTTTTCTTTGTAATTTCTTTTCCCACACAAACTCAATAAAGTGCTTCACTTCCTGCTGATAGTCAGGTGGCATCAATTTTACGGTGTCTAAAAAAGTTAGGTCTGACATAAAAAATTATTGTAATCAAATTTACCACTGTTCCTGCAATAAAAAAACGGTCTTCAAAGTTCAACAGCTTACTTATTAATCGCTCTTATCTAACCCCGTTCATCATCCTTCGTAGTAAAGGAGTAATTGAATAAAGTATTATTGAGGCAGCTCCGCATAGTATTACGAAGACCATAAAAAATTCGAAGAGGTTATGGATTGTAAAACCTGCAAACGCAGGGTAAGTAGTCGGAATTTTTTTCTCTGCCAGAAAAGCCATTTGTTCAGCAGTAGCTTGTCCCGTTTTATCTAGAATGGCTTGAAGATTAATACCCTTTTCCGCGGCAGCGGCATATTTATCTCCTGTCGGTGGAAGTAGCGCGCCTAACGTACCTGTCAATGCATAACCCGCAGCATTACCTAAAAACCAAACCCCCATTAGCAACGAGGCGAACCTTTTAGGAGCTAATTTGGCTACAAGTGATAATCCAATTGGTGACAAGCAAAGCTCACCCCAGGTATGGAGCAGGTATAGCAAGATCAACCATATTACACCAATTTTGCCTTGTGTTCCAAGGTCTTTGACTTGCATTGCAATCATAAGATAACCAAGGGCAATCAACGCAAGACCCAAGGCTTGTTTCACCGTTGAGATTGGCTCCATGTTTCGCTTCTGTAGCCACAACCACAATGCACTAAAAGGAAGTGCAAAAATGATTACAAAAAAGCCATTGAAGTTCTGCACCATACTCGGGGGCATCCTCCAACCGAGAATACGGGTATCAGTTTGGTTATCGGCAATGAAAGTCAATGACGATCCCGCCTGTTCAAAGGCTGCCCAAAAAAAGATAACAAAAAAGGCAACTATGTAGAGCACGTATATTCTTTGTGTCTCGACTTTTGTCAATGATTTATCAGTAAGAATAAAAATTGCAAGGCTACAACCGGCAGCATAAATAAAAGGATATACATAAGTTTTTATAGGCGAGGTTAAGAGCGCAGAAAAATAACCACTAATGCCGGTACCAGTCATTGGCATTGAAACAGAGTCCCAGGATAAATATTGAAAAACAAAATAAAAAACCACTAAAAGGCCTAGTAAAACCGCAACAGATTTCGAAGTAAATTTGGCTTGTACAGCATCATCGTCTTGTTTGTCACTTGCCCGTGGCCGCGCACCAATAGGTTGCCCTTGTGGGGTAATCACATACTTATTTTTCAAGATAAAGAATGTGATCGTTCCCAGCAGCATTGCAATTCCAGCTGCAAGAAAACCCCATTTAAAAGCTGTTAGATCACGAATGGCTTTTTCAGCTCCATTTACAACAGTTGTTGTTTCCACATCACCAACGAGAGGGCAAATCGTTTGACCAAGCAAAGCACCAACATTTATTCCCATATAAAAAATGGTAAAAGCCGAATCCAGTTTGCTTTTTTCATTCTCAGGGTATAACTGGCCGACCATTGAAGATATGTTGGGCTTAAAAAAACCATTACCAAAAATGATCACTAATAAGGCCAGCCACATAACGGTTTTAGCAAGATCAAGATTTGAAGTAAAAATACTGGCGCTCGTAAACAACAAAAACTGACCCAGAGCCATCGTTAATCCACCCAACAAAATACAATTCCTGTTACCTAAGTATTTGTCAGAGATATATCCGCCTAACATCGGCGTTAGGTACGATAAACCAAGAAAACCTCCATAAATAATAGACGCTTGTTGTTCGCCAAGCAGAAGTGCTTTCGCGAGGAATAAGGTTAGCAATGCCCTCATTCCATAGAAGTTAAACCGTTCCCACATTTCAGTTGTAAATAGAACTCCAAGTCCTTTTGGGTGCCCGCTTTTAATAGCTGTTTCCGCAGTAGCGTTACTATTCATGGTTACTGTTTTTTTTGATAGAGTTTTAGTTTATTTCAATTGTGCTTTCGTAATAATTTTTCTTTCTTCTTTTGGTTGCCAACTTTCGATTCTTGTGGCATCTTCTGTTGTGTCACTCACTTGTACTTGCCGTTCTTTATTCATCTTTTCGTAAAACTCATACCTACTTCACCGCCAACTTGAAACTTCAGATCCGAAACATTTTCACTTCCTCAATAACCATCTCAAAATAGGGATAAATCCAATTACTTGCTTAGTAACAATTGTACCAGTAATAATTGATTATAAAGTTTCTACTTTCGCAGCATATTTATCTGCTCATTAACTTATTTCTTATGAATATACTTGTGCTAGGCTCCGGAGGTCGTGAACATGCTTTAGCATGGAAATTAAGACAAAGTAAACTATGTAGCCGCCTATTGGTGGCTCCGGGAAATGCAGGGACATCTCAGTACGGCGAGAATATAGAAGTTTCAATAACAGATTTTGAGGCGATCAAAAAAATATGTGTGACAGAGTTTATTGAAATGGTAGTTGTTGGACCGGAGGAGCCTCTGGTAAAAGGTATTTACGACTTCTTCAAAAATGATAAAGAGCTTGAAAAAAGAACTGTTATAGGTCCTTCTGCTGCAGCCGCACAACTTGAAGGAAGTAAAGCATTTTCAAAAAAGTTTATGCAGCGGCATAAGATCCCCACTGCTGGTTATGCTGAGTTTAGTGAAGCGAATTACGAAGCAGGTAAACAATACATATCTAATCATCCATTACCAATTGTTTTAAAAGCTGATGGCCTGGCTGCGGGTAAAGGTGTGATAATTTGCGAAACTCATGAAGAGGCTTTAGAGGGTTTCGAGCAAATGATCGTAAAAAAGCAATTCGGTGAGGCTTCCTCCAAAGTTGTGATCGAAGAATTTTTGCAAGGAATTGAATTGAGTGTATTTGTATTAACTAATGGTCAACAATACAAAGTCATTGGCCACGCAAAAGATTATAAAAGGATAGGAGAGGGAGATACAGGATTAAATACTGGTGGCATGGGCTGTGTAAGTCCTGTACCGTTTGCTGATGAAGCATTCATGCAAAAGGTAGAAGAAAGAATTATAAAGCCAACTGTTCAGGGTTTGAATGAAGAGAAGCTCGAATACAATGGGTTTATCTTTATTGGCCTGATGAATAAAAACGGCGAGCCGTATGTTATCGAGTACAATTGCCGGTTAGGTGACCCTGAAACGGAGGTGATCATGCCAAGGTTGAAAAATGATTTACTTGAATTGTTAGTTGGTGTCAAAATAAATCAATTAAACGACCTGGAAATTGAGTTTGATGAAAGATCGGTTGCAACTGTGGTCGCAGTAAGCGGGGGGTATCCCGGTGACTATAAAAAGGGTATTGAAATTAAAGGTTTACCAGCTATGCAAGCTGAAGATGAAGATGTATTAATCTTTCATGCAGGAACGAAAAATATGGACGATACAATAGTAACCAATGGAGGGCGGGTTTTAGCCGTAACGGCTTTTGGACATGATATTAAAAGCGCTGTAGAGAAATCAAGAAAAGCATTAGGAGATATTAATTTTGATGGAATGTATTACCGTAAGGACATTGGCTTC
>JAOQAJ010000035.1 GCA_025963675.1 Segetibacter sp.
AAAGCCAAGTAACGCCGACATACTGGTAGAAATTTTAAATACAGTAATTACCAGGTTAGATGCTTCGCTCGCACCTCCTTTGAAAGAGAATTTTGTAGTTAGAAACATTGTAACAGTAGAACATTAAAGTAAAATATTTGATAGAGGGAAATCAATTATTTCGACTAAATTTAGCTATATGGGAAAAACGTCGGTTTTAAATATTAAGATGAAAAAACAAACTTGTAAATCTCCTTTATTATTTACTATACCATTAGATGTCTATTCTGATGAAGTTCAAAAGGACCGTGACAAAGAGGCATTTTTAAAAATTCAAAAGCTCGAAAAAAAATGCGAACAGTTGCGTGAGAAGCTTCATACTTATGAAGCCAGTAGCCAGGCTAGAATCGAAACAACAAGAAACCTTGTGCAAAAAACGCTGGAGTTTAACCATAGGCCCCGCCGGATAAACATGGAATATACCAGTGATTTTCTAAATTAAAATAATTGTAGTAAAAAATTGCGTTCAATACTGCTTGTAAGTACAAGTGTGCGACGCAACAAGGCTGAATATGGTTCCCTCCGTTGGATAAAAAAAGTACTCGGTTACATTTGCAATTTCGATTGAGGAAGGGCCGCGAACACATGGTTTATGGAAGTAGCTAAAAACTACTATTACTTCATCTCAAGTGCAAAGCTTTTGAGAAAATGTTTTCCAGTTCTTGCTTCAGCGCGACCATAGAACTCGGCTTTGTAATAAAATCTATTGCTCCGAGTCTCTTTGCTTCTTCCTTATCTTCAGCATTTTTTGATGTAGTATAAATAATAACGGGAATGGCTTTTAACCTGTCATTGTTTTTAAGGTGCAGTAAGCACTGCTTGCCATTCATGCGGGGCATGTTAAGGTCGAGAAAGATGAAATCAGGGAGTATCTCCTCTTTTGATAATAATTGCAATGCTTCGTATCCATTCGCTGCCTTTAAACATGTAACACCCTTGTTTATTTCAGTTACTACTTCTATAAACATTTCCCTGTCGTCTTCATCGTCATCAATAATTAAAAGGGTTATGTTGGTTCGGGTTGAATGAGACATGGGGATAGAAAAATCTAATATAAAAGTAATTTGAAAATAGCGAATTAAAATCGAGACTAAAAGAACTATTTTTTACCGTCAAAAATTAAAACTGAACCGTCATCAGTTGTAAAATCATAAATATAATTAAAAAAAATAATATAAGTTACGCCTAATTATTTAAAAAAGTTAATCTTATCCGTTAACAAATTTTTTTTAATATACTTGTACAATTATAGCCCCCATATATTTTTATTCCCGAAATTGATTAAATTGTAAAATCGGGAAATAATGTCCGTCATTTCCTGATTCTACAATTTAATCAATTGAGACCCTACCGAAAGCTTAATACATGATAGATAATAATGAAGGAGCCAGTGCAGAAGCTGACAAACAAACAAAAGCTTTTCCTATAGTTGCAATAGGCGCATCGGCGGGTGGTTTGGAAGCGGTAACAGAGCTTGTTCAAAACCTTCCTAATAACACAGGAATGGCTTTCGTTTTCATTCAACACCTCGACAGAAATCATGAAAGTGCGCTTGTTCCCATACTTCAACGCGCTACTAAAATGCCTGTGATGGAAGTGGCAGAAGGAATGATGCTGGCGCCTGATCACCTGTATATCATACCGCCTAATTGTAACATGACGCTGGAGGAAAGTACTTTTGCACTTGTCAGCCGGCCTGCGACTCCAGACAAACATTCTCCTATTGATCTTTTCTTTCTTTCACTTGCTGCCAAAAACAGGGAAGGATCAATTGGCATCATACTCTCGGGAACAGCTTCTGACGGTGCATTAGGTTTGAAGGCAATAAAAGAGGCCGGAGGAATTAGCTTCGTGCAAGACGAAACGGCCCAGTTCCAAAGCATGCCAAAGGCTGCGATCAGCGCCGGAGTGGTAGACTCAGTTTTGTCACCTCACCAGATGGCCCAGGAAATAACAAGGCTGTCTGCAAACCCTTCGATGCTGTTAAAGCTTATACCCTCGGGAAGTGATGAGGATGAGAACCCGGAAAACCCTTTTTTTGATACTACAGATGTACAACCAGAGGATTTAAAAAAGATATTGCGTTTAGTAAGAAGTGTCACTGGTGTTGACTTTACTAATTATAAACAGAATACCATCCGTCGTCGTATCATCAGGCGTATGCTGTTGCAAAAATTGAGCAGCCTCCATGATTATTATGATTATTTGAAGAAAAACACCCAGGAAGCTAATTTGCTATACCAGGACTTGCTTATTAATGTTACCCATTTTTTCAGAGACCAGGAAGCCACGGATTACTTAAAAAAGGAATTATTGCCGGAATTGCTGAAAACAAAGTCACCGAATAATCCCTTGCGCATCTGGGTGCCTGCATGTGCTACAGGCGAAGAAGCTTATTCACTTGCAATAATGCTGTGCGAGATAATGGGGGAAGACTCCTTTTATAAATCGTTCCAGATTTTTGCCACCGATTTAAGCGAAACTGCAATAGCCAAAGCAAGGGTGGGCATGTATACTGCTACGGACGTAAGTAATGTATCTCAAAGAAGGTTAGAGCTGTTTTTTACAAAAGTTGATGGACATTATCGCATAAATAAGCGGATCCGCGATTTTTGTGTTTTTGCCCCGCACAATATTTTAAAAGATCCCCCATTTTCACGTGTTGACCTTATCAGTTGTTGTAACCTGCTTATATACTTAGATACTGTCTTACAACGAAAGGTCATCTCCAATTTTCACTATGCCTTAAATAAAAAGGGGTACCTTTTGTTAGGTATGTCAGAAACGGTTGGAGCTTCCACAAACCTTTTCGAATCGTTGGATAAGAAAATAAAGATTTATTTAAAGAAGCCTGATGCTGCTTCTTCTCCTGTTTTTGATGTTAATTATTCGCCGGAGGAGGTACCAGAACGCGTTGCACCCAGGCTACCAGCGAAAGCAGCCATCAAAGACTTGACCACCACCGAAAGCGTAAATCTGGAAAGTATTGTTGACAATATACTTCTTTCGCAATATGTGCCAGCTGGAGTAGTAGTAAACTATGAACTTGATATTGTACAGTTTCGCGGTTCAACCGGTCTTTTTTTGGAGCCTTCGCCGGGAAAAGCCAGTCTTCATTTACTAAAAATGGTTCGTAACGGTCTTGAACTCGAACTGAGAAATGCTGCTCATAAAGTAATAAAGTCAAATGAGTCTATAAAGGTTACGGGTTTAGATATTACTCATAAAGGAAACATTCATCACGTCGCATTCGAAATAATTCCGCTGCTTGAACAGACAAAGGAAAAATTGTTGCTGATTATTTTCGAGGAAGTAAAAACCCCATCACCCGCGGATTTAAAAGTAAGTTTTTCGAAAGACAGGCGGGTAAAGCAGTTAGAGGCAGAACTGATAGCACTGCGTGAAGACATGCGGTCGTTGGTTGAAGAACAGGAAGCCGCTAATGAAGAACTTCAATCAGCTAACGAAGAAATCGTATCGAGCAATGAAGAACTGCAAAGTATAAACGAGGAGCTCGAAACATCAAAAGAAGAATTAGAGTCGAGCAATGAAGAACTGCTGACGATCAACCAGGAACTCCAGGTGAGAAATGACCAGTTGTCAGAAGCTTATGATTATACTGAGCAGGTAATAGAGACGATAAGGGAAGCAGTAATCGTTTTAGATAGTTTGTTAATCGTAAAATCAGCAAACAAAGCTTTTTACCGAACGTTTAATACAAAAGTAGGGGAAGCAGAAGGCTATTTAATTTATGAAGTCAAAGACTCGCAGTGGAACATTCCTAAGTTAAAAGAATTGTTGCAGAACATTTTACCTGGAACAAACCAACATTATGGCTATGAATTGACTCATCTGTTCGAAGGTATTGGAGAAAAGGTGCTGTTGCTAAGCGTGAAGAAAATTGTTCAAAAAACAAGTGGACAGCAACTAATCTTACTTGCTATAGAAGATATAACAGAACACCGACAGGCAGAAAGGTTACTTGAAGAGCGCGAACAGTGGCTTAGAAATATGGCGAATAACGTTCCTGCCATGTTGTGGGTAGCAGGACCTGACGAGAGCTTCACGTTTGTCAATAAAACCTGGCTGGCATTTACAGGTCGGCCATTAAATAAAGAAGTCGGTATAGGATGGACTGAAGGAGTATTTAAAGACGATCTTGATACGGTGGTTTCCACTTTTCATACAAACTTTGTAGAACAAAAACCGTTCAGTATAGAATACCGGATGAAGCGATCAGATGGCGAGTTTCGCTGGGTGCTGAACAATGCTGTTCCTACATATGATTCAAACGGAGAATTTTCAGGATATACCGGATCGTGCACCGAGATACATAGTAAGAAGATCTTAAACGAAGAACTTGAAAAGAGGGTAAAGGAAAGAACCCAGGAACTGCAGGATTCAAATATGAACCTGGAGCGGTCTAATAATGAACTCGCCCAGTTCGCCTACGTAGCCAGCCACGACCTGCAGGAGCCTTTGAGGAAAATCATTACTTTTTCCACCAGGCTAAAAGAACGTTTTCTTGACCTTATACCGAACCAGGGAAAAGAGTATATCGAAAAGATCAACTACTCGGCAGAAAGAATGCGTAATCTTATAGATGACCTGCTAAATTTCTCTCGCATTACCAGGTTCGATAAAAAGTTTATAAAGACGGATCTAAATAGAGTAATGAGAGATGTTCTCGGCGATTTTGATTTGTTGATACTCGAGCGAAATGCAATTCTAAATATTGAGAGGTTGCCGGTGTTGCATGTCATTCCATTACAAATGAACCAGCTTTTTCACAACCTGCTAAGTAATGCACTAAAATTCACCTCAAAATCAGATGTACCAACCATTACAGTTAAATGCCGCACGCTACCTGCGCAAGAGTTGCAGCATTACAACCAGTTAGATAAGGAAAACAAGTACTACGAAATAACCTTTAGCGATAATGGTATTGGTTTCGACCAGGAATTTGCTGACCAGATCTTTGTAATTTTTCAGCGACTCAACGATAAAGAAGATTATCCGGGCACCGGCATTGGCCTCGCGTTGTGCAGAAAAATTGTAAGAAATCATGGTGGCGAAATTGTGGCAAAAAGCGAAGAAGGAAAAGGTACTACTTTCTATATAATCCTACCTGTAGAGCAATTAAACAGAATTGAAAAAGTGGATGAAAACAGCTAATATCCAAAGGTGGCAGATGTTTGATGCCATCCGCCTTATTGCCTTTTTATAGGTAGATTTTTTGACCCGGTCTAAAGGTGCTTTATTTAACATTGTTGCGTCGCACACTTCGACTGCAACAATGAATTGAACGGGTTCAGCCATCGCTCTTAAACCTTCATTGGTTTTTGAGTATTAAAACGAAAAATATGCATAAAAAAGACATAATTGTCGTAGGCGCTTCTGCTGGTGGAGTAAATGCGCTGATAGAGTTTGTAAAATTCCTGCCGAAAAACTTTGATGCTTCCATTTTTGTCGTACTTCATCTACATCCGTCTACTCCTAGTAACCTTCCGGCTATCCTGAGCAATTTGGGTACTTTAAAAGCTGTTCACCCCGAGGATGGAGACAAAATAAAAACAAGACAAATTTATATAGCGCCACCAGATCATCACCTGTTGGTTGAGAACGACAGAGTCCTGGTGAGAAAAGGGCCAAAGGAAAATCGTTTTCGACCTTCGGTCGACGTACTGTTCCGTTCTGCAGCTTACAATTATGGAAGCCGTGTTATTGGTATTGTGCTCTCCGGAATGTTAAATGATGGTACTTCTGGTATGTGGTCCGTTCAACAAATGGGAGGGATTTGTATGGTACAAGATCCGGCTGAAGCCTTATATGATAGTATGCCTTCAAACGTGCTGAATGAAGTGGATGTAGATTATTCTATCCCTGTCGCTCAAATGGGCGCTGTACTTCAGGAATTAATACACGAAAATGCTTCGAATATGCAAGACATTACTCCAGAGCAAATGGAGCTCATGAAAATGGAAGTTGTTATTGCTGCAAATGGCAATGCTTTAGAATTGGGAATTTTAGAAAAGGGCAATCTTACTCCCTTTACCTGTCCTGAGTGTCACGGAGCACTCATCCGCCTTACAGAAGGCACAAGCGTACGTTTCAGGTGTCATACCGGTCATGCGTTTTCGGCAAGTACATTATTAGCAGGTGTAACCGAAAGTATAGAGGAACAGCTATGGAGTACGATGCGCACTTTTGAAGAGGCTATTATGCTGCTGGAACAGATTGCTAATACATTTAAAAATACAGGGAAGGAAGACGCTGCTGAAGAGTTTTTCAAAAAAGCAGAAGAAAACAGGAAAAGATCTAAAGTGTTACATAAAATGGTAAAAACACAGGAGTTGCTGAGTGAAGACGTTGTTGATAGAAAGGAAGTAGCTGTGTAAGGCGAGAAGTCTCGTAGAGTTGAAAACGTAGTAAAGTAAGATTCAAAATACCGTTTTTTTACTTATCCTGGTTTTTCATTTCCCTCATTGTACACCTTTTCTTTTTGGGTAATAGACAACAGGTCCTTCAATTTGTTGATATGCACTTCCAGGTTATCTGAGCCTTTTTTATGTGAAGCAGCAAGTCTTATAAATCCTCTTTGAGTTTCCTGGTGGCTCATTTTAATTAGCAGCATTTTGCGTTCTTCCATCATTCTTAGTGCGATCCAAAGCGTGCTTTCAATGCTTTCATGTTGTTTAAGCAAAAGATCTTTTTCAGTATAAGAGTGACCAATGTGGCATCGGTATCTTTTAGTAGCATGATCGACGGTAATATTCCACAAATTTCCACCGCAATCCGGGCAGGCGTATAACGCCCTTTCTCCAATTTCTAATACTGCCGCTATGCTTGTAACCATGTTTTCAACAATTCTTGCCTCTTTTAAAACATCTGGTTGAATTTCATTTTTTTCAGGTTCGGCATTTTCGACGATCTTGTAAATGATTTCGCCCATTTTTTCAAG
>JAOQAJ010000037.1 GCA_025963675.1 Segetibacter sp.
GCCTATTGATGGTGGATATTTTTTTAAAGCAGCACTTGTACCAGTATTTGGGAAAGGCTTTTTCTGGCCATATTACGCCGGCATCGGCGTCGGCTACGCTTTCTAAATTGATATATCATTGCTAAAATGTTTACCTGTTGCCGATCGACTGATCTGATAGATTGCATCTCCATGCCTGTTGGTTAAGACCAAACAATCCTTTGCCAGGTTGTTCTTAAAACTCATAATAATCCAAAGGTTTAAAAAAAGAAGGTTGTTGTGTCGTGTCGTTAAAACGAAAGGGAACTGAAGTATTAAAATATTTCCAAAACAATCTGTTTAATTTCTTCAATCATTAACTTCGATTAAGAAAAATGGAAGTTATGTACAAAGTAACTGTGTTATACGAACATCCTGAAGATGCTGATTTTTTCGAAAAGTATTTTAAAGAGCACCATTTGCCTTTGGCGCAAAGCATGGCAGGTGTAAGCAGGATAGAAATCACCAAATTTCATAGCGCGGCAGATGGTGGACAGCCGGAATACTACAGGATGTCAGAAATCTTTTTTACGAGCAAAGCGGTTATGGAAGAAACGATGGGTAGTCCGGAGGGACAAGCAACGATAAATGATCTGCATAATCTCACTACAACAGGGGTGAAGGTTGTTTTGGGGAATGTGGAGTAATTGCTTCTGAAGGCTTTGAAGATAATTTGTATGAATCAAAATAGGCAGCCTTTACAACGGGCTGCCTATTTTTTATACATCTGATATTAAAATTTATTGTGCCTTTTTTGAGAATACCATTAAGACCTGCTCACCTTGCTTCAGCCTGAACTGGTTGTTGGTAACATCGTATGAATCAGCCCGACGTAAACGATCTAGAAAAGCAGCCTGGTCAAATCCTCCAATACAATCGATACTTGATGTTGGAGATGCTTCCTGAAAATGTAAAGAGCTGCCGTTTACAACAATATTACCTAATGCATTATTACATCCGGTGTATGCAGTGAAGCTTCCATTGTCGATATACATGCTTAGCGATGGAAGTAAGTAGTTGTTGCCATTTACAGCAGTCAGCGCATATGGAATTGTAACATTGTTATTGGTCGTACCACTGGCAGAATTGTCGGCGGTAGTTGAAGTCGCAGTAGATGTGCCACCAGTACCTATTGTTTCAGTTGTTCCTGATCCGGAGACTTCAGCAGATCCGCCTGTTCCCACTGTTCCTGTTGTTCCTGAACCTGATGACCATGTTCCGCTGTTCATATTTGCAGAGGCGTTCCTGTTCATCGAGTTCTTTCTTCTGCCACTTTTTGTTGATGTATTGTTGCTTGCAATTGCGTTAAGCGCCGCTATTGAATCTTGTACCCTTGCTGCTGCAGCCATTGTAGCCTGGTAACGTGCCATTACTGCCTCAGGTGTCCAAAAACTCGCATACGTTTCTGGTCTTCTTGTATCAGGCATCCAATGTGCTGCTACTTCAGGAGTAAGCTCTAACTGCCATTGGCCAACAGCTTCCTGTGTGAAGTTTGTATTACGACGCCAGTCCTTGTTATATGTCCATCCCCCGGTTTTGGTCAACTGATCAGGACGCAGGTACCTGTCAGGATTTTGCATATAGTTGTTTGGGTCATATACATCCCAATTTATACTTCCCGGGGTTTGAGCCGAGGCTGTGGCATTTGTATTCCAGCCGCCTGTATTTCGTGTTCCGTTCATACCTGCTGTTGCAGTATTAGCTGTTGAAGAAGATGCATTAGCAGAAACGGAACCGGAAGTGCTATTGCCTGTTGAACCTGAAGCAGACATTCCACTTGAGCCAGTGCCTGAACCGGTCGTTGAGTTAGTCGTATTGTCGGTTGTGGTACCATCGGCTGTGGTGCCGGTAGTATTTGTTCCGGAAGATGCGACAGAACCGGAAGCTGAAGCGCTTGCGTCGGTACCAGAGACAGATGTTGAAGCCGTGGCATTAGCGCCAGTGCCGGCTGAAGAACCACTCGTATTGTGCGTGCTGCTACAATTCGCCATCATCACGGCAAGTGGGAATACTAAAAATAGCTTTTTCATAAAGTAGTGTTTTTTTCTTGTGATTGGTAATAGAAAATGCCATTTAACTGAAAAACACAGGCTTCATCTTCAAATCTCGTTCTACAAACTGTGCTTAAAAACACCGTTTACATACGATAAATGAATAGGCAGCTCGTGTGATCAGTTAAATGGTAAGTCCTTTTTTTGTTGATTTCTTTCTTAACACAAATAATGCCGTTTTGGTGTTTTAGTAAAAATCCTTGAATATGTTGGCTGTTGGCAAACATGATTTTTTCTATACCTAATATTTGATATTCAAGTTTGTTTAACTAAAACCGGTGTTTAATCATAAGATTAAAATATAATTAAGGGGTTCATTTAATTCTACTAATTTCTTAATATGCAGAATGAAAGGCAAAGGGCTTTTTTAGTGCCTTTTATTCCAAACATTTATAAATCTTATTCAGGAAGGTTAATGAGACTTTTTTTAATAACTGCTTTAATTTGTTTTTTAGCTACATCAACTTATGGCCAGCAGAACATTCGCTGGACCGATAGTCAGTTATTAAGCTGGGATGACTTTACCGGCCCGGTCAATGATACCAGTAAATATGATGCGGAATCTTTTGCCGAGATACGATACAATTATAAATTTTACGGGCCTGACGATTTTGAATTTGAAGTGTATGCGTCTTTCGATAAGAATAGTTCGTGGAGCCGCAGGCACAAGCAATGTGAAAGTTTATTGAAGCATGAGCAGATGCATTTCAACATCGCTCAACTGTTTGCTGAGAAAATCCAAAACGAGTTCGAAAACTACACCTACACTACAAGTTTCGATAATCAAATCGTTGACCTGTTTAACCAGAAGAAAGCCGAATACCAGGCAATGCAGCTTCTATACGATGAAGAGACGAATCACTCTTTAAATAAGGCAAAGCAAAAGGAGTGGGAAGAATTAATAACAAGCGAACTTAGAAAAACCAGACTTTCACTTCAGCTGGCGCAAAATGATACAAAAGAAACAGGCAAAGGAGAATAGTCCTCTGCCTGTCTCTTTTTATGGTCTTAAAGCTGTAATAAGTTATTCTAACAAACTAAACTTTTACAATTTTAAATCTACCTTTTTACCTGTTTTCACTGCTACATATAAAGCATCAATAATCTTCAAATCTTTTAAAGCTTCTAAACCATCTACTGGTACAACTGGTTGTTTGCCGTTTAGAATGATATCTGACATTTCATCCATTTGAACTGTTTGGTGAGTGACATGAGGAAAGTTTAATTCACCTTTGTTTGTACGGCCCTTAATAGGTCCGTAACCGGTAGATGGATTTAATTCTGCAAACCCTTGAACTCCATTTAAGAAAAACTTGTCAAGGTTATTCATGCTATAGGTTGACAAACATGAAGCAACTGCTCCACCTGGAAAGCCTAGTTGAAATTGAATTGTTTCGTCAACGCCTTCTTTAAATTTAACCGGGTCTGTTTTTGTTTCCTCCGCCGTTACCCAAATCGGATCTTCGCCAATCATATAACGTGCACCATTTATTGAATAGATGCCAATATCCATCATTGAACCTCCACCAGCTAGCTCCCGGTTTAGTCGCCATTGTTTGGGATCACCTATTCTGAAACCTGATAACCCCTGGAAGAATAGCACTTTTCCAAAATCTCCGGCATTGCGCATCCTGATTATTTCCAGTGTATTGGGTTCGAAATGCATCCGGTATCCTACCAGCAATTTTACGTTTGCTTTTTTGCAGGCATCTACCATTTCCTGGCCATCTTTTGCGTTTACCGACATTGGCTTTTCACAAATTGCATGTTTGCCAGCTTTGGCAGTTCTTATAACAAAATCTTTGTGGGTTGAATTTGGAGTGATTACGTATATAGCGTCGATGTCAGGATTGTTTTTTACCTGGTCGAGATTTTGGTAGCTGTAACAGTTCTTTTCCGGAATGTTGTATTTGGTTTGCCAGTCTTTAAGTTTAGAAGGAGTGCCGCTGATAGCACCCACCAGCTTAGCTTTTTTACATGTTTGCATTGCATCAGCAACTCTCGATCCATAGCTTCCGAGGCCTAAGATTGCTACACGAAGCACGGGTCCCTGGTATTTTTCCGCTTTAGCTTCCGCAGTTTTCGATAAAAATGGCACTACGACAGATGCGGCAGTAATTTTTTGTAAAAAGTCGCGACGTGAATTCATAAAGGGAGTTTTTTTAGATTTTGAACTGAGATTAAAGGAATGACAAATTATCGATAAAATAGACGAAGTACAAGATCCCGCAATTTATTTAATTAGCCAGAACATAAAATTCGCACAACAGGTTTAAAAGCTAGTGGAAGGTTATTATTTAACAACGCCTTTATTTGCCTGCCAACATACTTGCACCGCATTTTTGGTTGTCGATATGTCTTTGTGAAACTCAACGCGCTATTATCAGTTAGTAAAATTTAAAGCTGCTTACATGCTTAATAAAAATGATTTTGATGCCTGGATTGTCGTTGATAAAAATATCCCTTATCAACAAAATATTTCTACTCTTCCCTGTCTTATTGTTGTAATTGATGTTGATAGAAATACACTGAAACATTTGGTTCTTATTTCTAAAATTTAGAGCGCTATAAACAGTCAACTATCAAAACAAATAGTAGTAATTGGTTAGAATGAGTCTTAAACCTAACTTCTCAACGTTCGCAGCGTAATTGAAAACCGCGTTTGCTTTACCGGTGAAATGCTATGTTGCCAATCTGTTCTTGCCACTCCTTTAATTACATAAAGCGATCGACGGTTTACCGGAAAAGAGATTACTGATGCCCGACCTTGTCTGGCTTTATCATGCGGTCGCAAACGAAAAGTGCAATCGCCCATCAAGGATATACCAGCGATAATATCAAAAGGCGGTGCATCGCGATGCCAGTTAATCACCGATCCCGGCGGGTACTCAGTTACCAATAGTTCTGCAAATTGCCCGGATTTAATTCTTAAGTGGTTGTTGACTTTGTCAATTAAAAAATCAAATGCGGCAGGAATTTCTTCTCCCTTTGTGAGAGCACCATTGTCAAAGCTGTAATCGAAGCCGAAACTGGCAACTTTCCGGTTTGCTTTAAATCCCTGGAAATTAAAATTATGCAACTGGATGTTCGATATCTGATTGCACAATTCGGTCTCTTCTTCGCCAGTGATAAAATCGGGGAAGTAGGAAAACCCTTCAGGGTAAACAGGCGTTATGGGAAACAAGGTATTCACCTTAGAACCATAGTCAAAATGTTCGCCAGCATATAAAACAACAAGAGAAGTTTACATTACAAGAATATCTCAATGATAAAGGACTGGATTAAAACTGCCCTCTCCATTTGCGTTCGACGTTAATAACATCGACTTGGCTACTATAAATTTTAGAATATATTTGGCGCGTTATGAAAACTAGATTTACTGTAAAGACAAGACAATTATTATCTTTTTTATTGTTGTTTACCACTGCCTGTAGCCAGTCACCGGCCGGTAACGAAAAGAAATCGGATAGTACAAATCAAAACGGGCAGGTAGCAGCCAAAGGCCCCGAAAAGAAACCCATTGATACAGCCCTTTACGATAAAATAATAAAGGATCTGACGAATGGTGATACAACAGGTAAGTGGCCTGCTAAAGCGCCTTACCCGTTGGCCGGAGCAATTCTACCTTACAACAGGATTGTTGCTTATTACGGAAACCTCTTTTCAAAGAAAATGGGGATTTTAGGAGAATTGCCAAAAAGAGAGATGCTTGCTAAATTGAAGGGAGAAGTCGCGAAATGGCAGGCTGCAGATCCTTCTATCCCGGTTATACCGGCCCTGCATTATGTTGCAGTTACTGCACAGGGAACGCCCCAAAAGGATAACATGTACCGCTACCGAATGCCTTTTAAACAGATCGATACAATTGTGAGTTGGGCAAAGGAAATTAACGCCCAGGTCTTTGTTGATATACAGGTTGCACACAGCAATGTAAGAACAGAAGTGCCGATGTTAGAGCCATACCTAAAAATGCCAAACGTACATTTGGGCATCGATCCTGAGTTTTCATTAAAAAATGGTGAAATTCCCGGTTCGAAGATTGGAACTTTTAATGCTGATGATATTAATAGTGCCATCGATTATTTGGCTGATTTAGTCAGAAAAAATAATCTTCCTCCAAAGATTTTGGTTGTTCACCGTTTTACCCAGGGAATGGTAACACAGTTTGACCAGATCAAAAAAGTTCCCGAAGTACAAATTGTGATGGATATGGATGGATGGGGTCCCAAATTTTTGAAGAGATCTACTTATCTCAGGTACATTAAAAAAGAACCGGTTCAGTTTACGGGCTTTAAATTGTTTTATCGCAACGACACTAAAACAGGAGCGAACCAATTGTATACGCCGGAAGAACTATTGAAGTTTACTCCGAAGCCAATTTATATTCAATACCAATAACAGGTATTTCGTAAAATCATATAAGAAAAGCTTGTGCAGGTGCATGAGCTTTTTTTGTAGAGAAAATGTTGGGTTCAAAAATCGTTGCAGAAAAGATGAAGGTGATACAACTGTACAAGGGAGTGACACAACGATGTTTAGTAGAATTCATGCCGCCGGAGCACAAAAAAATTCTATTATTTTCATTCGGCTTCAGCAGTTCAACTTCGTCTTTGTATTGACTGGTTTTGAGTTCATTTCTAATAATTGAATAATTCAGATAAGTAAATAAAGTTGTAAGCCGGCAGAGGATAACCATCTGACTTTTCTTGCGTCGCACTCTTGTACTTCAAACATAGTGGCTACATTTATCAAAATCCATTAAATCACTTTTAAAAGGATCGATCATTTCCAATCTTTTGATTCGATAATGAACGTTAATTCCTTTTTACCTTCCACCCGTTCTAAAATAAATTCCTTTATTTTAACCCATGGAAAACATCAAAAAAGCAGTACTTGTTTTTGTTTTATTTGCCAGTACAAACGCAATAGCCCAAAACAATTACTGGCAGCAATACCTTCGTTATACTATTGATGCACAGTTGAATGATAAAGAGAAAACGGTAACCGGATCTGAGACAATCGTATATAAAAACAATTCGCCTGAAACACTCAATTTCATTTGGTTTCATATCTATCCCAATGCTTACAAAGACCAATCGACCGCCCTTTTTCAGCAAATTAAGAATGATGCTCAAAGAAAGGAAAAGTTAAAAATGCCTACTACAGGTTCCATCAGCAATCTTGCCTTTACCGTCAATGGAACGAAAGCCACTACCGAAGCCCATCCAAATGCCCAATATATTGATATCATAAAAGTGGTATTGCCGAAGCCTTTACAGCCGGGAGACTCAGCTACCATTGCAACACCTTTTAAGGTGCAGCTTCCATCGTATTTTTCAAGGTCCGGTTTTGCAGACGGAGAATTTATGGTTTGTCAATGGTATCCTAAACCAGCGGTCTTCGACAAAGATGGCTGGCACGAAATGCCATATTTAGACATGGGCGAATTTTATAGCGAATACGCTTCTTACAAAGTTAACCTTACAGTACCTGCACCTTATGTTGTAAGTGCTACAGGTGTTTTACAAACTGCTTTTGAAGCAGATGCCTATAAAAAAATTGGAGCATTTAATACATTACATAAAGCAGGTAGCAAGCCGCAGTTATACAGCCCTGCAATTACCGCTGCAAATAAGACACTGAGTTATTATGCAGATAGTGTTCCTGACTTTGCCTGGTTTGCCGACAAGGGTTTTGTAATAGAGTATGATACAATGCAGTTAGCATCAGGTAAAACAATAGATGCTTTTACTTTTTATCATAATAACAGCAACACGCAATGGGCGAATAGTATTGATTTTGTAAAAGACGCAGTGCGACGTTATAGCAACTGGATAGGTGAGTACGCCTACCCGATAGTGCAGGCAGTAGAAGGACCAAAAAATAATTCGAGTGGTGGTATGGAGTATCCTACTGTTACTCTAATTACAAGTCCTGATGCAAAGCCAGAGACACTTGATGCGGTGATTGCACACGAAGTGGGACATAACTGGTTTATGAGTATGCTGGGTTCTAACGAGCGAATTCACCCGTGGCTGGATGAAGGAATGAACACCTATTACCAATTTAGATATGAGGCAGAAAAATATAGGGCTAATAGTGTTTTTGGAGACCGAATTCCTGTAACTGTAAAACAGTTGCCGGAGCCACAATTTCAAAATGCCTTATATAATGCCATGCAGGCAATACCGATTAAACCTGCATTAGAAACCCCTTCGGCAAACTACAGCAGCAGTGAAGAATATGGTTTAACTTCTTATGTAAAAGCCGCAGAGTGGATGCACTTGCTGGAGCAGGCCATTGGCAGGGAAAAAGTTGATTCTGCTTTCAAGCATTATTTTTTACTGTGGAAGTTTAAGCATCCAAAACCATCTGATATGAAAGCTGCATTTGAACAGGCAACAGGTGCTGGTTTAGATAAATTCTTTTCATTGCTGAATAAAGAAGGAAAATTGACCGAATAGTTAGGTCGTCCTATTGATCATTCAGGTTCTTTCGTATTCATTGCAAAAACATGAATACGAAAGAAGTGATGGCCTTTTACAATTTGTCCTTTTGTCGCTTCACCTCGTTCTTTTACCAAAGAGATTCTCTGGCGTTTATTTTTTACCCGACGTAAACGATAAGTTGTTTGAAAAGAACTTCAACATTTTCTGCTCAATGCGATCGGCCACATGGTTGATATGGTTGCCATCATAAATCTCGAATTCATGTTTTATGCCGTATTTATTTAATTCTGTGTCAAGTGTTCTAATGGTGGCTGCGATGCCTGCATCCTTATCGCC
>JAOQAJ010000116.1 GCA_025963675.1 Segetibacter sp.
TGTCAATCCAACATCTCTGAAAAGCCTGAGAATATTATTGTTCGGAGGAGAAAAGGTATCGTTTCCACACGTACAAAAAGGAATAGATATTTTGGGCTCCGGAAAAATGATTCATGTATACGGTCCAACCGAAACAACTGTCTATGCTACATATTATCCTGTTGATTATATGAGAAAGGATGGATATGTTCCAATCGGTAAGCCGCTGGCAAACACACAATTGTTTGTTCTTGACGAAAAAATGAAACCTGTTCCAACAGGTGTTGCAGGTGAATTATATATCGGTGGAGACGGGGTCGCGTTAGGTTACATTAACAACCCCGAATTAACGTCAATAAAGTTTTTAAAAAACCGGTTTTCTTCAGAAGAGAATTCGAGGTTGTACCGAACGGGAGATCTTGTAAAATGGTTGCACGATGGTAATATAGAGTATTTAGGCAGAACCGATAACCAGGTTAAGGTTAGAGGATACAGGATAGAATTAAATGAAATAGAAAATGTGCTCCAGGAAAGTGGATTAGTAAAGCAGGCAGTAGTTTTGGTAAAAGAAGATGCTAATGGAAACACGCGTCTAATAGGTTATGTCGTTGCAGAGGAGCTTGATAAGCAATCAATAATAAATTTTCTCAGCGGCAAACTTCCGAGGTATATGATACCTGATGCATGGATAAAAGCAGACAGTATACCTCTAAATTCAAACGGTAAAATTGACAAAACTTCTCTGGCTGACAGCTATACTGTAGAACTAATAAGTAATGAGTATGTGGCTCCATCATCTGAAACGGAGAATAAGCTTGCAGAAATTTGGCAAAACATTCTTAAAGTCAGAAAAGTGGGTGTGCATGATGAATTTTTCGAATTGGGCGGAAGTTCGCTTTTGGCTGTAAGATTGGTTTCTGCTATCCGGAAAGAATTTAAAATTGACCTCGCAATTAGAGATGTTTTTGAATATACATCAGTTGGTGCCTTAGCTAAATATATCGAAATTAAACTTAATAATTACGAGGAAGTCGAAGACCCCACCGAAACTGAATTATTAATTATATAATTTGGTCAAATATTAATCGTTATTGTAAGAATATAAGAATAAATGTCAAAAAAGGTTGTTGATATATTGTATTTGGCAAAACAAGGTGGAATAGACATTGTTTTGAATGAAGAAGAATTGCATCTTAAACTTCCAAAAAACAAATCAGTTAATAAAGAATTAATAGATGATATAAGGTCCAACAAAAAATTAATAGTAGATTTTTTAAAAGAGAACAGGAAAGTTAATAGCAAACCCGTTTCTAATATAACCCGGTTTGACAGGTCTTCAGCCCCACATATTCCTTTGTCTTTTAGTCAGGAGCGTTTATGGGTCATTGATAAACTAGAGGGCAGTGTTGAATACAACGTGTCGTCAGTATTTCATTTAAAAGGTACTTTAAATAGGCAGGCTTTAGAAAATACACTACAGACTCTTATTGATAGGCATGAGGCTTTAAGAACAGTTTTTTACCAGGTCGATGGTGTGCCTTACCAGAAAATAAAAGAGCGAAACTTTTATACTCTTGATGTTATTAATAATTCCAACAATAAAAATAAACCTACCGAGGTAAAAGAATTAGTACGGCAGCTAGTCAGGAAACCTTTCAATCTTTCGAAAGATTATATGCTGCGTTCATCATTGATCTCCATTACTGAACAAGAGTTTTATTTGGTTATAACAGTGCATCATATCGCAGCTGATGCATGGTCAATGCCAATTATTGTACAGGAGGTAGTTCAGTTATATAGGAGTTATGTGGCCGGGAACGAAAACCAGCTTGAGCAATTAAATCTGCAGTATGCTGATTACGCCGTCTGGCAACGTAACTTTTTACAGGGAGATGTCTTAAATAAAAAGCTTGCCTACTGGAAAGGCAAATTGCAGGAGGTTACCGCGTTACAATTTCCCACAGATTTTATACGTCCATCAGCCAGAAGCACGCGTGGAGCTTCATTGGACTTCAACGTAGACTTAGAGCTTACTGGTCAACTTAAAGAGATAAGCAGACAGTATGGTGCCAGTCTTTACATGACTTTACTCGCTGCCTTCAATGTATTGCTTCATCGTTATTGTAACCAGGAAGATATAACTGTAGGTGCGTCAATTGCTAATAGAACTATACATGAAGTTGAAGGATTGATTGGTTTCTTTGCTAATACACTTGCTTTTAGAAATTATGTAAATGGTAATGATTCATTTATTGATTTATTAAAGCAGGTTAAGAAAACCACTACTGAAGCATACGATCACCAGGAAGTGCCTTTTGAAAAAGTAGTCGAGGCCGTATTAAATGAAAGAGACGCTGGCAGAACGCCGCTCTTTCAGGTAATGTTAGTATTCCTTAATACCGGTGAAGTTCCGGAAATACAACTCGGCGATTTACAATTATCTCACGAGAGTTTAGACTCAGAGGTTTCAAAGTTTGACTTTACATTTTTTATAAAGGAAACGTCTGAAGGATTGGTCGGGGTGGTTGAATATTCCACTGATTTATTTGCCTCTTCCACTATTACGCGTTTAATTAGTCATTACCAGCATTTATTAAGTTCGATTGTTTTGGACCCTAATAAGAGGGTAGGATATCTGCCGATGCTTTCAGAGCAGGAGCATC
>JAOQAJ010000120.1 GCA_025963675.1 Segetibacter sp.
CGTTGGGCGTCCATTTAAATCTTATCCGGAATTGCGTAAAACCATCCTTCCTCACCGAGTCGAGGAACTTCATCTTTTGGTTGGTAAGTAATGGTGGCCATTCGCCCATCATTTTGTTCCACCGGCCAAGAATTTCTTTGCGTCTTTCTTTCCAGTCTTTCGCTGTTTTTACCGGGCGTCCGTCATAAAAATTTAGGGGTGAACGATAAGAGCCGGGTTCACCCCTGTATGAATCGGGGGATACAAAAAATGGTTCAATCTTCTTCCATACTGCCGTTGCGCTATCAACCGAAGCCGGGGGCGTTGAATGTTGACCCAGCAGGTTTAAAAAGCAATAAAAGAAGCAGGTTAATAATATTGTTCTTTTCATAATAATATACCTAAACCGGCACAGAAGCTTTAAAGCGAAACAAAACGAAGGTTCCAGTAACACTCGCTTACGTCAAACGTGAAACGTCAAAGGTCAAAATGAGAAGGTCCTTTTCGCGTTTCACTTTTGACGTTTCACTATAACACTAGTACCGTATATTCTTTGCTTTTTTCCTTGCCCGCTCCATTACCGTTTCTAAGTCTACAGCCATACCGCCTTTCAATCTACTTTCATCGGCGGCTTCCATGAATGCAAGTGTTTCTAAAGTTTCTTCAGCGGTTACAGGCACTACGCCGGTATCAAAGAACTCTATGATCTTTACCCACAACGGATCGTATCCCGGAGACTTATCAAGCACTTCAATGCCCTTTTCTCCAAATACGGTCGCACCCATTTTCCCGGTGCCAAACCTCGTTCCCCTGAAGGTTCCGATCCGATCATCCTTCCATGTTCCAACCGCCATGTCGCTATTATTCAAGTGAGTACGGGCTACGCTTTTACAGCCTGTGCCCATAATCGTATAAAGAATTTCCACGCCGTGAATGCCATAATAAAACAAGTCGGGATGGTGCGGTTCAATAAAACAGTGTCCGTACGAGTCGGCACCGTGCACGGCCC
Organism: Segetibacter sp.; assembly: GCA_025963675.1. Taxonomy (GTDB): domain Bacteria; phylum Bacteroidota; class Bacteroidia; order Chitinophagales; family Chitinophagaceae; genus Segetibacter. The sequence goes on from JAOQAJ010000120.1 coordinate 989, forward strand.
CAATCTTACCCTCCGCTATTTCTTTTGCACCTGGAATGTATCGTAATGAAGAAGCAGAAAAAACAGGGACGTTGTATTTTTTAGCTGCAGCAAAAATAACCATTGCATCAGCCAGCGAGGCCGCCACAGGTTTATCAATAAACATCCGCTTACCAGCTTTTAATACCGGCAATGCTTCCGCCAGGTGCCGGCGTCCATCCACTGATTCCAGTAATACTACATCCACTTTTTTCAAGAGGTCTTCTATCGAGTCAACGATCTCAACCCCTAACGCCTTCACAGCATCGGTGAAGCCTGCAAGCCTGCCTATACTTTCCTTCATATCGGCGCTGCCTTTGGTAGGATATGCAGCCACGACTTTATATCCACCCCAGTTCGCGCTTACATTAGGACCATTTAAGCTATTTGTGACAGCGGTAACATGTGATGTATCGAGACCAATAATTCCTACTCTTTTCCCGGGCGCTACAGTACTATTGGCAAACGAAGAGGTTGCGTTCCCTAACAGCCCGAAGCCTATGCTTCCCATTGTTGCGGTCTTTACGAAGTCACGCCGGTTTAAATGATTTTGCATATTGTTTTTTTTAAGCAACCTTATCTTCAACTTCAGACAGGCAGTTGTTTAACGGTTCAATTTTTTTCAACTTTTCATGAATGGCCTGGTGAGATCTCATAACGGCAATCCCTGCACTTTTCACCATTTCTATTATCCGTAGCGGTTCCAGCACTTGCACAACAGCATCGGTTGTTTCTGCAGAACCAGTGACCTCATATACCGTGTATGCGTTACATGTACTAATACACCTAACGCCATACCTTTTTAAATCGGTCTCAATTCCTTCATTTGTATCGCTCCCGGCCACTTTACATAGTAGTTGCTCCTGCCATTCGATGTCTTCGCTACTATGAAAAAATGTTTTAAATACATCCACTTGCTTATCAAGTTGAAGCACGAGCTTCCGTGTTTCCTCTCTCGTTTCATCGATCACTATTGTAAAGCGGTGTATGCCTTCCACTTCTGAACCGGCAACATTCAAGCTTTCAATATGTATCCTGCGGCGCGCGAACATAGTGGTGATCCGAACAAGCACGCCGATCGTGTTTTCAGTAAAGATTGTTATGGTAAATTTCTCTTTCAATATGATGTGGTACTCAAGGTATAAAACAGTGAACACATTTTTTATGGGCCCGGCAGTATTGCTACTATGATACATTCTTGCGTCGCCCTCTTGTACTGAAACAAAAAATCGGCACATTCATTTGTTTGTCGTTAAGGCTCCTTTAGGGTTTGCCCTTCTCTCAATATTAATTGTTCTGCACAATCCTTAATTTTTCTTTTACCAGCTCAGTTACACTGCTTGTCGCTTTAGGAAAAACCTTTCTTAGGTCAATCTCTTCACTATTCTTAAGAACTGATTGAAGGGTCTTCATAAAAATATTTTTTATTTCCGTAGCCAGGTTCACTTTACAGATACCCAACGAAATAGCTTGTTGCAATTGTGCTGCAGGAACGCCAGATCCGCCATGTAACACGAGTATCGACGTGATACGCGAATGAATATCTGCCAACAAGTCAAATTGTAGTTTCGGCTCTTCTTTGTAAAAACCGTGCGCCGTTCCAATTGCTATAGCCAATGCATCTATACCAGTCTCTTCAACAAAAGTCACAGCTTCTGCAGCTTGTGTAAATCCATGTAGGGCATGTGACTGCCCTAGCTTTGCTACATATCCAAGCTCAGCTTCTACATTGGCATTATAAGATGCAGCCCTTTTAACCACTTCTTTTGTAATCTTGATATTTTCCGCTAATGGCAACTCACTTCCATCGATCATCACAGAGTCAAACCCAACGTCGAGGCAAGCCTGTGCAAGTTCTACCGAGTCGCCGTGGTCCAGGTGCAGCCATCCTTCCACCCCAAATTCTTTCAATCCTGTTTTTGCTGAATTAACTGCGGTATTCAAACCCATATAACTAATTGAACTGCTTGTTAACTGTAAGATCAAAGGCTGACCAAGTTCACTCGCAGCTTTTAATACACCGTGCAGCGTTTCTAAATTATAAAAGTTGGTGGCCAGCAAGCCCTTCTTTTGTTCGGTTAACATCCGCATCTTTTGCTTTAAGATCATATCCTAGATTTCTATGTTGAAGATTGTTCTTGCCTTTGTTACAAAAGATGAGAGGTCTGAAAAAGCACCGGTTCCACCCGGGGCTGTTGTGTTCATCGCACCTGTAAGGTTGCCAAATAGCATGCTTTCAGGTAAGGACTTCCCCTTCAGGTAACTGCTGATGAAACCTGCATTAAAACTATCACCTGCTCCTATCGCATCTACAAACTGTGAATGGAGATAAGGATCAGCTTCTGTATAGGTTCCTTTGCTATAAGCCAATGCTCCGTTCACGCCTCTTTTAACAACGATCGTATTACTAAAGCCATCAAGCACATCGAAAGCATCCGAAAGTTGATCTGTATCCGTTAATGCCAAAAGCTCGGCTTCATTCGGCAGGAAAAAGTCAACATAAGGCAGGCATTGCTTGTAAGGAAACGCCCACTCATTAGCAGGATCCCACTGTATATCCAAAGAAGTGGACAAGCCTTTTTCATGCGCTATTTTAAACAACTGAACGATGTCTTTCTGCAGACCTTTCTGCAGGAAAAAAGAGGACAGGTGTAAGTGACTATATTGAGAAAACTTATCTACCGGTATGTTGGTTAAATCGAGATGATCCATAGCTCCACAATGGGTAACATTGGCCCGATCCTGTTCGTAATTCAGTATGATTGTAACTCCGGTCTGATACTTTGATTCCGTTATAATAAGTTCCGTATCAACCTTTTTCTTATTTAATTCTGCAAGAATATATTTTCCGAAAATGTCGTCGCCTACCATTCCGCAAAAAGATGTGTCGATGCCTAAAGAAGCAAGGTTGGCAGCAAATATGGCGGAAGAACTTCCGAGTGTAAAAGTCATTTCATCGGCTAAGATCTCCTGTCCTATTACAGGAAGTCCTCTTACCTTGTTCAGCAAGATGTCTACGTTTAATTCACCTATTACCAATACACCTTTCTTCATAAAACTTAAAATTTGCTCTTCCAAAACGCTGATTTCGACTAACTATAAACGCTGCTGTGTGCAAGACTCGTAACAGGATCGGGATAGATAGTAACCCCCTGAACTACGCGGCTAATAGAGCCGGAAATAGACGGCTTATCCGGCTGCAATCCGAGATAAAGCGAATGAAAGAAACCCAGTAATTGACCCACTAATGTTGCATTAATAAAACTCAGTTCATTTGACTCACGCGATTCGGAAAACGTAATGGAGAGTAAAGAATTTTGTAGGTTTTCTATGTGTTGATTACAACTAATAGTAGGAATGTTGCGAGCATCAGCATCTATGGATAAACACAGATCGCGCTCGTATAAAAGAACATGTTCATCGCTCGAGAACAAATACACGATGAGTGCCCCTTCGTTGATAACTGCCCGTGGACCATGACGGAAGCCCAGGAATGAATCGTGTTTACAAATAACTTTACCATCTGTTAATTCCTGCAACTTTAAATGGCACTCTCTGGCTATTGCCAATAACGGCCCCGAACCTAAAAAAATAACTCTTTCATAGGGATGTTCTGCAATGGCTTTTATCATCGGCAAATGCCTTCCAACCAACTCTTTGCCTTCACTTATCAGAACATTCAAGGCGGGGCGAAGGGACTCTAACAAATCAATCTTTGAAATTAGAATAACAGACAAGAGCATCGCTGTAAAGCTTCCTGTCATCGCCAGGCTTTTATCGTTTGCTCTTTCGGGCAGTATGAGATGATAAGCATTTGGAAGACTGTTTTGTACCAGTTCGCCATCCTTGTTGCAGGTAATGACGAGGTGAAAAACAGTATCACAATATTCGTCGGCCAATTTTGCTGCTGCAAGACTTTCAGGGCTGTTACCAGACCTGGCAAACGACACCAGTAATGTAGGCATTCCTTTTATGAAATGCAGTTGAGGGTGTGTTATAAGATCAGTTGTCGCTATTGCCTGAGTTATTCTTTTGGTATTTACCTGCACAATTCCCTGTGCAGCTTCTCCTATAAATGCAGAAGAACCCGCACCTGTTAATATTATTCTCACGTCAGCCTCAGAATGTAGCGGCGACAGAAATTTTTGAATACACTGTTTTTGCGAAAGGATCAAATTATATACTTCCTGCCAAAGAACAGGTTGCCCCTCAATTTCCCGGGCTGTATGCAGTCCCCCTTTTTCCTCCATCTCTTCTTGTTTGAATTGTAGATATGGCATAACTCTTAAGATTCTATTTTACTTTATTGATCGTAGCAGCTTCTGCTACTTTAATATTACTTTTCTTTTCCATTTTAGACTCTGCATTTCCCATCAACAAAGCGGATAAAATGGCTAAGGCTATTCCTGCTATAATTAAAGGATGGGGCACAACCGAATAAATGATTAAGGATATAACTACTGTGAGTACTGGGGATAATGCTGTCGTCATCGGAGCTATAATGATGGCTTTTCCATAACGAAAAGCATATACGAGACAAAGGGCACCAAATGCATTTAATATTTGTATCCCTGCTGCCAGGTAAGGTCCGTTAAAACCGTAGTTAATAGGCTTTGAA
>JAOQAJ010000144.1 GCA_025963675.1 Segetibacter sp.
GGCAAAGGCGAAATCTCTACCGGTCTCGGTTTCTTTGATCACATGCTTGACCAGATTGCCCGTCATGGGAAAATGGATTTAAAAATCATTACAAAGGGTGATTTGGAAATAGACGAGCATCATACAATAGAAGATACCGGAATTGCTTTAGGTGAAGCCTTTGCAAAAGGCTTAGCCGACAAACGAGGAATGGAACGCTACGGCTTTGCACTACCAATGGATGAAGCTGAAGCCAAAGTGCTCATAGATTTTGGCGGCAGAAACTGGATTGTTTGGAACGCCGAGTTTAATCGGGAGAAAATAGGAGAGATGCCAACAGAAATGTTTTTCCATTTCTTTAAATCATTCAGTGATGCAGCTAAATGCAATTTGAATATTGAATGCAGCGGAGACAACGAACATCACAAGATTGAAGCAATTTTTAAAGCTTTTGCAAAAGCCATAAAAATGGCTGTAAAACGTGACCCGCTTAGCAATTATCTGCCATCAACAAAAGGAGTGTTGTAATATGGAACACGGATGACACGGATTGAAAGGATTTATCCGTTCAAATCCATCCAATCTGTGTTATCCCTGTTCTATTATTCGCGCTGATAAACCTTCCCATCCTTCATTACAAATGAAACTTTTCTAATCAACTTTATATCATCGACCGGGTATCCTTGTACCGCAATGATATCAGCAAATAAACCTGATTTAATTCTTCCCAACTTATTTCCATATCCAAAAAAAACCTGCATTTACTGATGTAGCTGATCGTAATACCTCTAAAGGGTTCATTCCATACTCTACCATCATTTCCATTTCACGGGCATTGTCTCCATGACTGAACACGCCTACATCTGCACCCATACTATTAGCCGGGATGTTTTGAATAATACCAATCTGCTCAATCTTATTATTCTTCACCAGCACGACCAATTGCTATGCATGTTCTCCCCAATCAAAAACCCGATCGGATTTTAATAAGATGTATTTGTCGTTTTGGCTAAAGCAGCAACTGCTAATTAAGGGAATGCCAAAATACAATTCGCATGTTGAATTATTCATGAACAATTCAACAAAGTAAAAGCAAAAGAGCTTGTCAGCTTTTACTGTCAGATTTTGATTGATGATTAAATCGACTGTTTGAGAAGAATAATGGAAAGTCTATGAAAAGAGGTGCGTTGAATGAAGACAAAAAAGTACAAGGGAGTGACACAACGATGTCGAACAAAATTTCGAAAGCTGAAAAAAAGTAACAATTACAAATCAGCTGTTTTGAGTCAATTTATCTTACCCTGATAAAAGTTTCTGTTTTTCCAATTAGGGAGATTCCTATATAACCTCGTACGGCCAGAGTCTTTGGGTCTTTTAATTTCATTTTGCTCTTGTATTCTTTACCGTCATCAGGATTGTAGATTTTTCCGTCAGTCCATTCACCGTCTTCATACTTAAAATCCCGAAGCATAACCAACCCCAACAAGCGCTTTGTCCTGGCTTTTTCGTCAGGATTATTTTTATCGATCTTAGGCTTGCCGGTTTCATCATTTGGTTGTTTCAACCAAATGATTTTGCCATAATATTTTCCGTCTTGTTTGTACAATTGAATATGACCTTTATTGGTGCCATTTGCCCATTCTCCTAAAATAGCATCCGCATTGTTGTAATTGAAGCTGGTTAACGCCAAAAAGGGCAGTAAAACCAATGGGAGAAATTTCTTCATACTCAAATCTCTATAAAAAAGGTTACAAATGCTATTGACGGTGCATGCTTTAACAAACGTATAATTGCTAATAATAGTATTCATTTTTAGAGTTATAACACATCCTGAAACTCTTTGTGCCTGTCAATTATTTTTTTTGCAAACACACAAAGTGGAACAATTTTCAGTTTTGTTTCCCGGGCATATTCCACTCCACGCTCAACTAGCTCAAAGCCTATATTTTTCCCTCTTAAAGATGTATCTACTTCCGTATGTTGAATGATCATTCTGTCTTTTTCCTTTCTATATTCCATTTCTGCCAGCCTTTCACCGTTTTCTTCAATGTAAAAAGCGCCTTCGTTTCCTTCTTCTTTTTGAAGTATAGTCATTTATTGCGTGTTTATTTTTGGAGTTCGATTTACTAATGGCAAAAACCTTGCAAAAAAAATTTGTTCAGTAAAAAATAGAACGACATCTTTGCTCTGCAAATGAAAACATTGACTTTAAATAACAATTGGTGGCATAGCATCTCCTTCCCGGGGTAGCTGTGTTATTTTTGTTTATCTAAATATAACATATTAAAAACCCCGGCAGAAGCCGGGGTTTTTTTATGGTCTGAACCGGGATTTGTGGGATGAATGGGATGTTTTGGATTTGATATGATGGTGGTTGCATGGTTGACACGGTATTATTGGACTTAAATTTTTTAAATCAAAGGGTGAGGTTAAATTATGAAACCTATTGTTTTTGAAACTGTTTGTAAAAAGATGCTTGCCGATGTTTATACTCCGGTTGGTATTTATCTTAGGCTGCGAGACCGTTTTCCGGGTAGTATCCTTTTAGAAAGCAGCGACTTTCATGTTGCGGAAAACAGTTTTTCATTTATCTGTGTCAAACCAATTGCAGGCATTGAGGTAAGTACAGCTGACGCGTTTGAATTTAAATATCCGAACGAGCCGGTCATAAGAAAAAAGTTGGCTGGCAAAGCTGCAGTAGTTTCAGAGCTTGATACTTTTTTGAAGCGTTTTCAGCCTTCTAATAAAAGTGAAATTCCGGTTTCTCAAGGTTTGTTTGGTTATACTACGTTTGACGCTGTTCAGTTTTTTGAAGATGTGAAATTGAAAGATGGTAAAGACGAGCCGAATGCTATTCCGTTAATGCGCTATCGCCTGTACCAGTATGTTATAGCTATCAACCATTTTAAAGATGAATTATACATTTGCGAAAACCAGGTCAAAGGGTTTGAAAGTGATTTGGATCTAATCGTTTCGCTAATTAAAAGCAAAGACGTTCCGGTCTTTCCGTTTAAAACTACTGGTGAAGAAACCTCGAATCTTACAAATGAGGAATATATCAAGATTGTTGAAAAGGGCAAGCAAAGCTGCCATCGCGGCGATGTTTTCCAAATAGTATTAAGCAGAAGGTTCGAGCAAACTTTTACGGGTGACGAGTTCAACGTATATCGTGCATTAAGAACTGTGAACCCCAGCCCATACCTGTTTTATTTCGACTACAACGATTACCGTTTGATGGGTTCGTCGCCGGAAAGCCAGGTGATCATAAAAAATAACAAAGCAATTGTACATCCCATTGCCGGCACATTTAAACGTACAGGTAACGACGAACAAGATGAGCAACTTGCCGAGAAATTGCTAAAAGATCCCAAGGAAAATGCTGAGCACGTAATGTTGGTTGACCTTGCCCGCAACGACCTTAGCCGTTATGCTGATGATGTGCATGTAAGCAGTTATCGTAAAGTGCATTATTATTCGCACGTCATTCATTTGGTTAGTGAGGTTACCGGTACGCCAAAACCTGGAACAAATCCTTTTGAGTTATTAGCGTCCACATTTCCGGCCGGTACACTTAGTGGTGCGCCCAAGGTTAAGGCGATGCAGTTGATAAATGAATACGAAAAAACTTCCCGTAGCTATTATGGGGGTGCAATAGGTGTGATTGGTTTTAATGGCGAGCTCAATCATGCCATCATGATCCGCTCTTTTCTTAGCAAACAAAACACATTGTTTTACCAGGCAGGCGCAGGGGTTGTTGATGCATCAGTTGCAGAAAGCGAACTGCAGGAAGTGAATAATAAATTGAATGCTTTGAAAACAGCCATTAAAGTAGCAGAAGGAATTTGTGAGTGATTATGAACTTAGCCCAATTGCTACTATTCAACATTGTTGTGTCACTCACTTGTACGAAATAACATTATTCAACAAAAATAAAATTTCCCTTTTGGGTTTAGGGCATGAAAATATTAGTTTTTGATAATTACGACAGCTTCACATACAACCTGGTTCACCTGGTTGAAAAAATCACGCACCAAAAAGTAGACGTTTACCGCAATGACCAAATTCCTTTGGAGAAAATAAAAGAATACGATAAAATCATTCTTTCTCCCGGACCAGGCATTCCGTCTGAAGCAGGTTTGTTGCTGGATGTGATTAGAGAATACGCCCCTACAAAATCAATACTAGGTGTATGCCTTGGTCACCAGGCGATAGGGCAGGTATTTGGGGGGCAGCTGGAAAACTTATCTAAAGTTTTTCATGGTGTAGCAACCCCTTGCCAACTAGCACCTGATAACATTTTGTTTAAAGGTTTACCAGCCGAAATTTCCGTTGGTCGATACCATAGCTGGGTTGTAAAAGAAGAAGGTTTCCCCGAAGAACTGGAAATAACAGCACGTGATGATAATAATTACATTATGGGTCTGCAGCACAAAAAGTATGATGTAAGAGGTGTACAGTTTCATCCTGAAAGCGTGTTGACGCCGGATGGAGAGGCGATTATTAGGAATTGGCTGGTCTGAACTGGGAATGTGGGATGTTTGGGATGGGTGGGATAGGAGATTGATAAGATTTCGTCAGTTCCTTCAAAATCCCACGTTGACTAAATTCTGCCGATTTGAAAATCGAATGCCAGGACTAATAATAAAAGCACTTAAACTTTTTGCCATGCCTGATTTTAAATATGGAGAGTTGACTGAAAAAATAATTGGTGCTGCTTTTAGAGTGCATAATTCATTAGGAAATGGCTTTCAGGAAGTAATATATCAAAGGGCATTAGAAATAGAATTTAGAAATATGGGGTTGGATTATGCAAGAGAGTTTGAAATGGCCATCTTCTATTTAAATCAACAGATAGGTACACGAAGAGTTGATTTTCTGGTACACGACAAAATTAGTATTGAACTAAAAGCTATAATAAAAATCGAAGACGTTCACTTAGCACAAGCAATGAATTATTTAGAAGCTTATAATTTGGAAATAGGATTGCTAATAAATTTTGGCAGTAAACGAATGGAGTTTCATCGTTTCTCCAACAAAAAGTTCAATCCAAATCTAATCAAACCGTTGACCTCATCCAATTCATCGAAACCGCCCAATTTATAAAATTCATCCCATAGTTCCCAACCATCCCAATAATCCCAGTTCAGACAAGAAGAAAGACAATGAAAAAAATCCTACAACACCTATTCGAGCACAAAACGCTTTCACGCGAGCAAGCCAGAGAGGTTCTAACAAACATCTCCAGGGCCACATATAACGAATACGAAATAACAGCCTTTGTAAC
>JAOQAJ010000357.1 GCA_025963675.1 Segetibacter sp.
AAGCTCATACGATTGGGTTGCCTTCTGTATCTTATTGTGCAAGTGAACTGAACCTATCGGCCAGCTATTTTGGCGACCTGGTGAAAAAGGAAACTGGAAAAACAGCACAGGAGTACATACAAATGAAGGTGATAGATGTGGCAAAAGAGAGAATATTTGACCAGAGCAAATCAGTAAGTGAGATAGCGTATGAACTGGGCTTTAAGTATCCGCAGCACTTCGCTCGTCTTTTCAAACAACGAGTGGGGAAGTCGCCAAATGAATATCGGAGTAGTCTTAATTAGTTATTTCAAAAGTATGTTGAATTAAGGGCTAGTTACATTTGATGTTTTCATTCCATTGTAACTTTAGTATCGAGGGCTTATTTCACAATCAGAAAAACAAACTGTTTACCCGTCAAAACCAAGCGGATTTACTAAAACCGCCTTGCTTTATATACTATGAAGTACTTAAGCATAATAATAATTTTAATAGCTGCTGCTTGTGGAAGCTCAAATAATATCAGTAATAATTCTACAAGCCCCACAGTTAAAACGGATAATATAATTCAGGTTAAGATCAATGAAGAAAAAACCATTCAACTTCCCGGCTGGGTGTCAAGTGGTCCTCAAATGAATTTTACACTATCTGATACATCAATTGCAAAAGTTAGCCGCAAGGAAGTGGTATCAACATTCGATTCTACAGCCCTCCGTCCCGGAGATCCTGTGCTTGCTAACTGGACGATAAAGGGTTTGAAATCAGGAACAACAAGAATAAAATTTACCCAGGGTCAGCGTAAAAAAAATGAGGCAGCTAAGCGTCAATTAAAAAATTTGACGATAGTGGTTACAGACTAATATTTGCAAGCCTACTGACGCTCTCATTTAGTAAGGCTTAAAATTCCCTATTACCAGATACATCCATTGTCATTTCTCATACAAAAACCGGACTTTCGCGGACTTCTTTGTAGAAGAACTTAAGAACAATTCATAACGTTTTTCGCCGGCGGTAATAATAAGCAACGCTGTATTTGGTGGGATGGAGCCCAAATTCTCAGCGATCATCTCTACCTCCTGGAATGTATTTTTCAGATCGATCCTGATAAAAGCTGTTATTGGTTTCGCACTAAGTTTCTGGTGGGTAAGAACTGTAACATTATTTATTTTGACAGAGATAGAATCGTCATCGACCTGGCCGTTATCATAAAAATCAAGACGTAGCAGGCCGGTATCAACATTTATTTCCGGAATTTCTTTGAAGGCCGACTCCCTTACTCTTGAAAGTTTAATAGCCCCACTCCCGCAACTGGCAAAGTCCGCAGTCACGACGCTGGTCCAACCACCATCTAAAAATTCCCGGCTTGTGCCTGGCATATAAGTAAGTTCATATCTTTTAATACAAACCGTACAAAACCCAGGGATCTTATAGGTTGTCACCGTTCTTTCGTGCAAAACAATTTTCTTGGTATGCCTGTCATAAGTACCGGTAAAATTCTTCTTAACGTAATTCTCCACATTGAGGTAATGGTAAGAACTACCGTAGATGCTATCTCCTTTTATTGAAATTTGTAACTCTATATTATTTACCTTAAAACACCCATCGAACATGTCTAATCCGCCTTCCCAAAAGCCGGAAATATCCTGGGCAATGCCAAAGAAGGGGCTCATACAGATAAAGAAAGCGATAACAAACTTTTTGTTCATTACACTAAAGTTAGAGTGATAATACGAATGTGAGCCTATGTAAAAAGCCGTACCTTCCAATTTAACGTTTCAGGATTGGGTGACTATAATCTCTTTCCTAAATTCGAATTGTACAAAAGACTTTTTAGAGGTTTTATAGTTACAGATTACAATTCGAAAGAGAATGTTCCACTACAAGTGGGTGATCTGTCAACTTGTTAATCAAACGCCTCATTGCAATTGGTTAAGACGTTTGGGTTGGTCGAAGCGTTGTAATTTGTTCGGGTGTAACAATTGGAAATAGATGCATTATCGGGGGCGGGCGGTGTAGTTACTAAAGATATCGCTGATGATGTGCTTGCTACAGGTAATCCCTGTAAAATAATCCGGGTATAAAATAAAGCAAAAGCCAATGGTGATAGGTACCAGAAAACACTGTTTATCTTTAAGCAGGCATCCGCTGTTTTTAAAGACAAGTAATTAAGTATCATTTAATCAAAACTAACTACGTCACCTGCAATACAAGGTTAGGATGACAACAAGGGAGCAGATGAAATTTGATAACTACACTATTCGCCTATTAACTACCGGGACCTTGTACCTTACTTTGACATGGTAGAGCGAAACCAAACAACACTGGAAGAATTCCTCTACCGGTACAGTATCCCGAACCCGTACACTTGAGGATACAATAGAATTCCTTAGTGACATTACCGGCTGGGCAAAAAATCGTACCTACATGCCCTACCTTATTATAGACGAAACGATTGGAATGTCTATCGGGTTTCCTGATCTGAAGAATATTGATTGGAGTATCCCGAAATCTGACATGGGGTGTTATATGGATAAAGACTTTGCAGGAAAAGGCCTAGGATTAAAAGCATTTCAATTATTCTGCGACTTCTGCTTCTCTACTTTTCAATTTCGCAAACTTTTTTTGTGCATGGACGAAAGCAATGTTGAGCAATACGAATTGCTGAGGCCAGTGGTGTTGAACGAGAAGGCGCTATCTGTTGCGATTATAAAACTACTTCAGGCAACTTGTT
>JAOQAJ010000201.1 GCA_025963675.1 Segetibacter sp.
ATCCCCGTTATTGGAAATAGTGGTACCAAAAAAAATATAATCATTATCACGAGCAGGAAATATTGTAGCAGTTATATCTGAACCAGTGCCGCCGAAAAGTTTTTGCCACTCCACTTGTCCTGTTGCATTTAACTTTACTATCCATGCATCTGCCTTCGGAAAATAACAGGTGAGGCAGGGGTGGGCTCCTATATCTGTTAAATCGCCATCAATTGATTCTGAATTGCCACATACAATAAAACCTCCGTCGGAGGTTTGCTTGGCGTCACTAAACATATCGTTTTTAGAACCATTTAATTCTTTTTGCCATTGGATTTTTGCATCTTTATCAATCTTTATTGCCAGACCAGATTGATTTGGTCCCTGTCCGGCTATGATGTACCCTCCATCCGAAGTTGCAGACATTCCTCCAAAAGCCGCTAAGGACGGAAGGGATGCTTCGGAAATAGTGTTTCCTAAGCCATCAATTTGGGAAATAGTCAAACTTGGGCGATTAGCGCTTTGCCAGATATATATCAAGTTTTCATATAACCTCTTTTCTATCTTTACCGCCCCATCATTGCCTTCAGTACCAATACACTTTTGCCACTCGATGTTACCGGTTTTATCAATTTTAACCATCCAGACATCGCTTAGCCCGTGATTGCCTTGTACCTGTCCTGAAGTGGAGAATGTGCTTCCGAGGAAAACATAACCGCTGTCACCAGTTTGAACAATACTTGTTCCGTATTCATTCTCTGTTCCACCAAAGGTTTTAGACCATTCAAGATTTCCTGAACTGCTAAATTTACCTAGAATTATATCATTTTTTCCATGATTGCCTGTTGCCTGTCCAGTCGTATTTGCTGTTTCGCCAATAACAATGCAACCCCTGTCACTTGTTTGAATGATTGAACGAAATTGATCATACTTTCCCTGATAGGTGGTATCTACCCCTCCCAATGTCTTTTTCCAAAGCGTATTTCCAAATTCATCAAGTCTTAATACAGCAATGGTACCGGGTTGATTATATGCCGCATTTACTGGCACATCTCCATCACCAGAATTTGTCTGTCCTGCAATAAAATATCCTCCTTCTTTTGCAGGTATTAAGCCCTTTGTCCCTACAGGCCAATAGGTGGTGGAATTCATCTCACCGTTGAGGTCGTACATTGCTTCATTCCAGCTGCCTCCTATACATTTCTGCCATTTTATACCCGGAGCTTGTGCGAAAGTTTGATATACTATAAAAAATAAAATAATTGAAAGCAGGTAAAAAAATTTCATAAGCTATTAAAAAGACAGTTTTGGTTTAAAGATGCTATTTTTTTAGGGCATGTTGCATCTCTTTGAATGTTTATACACTTGAGACAATAATACAGAGATTTACATTACTTTGATTTAGTTGAACTACTAATAGTACAAATATTATTTATTATTATAAATACCTCTTCAGACAAAGCAGTAAAATGTCGTGCCGGAAGATTTGCTGTACAAGTGAGTGACACAACGATGTAAAATCAACGAGCAAAAGCTGGTTCACAAAATTTCCTTTAAAACAAAAAAAGCATGATATTTTTTATCATGCTTTCAATTACTTATTTAAAATCTTCTATTTAAAAGGATTGCTTTTATCCTCGCCAATCACCAGGTACCTCTTCCTAAAAATGGTTAAGTATAGAATGTAATAAAGAATAGCAGGAAGTATCAGCACGACCTTTAAAGTGCTCACGTATTCCGGAACAGGTGCTTTTACCAGATGGAAGTAAAATGGAAACAACACACCGACGAGCATTAAAAAATAAAGTGGAACAATAAATTTCAAACCGTTGCTTACTGTCAGATAAGTATTAGCCCCATCTTTAAGGTTCACCGTTTCTACCTGGCTCGTCATCCAATATAATTTGCACTGTACACTGTGGTCCCCCGGCTCAAGAGTAAACTCTCGAGTGTCATCGTTTTTTATCTGTCCAGCTTCAGCCCCGTCGATTAGCACTTTAAATCGTTGACGCCGATTGAAAACCGCTCCGTTCCTGGTTAAAATTAATTTTGCTGCCATAATTATCTATAGGCCAAAAAGCCCTTTATTCAATACCTGCAAAGTTGTCGTTTTGTATTCTGCAGGAATCAGTAACGAAATATTGTGCCTGCTACCACCGTAACTTACCATCCTAACAGGGATGTTGTTAATAGAGTCAAAGAGACGCATCATCACCTGTGGCGTCTGGGCAATTTCGTTTCCGACAATTGACACAATGGTTTGATTTTCGTCGATCTCAACTGTTCCAAAAGCCTGTAGCTCTTGAATGATGTCATCCAGATTTTCTTTGTTATCGATCGTTAGGGATACTGCAACCTCAGAAGTTGTGATCATATCAATTGAAGTCCGATATTTTTCGAAAACCTCAAAAACCTTCCTTAAAAAACCATAAGCAAGCAACATTCTGCTGCTTTTAATTTTGATTGCTACAATTCCGTCTTTGGCGGCTACGGCTTTCACTCCAACACTACCAGCGTCTTCGACAATAGATGTACCCTTTGCTGATGGCTCCATTGTGTTAAGCAACTTAACCGGAATGTTGTAGTGTTGAGCAGGCCATATAGAAGCGGGGTGCAAAATCTTAGCGCCGAAATACGCCAACTCTGCTGCTTCATCAAAACTCATTTGCTCGACTGCCATCGTTTTATCCACCACACGCGGATCGTTGTTGTGCATTCCATCAATATCAGTCCAGATCTCGCAAACCGTTGCACTAATTGCTGCAGCTATTAATGAAGCGCTGTAGTCGCTTCCACCACGCTTCAGGTTATCCACTTCGCCTTTGCTGTTACGGCAGATATATCCCTGGGTGATAAATATTTTTTTATCCTGGTGATGCTTGATTTGTTGCGTAAGCTTAACTCTTATGTTACCTATCAGCGGTTCTTCATAAGCATCGATCTGCATAAATTCAAGGGCAGGAAGTAGCTCATGATCTATACCTGCTTCTGACAGGTAGACTGAAAAGAGCTTGGTGCTCATGAGCTCACCTTGTGCAAGAATGTCTTTGTTCAGCGCTTCGCTAAAAGAAATTTTAAGAATGATGTTTAAAAATTCAAAATGCTCTGAAATTATCTTTAATGCCTTTTGCCGCGCTTCTTCAGTTTTCAATAAATCGGCAATAAATTGCTTATAATGTTGCTCTAGCTTATCTATAGCATGTTTCGAAAAATTACGATCACGACTCGCTAAGCCTCTACTTATTTCAACCAATGCATTTGTAGTGCCGCTAAGGGCGCTCAATACTACAATTTTGGGTTCATCATCCCGCGTTATCAGGTCAGCCACCTGGTGCATCCTCTCTGCCTTGCCAACACTGGTACCACCAAACTTCATTACTTTCATTAGTACACTTTTTTTTTAAAATCTGTGCAAATATAATTGTACGGCAGCACAATTGACAAGCCGGCGGATTATTGTCATTTGGTTCTATATTATTTAATTCTCTTGTATTCTTGTTTCAAATACATTTGTCACAAATACTTGAAACACAGATGAAAAAAATTGTTCTTGCATCCGTTTTACTGATCTCCGTTTTTGCAAACGCCCAAAGAAGAAATTCGAATATTGCAAATTTGGCACGACCAAAATTAGTGGTTGGTATAGTTATAGATCAAATGCGCTGGGATTATTTGTACCGTTATGCCGACCGCTATTCGCCCAACGGCTTTAAGCGCTTATTGAATGAAGGATTCACTTGCGAAAATACTTTAATCCCTTATACTCCTACGGTAACTGCTGCTGGACATAGCTGCGTTTATACCGGTTCTGTTCCTGCTATACATGGTATAATGGGTAACACGTGGTATAGAAGAGATTTGAAAAGGAGTTGGTACTGCACAGAAGACACGGCGTTCAAGACGATAGGTAGCACTTCGCATGCGGGTGAGATGTCTCCGTCAAGCATGTGGACGACTACCGTAACCGATGAGCTGCGCATGGCGACCAACTTTCAATCGAAGGTCATAGGTATTGCCCTAAAAGACCGCGGCGCTATTTTACCAGCCGGACATTCTGCTAATGGGGCTTATTGGTTTGACAATGCAAATGGCGCATTTATTACCAGCAGTTACTATATGCAAGATCTACCAGAGTGGGTAAAACAGTTCAACAACAAAAAGTTGCCCGATCAGTATTTAAAACAAAACTGGAACACCCTCTACCCTATTAGTACCTACACTCAAAGTACCGCCGACGACAAAGCTTATGAAGGAAGTCTTGAAGACAATACTTTTCCTCACATAACTGCTAACATCACGACAGATAAATACAATGCGCTTCGCACCACTCCTTCAGGAAATACATTGACTTTCGAGATGGCAAAAGCTGCAGTTGAAGGCGAGAAACTTGGACAATCATCAAATACTGATTTTCTCGCCGTTAGCTTCTCATCTCCAGATTATATCGGCCATACGTTCGGCCCAACCTCTATAGAAGTCGAAGATAATTATTTACGTCTCGATGAAGAGCTCGCACAGTTTTTAAACTACCTGGATGGTAAAGTTGGTAAAGGGCAATACACTGTTTTTATTACTGCCGATCATGCTGTAGCGCACGTTCCCGATCAGTTGAAAGAGAATAAAATACCAGCAGGCCTGCTAGCTGAAACGGGTTTACAAGCTACATTGAACGATATAATTGAAAAGCGTTTTAAAATAAAAAATGCAGTTACTTCTGTATCAAATTACCAGGTATACTTAAACAGGGCTTTAATTGCTGAAGATGAAAAAAAGATAAAAGAAGCTGTAATTGAGCGTTTGCTCGAAAACCCGGTTATTGTGAATGCTTTTGACATGAAGGAATTAAATACAATAGCTCTTCCTGTCAACATAAAAACAATGGTTGCTAATGGATACAATCAAAAATTAAGCGGCGACATTCAGTTCATTTATAAACCGCAATTTTTTTCCGGTGGCACCAAAGGCACAACTCACGGTTCATGGAACCCGTACGACTCGCATATCCCCTTGCTTTGGTATGGTTGGGGAATTAAGAAAGGAAAGACAAATCGCGAAA
>JAOQAJ010000360.1 GCA_025963675.1 Segetibacter sp.
GTTAATAATAGGGTTCAAAAATTGATGTGCAAGTATGCATCTATCTAAACACTAAATTTGCTTTTGACCCAACTGGTCGTAAACCTCGTGCAAAGTGATTAAAAAACTTGATACATTAATTATAAAAGCTTTTATAGGACCTTTTTTTGCAACTTTCTTTATTGCATTATTCGTTTTAGTAATGCAGTTTTTTTGGCTGTATATAGATGACCTCGTAGGAAAAGGATTAGATCTCGGAACACTGGCACACTTAACAGGATTAGTTGCAATAAATTGGGTTCCCCTTGCATTACCACTTGCGCTACTGCTTTCTTCCATTATGACTTTTGGAAATCTTGGTGAAAGTTTCGAACTGGTTGCTATTAAATCTGCTGGCATTCCCCTCCTTCGCTTTATGCAACCTTTGTTTTTAATTTCCATTTTAATTGCAGGAATTTCTTTTTTGTTTGCAAACAACATCATGCCTGTTGCCGCCTTGAAGTTGAACACATTGAAGTACGACATCATTGTATCAAAACCTGCATTCGATATTAAAGAAGGCGTTTTTTATGATAAGATAGAAGGTTATGTAATTAAAATAGGGAAGAAATCGAAAGATGGTAATACAATTAAGGATGTTATTATTTACGAGAAAAATTATGGCTTGCAGGATTACAGCCTCGTTGCCGAAAGCGGAGTCATGAAAGTAGCGCCGGGAAACAAACTCGAGTTTGACTTAAAGAACGGATGGCGATACGAAGAGAAAGGTAACAGGCTAACTACAAATACAGAATTTACAAGAGTTGGTTTTAAAGAGTATAAAAAGATTTTAGACCTAAGCAGTTTTCAGATGAAAGAAACTTCTGATAGTGCTTTTCGCGACAACTTTAAAATGCTAAGTGTACGACAGCTCAGCAAGACAATAGACTCACTAAAAAATGCGACCCGCCTTTATGAGAAGAGATCGCAAAATGAGGTGTCAGTTTATTTTACTTTTCCAAGATACGCTGATACAGGGCTAGTCAATATTGGTCCTAAAAGCTTACATGCAATAAAAAGTATCGATGAAATTATTCCAGACTCTGCAAAGGCAACCGTGAAGGATCGAACACTAATACAGGTTAGCTCAGTAAAGTCTAATGTTCAACTAATAGCGGATGACTTCGAAACAAAACAAAAAGAAATTACTTATCATGAAATTGAGCTACATCGAAAATTTACACTTGCTTTTGCTTGTGTCATTTTATTCCTGATTGGTGCGCCACTGGGGTCTATCATCAGGAAGGGTGGATTGGGTACACCTTTGGTCTTTGCGGTTATATTCTTCGTCTTATTTCATTTACTAAACACGTTTGGAGAAAAGTTTGTAAGAAGTGGTGTGCTCTCTCCTTTTAGCGGTATGTGGCTTTCCACCGCAGTCTTAATTCCAATAAGTTTCTTTCTAACTTATAAAGCAATGAAAGATTCCCAACTTTTCAACCAGGAATATTATTACAGGTCCTTTAAAAAGCTTCGGATTATTTTATCTAATTTTAAAAACAAAGAGCTTAAAACTAAAATTTAATTATGAAAAAAGAGCAGTTATCGAGGCGAAATTTTATCGGGCAAACAGGCAAGGCAGGAGTTGCTATTGGTCTTTCAGCAACTGTGTTGCCTTCACTTGTGTCTTGCAACTCTGCACATGCAATGGCTAAAAATATTGCTCCGATTCCCTATACCCAGCAACCATTACCATACGGTTATAATGCTCTTGAACCGTCCATTGATGCAATGACAATGGAAATTCATTACTCCAAACATGCTGCGACTTATGCCAAAAATCTCGCAGAAGCAACAGCTGCAGAAAGTGTAAATCCGGCAAGCACAAGTCTGGAATCTTTGCTCGGTAATATTTCTAAGTATTCACCAAAAATGCGCAACAATGCTGGCGGACATTACAACCATGAATTGTTTTGGAAAATTATGGGGCCAAAACAAAATGCGAAACCAGCCCAGGCGTTAATGTCTGCAATCACGCGTGACTTCGGATCTTATGAAGCCTTTACAACGCAATTTAGTGATGCCGGTAAAAATCGTTTTGGAAGCGGTTGGGCATGGCTTGTTATTACCGATGATAAGAAATTAAAAATAGGCTCTACTCCTAACCAGGATAATCCGCTAATGAATGTAAGTGACCTAAAAGGATTTCCGGTGCTGGGCTTAGATGTGTGGGAGCATGCATACTACCTTAAATATCAAAACAAAAGACCTGATTATATTACTAATTGGTGGAATGTGGTGAACTGGAAATTTGTAAGCGACAGGTTTGATACTGCCATGAAGTAATGTTGGTACTTAGCAGAATAACGTTTGTTAAACCTCGTTGCGTCGCACACTGCAACTTTTTTCAGTTTCTTCAGCAATTGTTATTGCTTAATAAATTTCTGTTGAACTAAAAAACCAATTAAAACGATCGATTCAAAAAAAGCGCTGCTACATTTGCAGTGCTTTTTTTGTTGCGTGACACTCCATCAAAAATGTATTCAACAACTGCATTTTTAACTTACTTAAATGCATGCGGCTGTTCAAAGAAGCAGCTTTAATCAATTTAAAAGAAACCAGTATTTGCAATCAGCAAGCTATAATTTAAAAGTACAGAAGTGGATAACAGCTTTATCTGTTGTTCTTTTTGTGGCTAAAGTAATTGCCTATTACCTTACTAATTCGCTCTCCATTTTAACCGACGCTTTAGAAAGCATAGTCAACGTTGTCGCTGGTGCTATTGGTTGGTACAGCTTATACATTGCGGCAAAACCAAGAGATGAAGAACATCCTTATGGCCATGGAAAAGCAGAATTCGTTTCTGCAGCAGTCGAAGGAACGTTGATCGTTGCTGCAGGCGTTGTTATTTTATATCAAACAGTAATTAATTTCATTAGACCGCACCCGATCGGCAAGCTAGACGCCGGATTAATAATGGTGGCAATTACCGCTGTTGTTAATTATATAGCTGGTTATATATGCCTTAAAGTTGGTCGCAGAAATCATTCTCTTGCATTACAGGCAAGTGCTCGCCACCTGCAAACCGACACCTACTCTACTCTCGCCATCATTGCAGGTTTGTTGCTAATGCTCGTAACCAAAATGTATTGGATTGATAAAGCAATTGCTCTTTTAATGAGTGGCTTTATAATGTATAGCGGCTATAAGATTATAAGAGAATCACTGGCTGGCATAATGGATCAACAGGACATGAAGCTCTTGCAAGAGATCGTCGAATTTCTAAATAAAAACCGTCGTGTAAATTGGATCGACCTTCATAATTTTCGCATCATAAAGTATGGCAGTCACCTTCATATCGACTGTCATCTTACCGTTCCATGGTATCTTAATGTGCATGAGGCACAAGGCGAGATTGATACGTTGATGAATTTGATTATAAAAGAGTTTGGCTCTTCTATCGAGTTCTTTGTTCATACCGACGGATGTCTTGCATTTAGCTGCAGGTTGTGCGATAAATTCACCTGTCCGGTAAGGCAGCATGCATTTGAGCATAAAGTAGAATGGAACCTTGAGAATCTTCTGACCAACCAAATGCACCGGTTAAAAAAGGATGCTGTATAATTGGCTCAGCCTCTGCCGGCCCCTCTCAATTACTGAGAAAAACCGACAAAGGCTGATAGATGGCAATTCGCTCAATCGTAGAGCAAATGTAATAACATAACTGATATTTCACATAAATTCCTGATTAAATTTTATTGTTATTTTTAAAGGTATTCTTACACAATAAAACCAACAGGATCTGCTGTTCGTTCCATAAATGATTACAAATTCTTCTTATTTAATTTCGAAAGAAACTATTTCTTCTTTTGAAGAGTATGGCTGTCCTCCTGACGGTGGTGTAACTAATATAGAATCCTCAATCAATCCCACACCTTCCTGGTAATAAAAATCGCCACCTCCTATTCCTGCACCAAAGATTGCGATATCGAGTCTTACATGAGTTACATTATTAAACGCATTGCCATTTACAGTACGGGTTTCACCTTTTCCTTTTACTGTATAGGTTAGATTCGCTGTAATGTCTGCTCCCATATATTTGAAAGCAGCGGCGCCTGTCCATGTTTCATTTAATGCTTTATTATCCTTCAAATAAAGTTCTTCAAAACTATTTACTCCAATAGCAGGGAAAGAGGCAAACCTATAATAGTCATTCCCAACCTTTCCCAAATAGCTAAGCGTTCCATCAGAGCTACTTAAGACCTTATATGTCTTGCCATTTGCAACAGTATCACGGTTTGTAGCGGTAATCTTAAAGGTACTGCTAACAGATCCTTCAGTATACTTATAGTTCCAGCTTGACCCGGTTGTTAATGGGCTAAAGTTACCGGATGCTGTCTCTGGCGCATCCTTCTTACATTGAGTAAAAAGCAAAATTGCCGAAGCGAAAAAGCAAATAGGGAAAACTATTTTTTTCATTTTGGTTATTTTAAATATTGGTGTCAATGCATTTTGTGTGGTAGCTAACGGTAGTTGCAAAATTAGATAATTAATCGAATTGGTTAAAGGTAAAAGTTCTAACGCTATTGCTATACAAATAGGCCGACGTAGATGATGAAACGAAGTTTTCAGTTATTGCCTTTTATTTTAAGTAGCTATATTCGCTCTCTCTATCAATTATTAGATCAAGAAAAATTTGCAGTATGCAAGACTGGAAAGAATATCAATCGCAGAATAAAGATCGGTTTTTAACCGAATTATTGGAATTGCTTCGAATTCCCAGCATCAGCGCCAGAAGTGAACATAAAGACG
>JAOQAJ010000231.1 GCA_025963675.1 Segetibacter sp.
TATAGGCTGGTGGATATTTTTAGCCGCGGGTCTAATTGCTATTGTAATTGCATTGCTGACCGTAAGCATGCAGGCGATAAAAGCTGCAGTGTCTAATCCTGTTAAGAGTTTGAGGACGGAGTAAGTCTGAACTGGGATGGGTGGATGTGTAGGATTGGTGGGAAGAGTGGATCAATTCCAAAAAAACGGCGGCGACATCTATCACATATACTTCATTACGCACACTAAAAACCAAGTTGAGAAAAGTGGGTAAATGCCTGTACCCTTTTTACCTTCTTTGAAAGCATCATACCATGAAATAAAATATGGAACAAGGTATATGAATGGAGCGGGTATGGTTGACTACGACAATAAAAAGATAAATGAAAACGTGCGGTATTCATATGCGCCAATAAAGGTGCCTGCCGTTGTAAAAGACTTCAACTTTCAATCGCTTCATCAGCCTATCAAGCCGCTTTCATTAATTCTCGGTAAAGATTTTCCATTCATTATATCTTAATTAAAGTAAAGTCTACAAACCTGCCTGCAAGTATGGAGCTTGTAAAAACATCCTTCCAAATGCAAACCTCAAAGGTTCTTTTCTCGATGAAAATTTTGAACGGCAATACAAACGTGAAGAAAAGCTGGGGCAGATTTTGTTGCCGGTACTGTCATCGCTATCACACTTTCGTGCATGGGTTTACTGGCAATTGTTATCCTTGTAGTAACACAGCGAACAAAAGAAATAGGCACCCGCAAGGTATTGGGTGCTTCGGTTAACAGCATGACGCATGCTATCGTTTGACTTCTTAAAGCTCGTATTCATCTCTGCAGCGGTTGCTTTCCCACTTGCATGGTACGCAATGAAAAACTGGCACTCTTTTTCCCATAAACAAAAATTTTTCGACTTTCAACCCAACCATTCTTTTTTCATACTACATCTACTTATACATAGATGAAACAATTTTAACGGTTCAGGCATTAGCACATCCCAAATTGCTACAAGTTCCTGTTGCCAATCCAAATAAATTTTGAGAGTAAAAAAATAACGCTGAAACGTGCAGTGCATTCTATGCGATTACGCCAATAAAAAATATAACCTGGAATAATTAAAAAGCTAAACAATAACAAACATTTCTTAAAACAAACCAATTACAAAATGAAGAAGATGATCAAATCAAACACTGTTTTAAACCTCGTTTCACTGAGCCTTTTTTTAGCTGCTTTTGCTTCGTGCAAAAAAGATGCGTCTGTTGAAAATGCAGCAGAAGTAAACCAATCAACCGTTGCTGCGGCACAGGCAATAGCAATTTCAGCTGCATCCGGCGGGGATTCAGTTTATGTTATAGGTGCATGCAGCCCGGGTCATCGTACAGACTCTATTGCATTTAGCAGCTTGCCTGCAACAGTTGGCACATACCTGGCTGCTAATTATTCGGGTTATACCTTTAGAAAAGCTTTTACTGACAAAGACTCTGCAGGTACTGTTGCGGGATATGTAGTTGTAATAGATTTCAATGGTAAACCTGTAGGATTGAAGTTTGATGCAACAGGTGCATTTGTAAGAGTACTGGAGCAACGCGAAGGTCGCGATTTGAAGGGTCACGGATGGCACCATGGTGGTCGCTTTGATGACCGGGACGGAAACAAGCGCGATACAATTGCAATAAGTGCTTTACCCGCGGCAATTAGTTCTTATCTTTCTTCAAACTATGCACAGGATACATTAGTTCGTGCATTTAGAGGAAAAGACAGCAGCATTGTAGTGTTAAGCATTAACAATGGAGTATATGCTACAGTGTTCACTTCAACAAACACCTTTGTAAAGCGTGATGTACTTCCTTCACGTCCAGGTCGCCCTACTTCAATTAGCCAGGAAGCATTACCTGCAACTGTTCAGACTTACCTGTCAGCTACTTACCCTAACTATGTTTTTAAACATGCTGTTGTAGTTAAATCAAATGGAGCTGTTGCCGGATACGCGGTTTTCATTGATGCTAACTCAACCAGGTATGCAGTAGGATTTGACGCTGCAGGCAACTTTGTGAAAGCTGTTACCGTAAGATAAAGTACGTTCCATGTTCCCCCAAAGGTCTTGCGCTGCATGTAACAGTGCAGGCAAGACCTTCAATTAAAAACGAACAATTACTGATCAATTTTAAAAACAGGGCTATGTATAATACCAACGTTTTGCAAAATATGTATTCAAATAAGGTATTTGCAGCAGGCATTAAGTTTTATGAGCTTTTTAAACTTGCTGTTAAGCCTTCCATTTATAAAGACAACAATAGCAAAGAATATCTTCCTTTTATAGAAAAAGCTGTTATAAAGGGATATACAGTATTGGATATAGGATCGCATAAACGAAGCTATTTTTTTGATTTATTTAAAATAGCAAAACTACCGGGGAGAATGATTGCCTTTGAAACCAGTCCTGGTATTTATAGTTATCTGCAAAGAATGAAGCAATTATTGAATTTGGACAATATTGTTATTGAGCAATCATTTGATCGAAAAGCAAGTTTAGATGGTGGTAACGACAATAACACTTCCGCGAAAGATAAGGTGGCAAGTGCGACTATTATTGACTTTAAAGCGAGAATAAATGTGCCGGAGAAAGGAAGAGCTTCATTAGATACGGTTGATCATTATTGCTCTGTTAATTTCATTATTCCTGCGTTAATAAAATTTAAAGTTGAAGGAAATGACCTGGCTGTTTTACTGGGAGCTAAAGACACAATGCAAAAATACAAACCACAAATTCTGATAGAATGTTCAGAAGGGAAGGTAAGCCGCCAGACGTTGTTGGAAGCATTTAAATTGTTGTCTGAATTACATTATTCAGGTTATTTCATTTTAGATACAATTAAAGTGCGCTTAGCAAATTTTGATTTTAATACTTATCAAAATGAAGTGCTCGGGTTTTATTGCAACAATTTCTTTTTTGAATAAAAACCGGTAGACCTATTGACCCCTTTATTATTAACGCAGATTAAAAGGTAGAAACTAAAAACCTCAATAGTTTGATTGAGGTTTTTAATAGGATTAATAAGATTTTATACCCGCTATCGTAACATTATTATTTATTGCCTATAGTAGGAGCGCTTTCCTGTACCTCTGAGAATGGGAAAGAAATTATGATACATACGGGACAACTATTTGAAAGTTGTTTGGAGAAAAGTTCTTTTTTAAAGGTTTTAAATCCTTATGAAACAGAACTGATTAATTTTCTTGAAATAAGAATAAACGCAAATCCGGAAGGAACGGCAAACAAGCAAGAAGTTTTTGATTTTGATGTAAATGAAACGGCTAATGCACTTATACCTGTAACATCCCCGCGTGTAACAAATGTGTTTTCCTCAACACTCTTTGCTGTAATATTCGTGGGAAAATTTGCCGGGAGAAAAGAGGCAACCTATAGGACCAAAAACCAAGGCGTTTTTGAAGTACAAGGACGGTTGTTACATGCAAGAGATGGGCTTGCTCTTTGGAATGAATTAGAAGACATAGAATTAGAGGCTTTGAGCCATGACGCAATTGTCTTGTTAATAGAGCTTGTTAAGCTGTAGCTTCTTAAGAAAAACAGATCTTGCGTTTTTACTTTTCAAGGCATTAAAAAAAACTCTTTCTTTTTGCCTTTTGTCGCAGTGTTTTTACTTTTCGCAGCATTCGCGATGAACCAGCTGGCCACTAAATTATTTTTGTATCTCAGGCTTCTCATAGGATAGTCCCTGTCTAAGTACTATTCTTTTTCCAATTATTCAATTAACTAGTTCACCTTTAATAGTACGGGGCATATGGCTTCTAACTTCTTTTGATTTTTATTGAACGGGGTTATTAGTAATAGGGAGGAACAATTATGATTCAATAGTCGAAGGGTGCGACGCAACGATTGCTTAATTAAAACGCTGAAGTCGGGACAAATAAAAACCGGTTGTAATAATGAATGTCATTAGAATAAATAAGAAATGGTTAACTGTTGTTCTGCATACTGCAGTCTGGCTACTGGTTTTTTCTTTGCCTTACCTGCTAAGACACCCATATGACCCACAAAGGACTAAGAACCCCGACGAGGACGGCTTTCTATATCTTAATCTACTTACCAATTTTTTCTGGGTAGGCGTATTTTACCTGAATGCATTTGTGCTAACGCAGCAGTTTATTTATAAGAAAAAATACCTGCAATACATCGCTATACTCCTGGTTGTGTATTGCCTTATCATGTTATGTCATGGGTATTTGTTTAATGAATTAATCAAAAACCGGCGCTTCATATTTCAGATGTCTGCCCGTTATAATTTAACCACTTTTCTTCTGACCGTTGCAGCAAGTATCACTTATAAATTGATTTCGGATAAAGCAGAAACTGACATGCTTTTTAAGCAAAAACAGGAAGAGAATTTGAAGTCTGAATTATCATTTTTAAGGTCTCAAATAAGTCCGCATTTTATTTTCAACGTATTGAACAACATGGTTGCGCTCGTCAGATTAAAGAGCGACCAGTTAGAGCCTACCATAATGAAGTTGTCGAATCTAATGCAGTATATGCTGTATGAAACCGACGAAGAGAAAGTATTGTTGGGAACCGAAGTAGAATACCTGCAAAGTTATATAGACCTGCAACAACAACGTTTTGGATCTAAGGTGAAAATGAATGTAACGCTTGATGCAACAGAAGACTGGCTGGCAATTGAACCGATGATGTTGATACCTTTTGTTGAGAATGCATTTAAACATGGAGTTGGCATAATACAAAGCCCGCAGATAAATATTGGTCTCAGTACAAAAGATAAACAACTTTCATTTGATGTTAGCAATAGGTACAATAATGAAACGGAAGAGGTGAAAGATAAGACGTCTGGTATCGGTCTGCCTAATGTTATCAGGCGTTTGAACTTATTATATGTCAATCGTCACGAGTTGTTAATAACAAGGCAGGATGGTTGGTTCTCTATTTCATTAAAATTAAACTTGCATTGATGCTTAATTGTATTGCTGTAGATGATGAGCCCTTAGCACTTTCACTGGTGGAAGACAATATTAGTAAAGTGGCTAACTTAAAACTGATTGCTACCTGCACTGACGCTTTTGAGGCGACAAAGGTTTTGCAGGAAAATAACATCGATCTCATTTTTATTGATATACAGATGCCTGGTT
The DNA here is from genome assembly GCA_025963675.1 of Segetibacter sp. Lineage (GTDB taxonomy): Bacteria > Bacteroidota > Bacteroidia > Chitinophagales > Chitinophagaceae > Segetibacter. The sequence continues at coordinate 5,137 of JAOQAJ010000231.1, forward strand.
TAACCGGGTTACAGTTCATTAAAAGCCTGGCCAAAAAACCGATGGTGATTTTAATCACTGCATATAAGCAATATGCTTTAGACAGCTATGATCTTGATGTCGTTGATTACCTGGTAAAGCCAGTTGCAATAGATCGTTTTATGAAGGCATGTAATAAAGCGGAAGATTTACATCAGTTGAAAACTCAGAATAAGGAAACATCTGCTCCGCCAATTTCAGACCATTTTTTCCTGAATGTTGATTATAGTCTTCTCAAAGTGTTCTTTAATGATATCTTATATATCGAAAGCCTTCGTGATTATGTAAAAGTTCATCTTAAAAGTACAAACAAGCCTATTGTAACACGTATGACGTTACGCGTGCTTGAAGAGCAATTACCGACTATAAAATTTATAAGGATACACAAGTCGTACTTGTTAGGGATTGACAGTATTACAGCGATTAGGAAAAACAGTGTCTTTATTAAAGATATCGAGTTGCCTGTGGGTGAGACTTATCGCGATGTAATTACAAAGCTTACAGGCAAGAGTATGTACGAGTAAGAATGGGCGGACGTTACTACAATTTAGTTCAGCGTTTTTTCTTAGGCAGGCACCGCGTAAGCCGGCTGTTTCTACCACCGGTATTTCTATCATACAATTTGAAAAATGGCAGACATTTATACTTCATTAGCTGCCATTGCTGCGATTACCATTCTAATGTCTCCATAATTTAATTCTGCCTGCAAATTCTCTTTTAAAACTTTCAGGCTGCCAGTACCGAAAATTTCTACTGCTTTTTGTATGGCCTTTTGTTTACGACTTTCAACAAGGTCAGTTATCTCAAGCTCGTGCTTAGCGATATAAAAGCTCAGGTGAGTTTCAATCGTAGTAACTGACAGGTTTCTTTCTTCCGCGATCTCTGCTATTGATCTGCCGTCTCTAAACATTTGAAGGGTCATCCTCTTTGTATCAGATGAGCGTTCTGAGGCAATAGAAGTTTGCTTTCGTTCGCGCTTTGGTTGCTTTAAGTTGATGCGCGTTTGCAACTTGTAAGCGATGCAATAATCCTGAACCATTTCTAAAAATGGCTCTCCATATTTTTCTGCCTTAAAAGCACCAAAACCCGATATTTTTAAAAGATCAGTTTTCGTAATTGGAAGATAGGTCGCAAGGTCTAACAGTGTACTATCGCTAAAGATAATATATGAAGGAACGTTTTCCTCACGCGCTATTTTGTTGCGCAATGCTTTCAGGTTTTCAAACAATTCTTTCTCGTAAGAATGCTCCTGGTAAATTTCGGGTTCGTGGGCTATTTCAATATTTACTGGTGCAGATAAATAGACCTTTTCCTTTTGAAACAATACTGCTCTTCCTTTATCTGTCAGTTGTAAAACAGGAAATTGTCCATCAGATTGTTTCAGGTAGTCGTAGTTGATGAGCTCTTTTGTATAATGTGACCACTCTTCCTTGCTCACGTCTTTTCCAATTCCATACACTGAAAGTGCTTTGTGGTCTTGCCGGATTTTTTCGTTGTTACTTCCCCTTAAAATATCAACTACGTAGCGCATACCAAAACTTTCTTTCAGCCTGACAACAGCACTTAATATTTTTTGTGCAATAATGGTAGTGTCTTTTAAAACAGGTTTATTTAAACAGATATCGCAACTTCCGCAATAGTCAGGAGCTTCGTCTCCAAAGTAGTTGAGCAGGTATTTCCTTCTGCATGTTTTGATCTCGCAAAACTTACTCATCTTATCGAGCTTTTGAAGCATGATTTTGGTTTGTGCTTCATTGCCCTCCACTTCTGCAAAACGTTTTAGTTTGATCACATCTCCAGCTCCATAAAACAATAGAGCTTCGCTATGTAGCCCATCTCTTCCGGCTCTTCCTGTTTCCTGGTAATAACCTTCAATGTTTTTCGGCAGATCAACATGCACCACAAACCTGACATTGCTTTTGTTGATCCCCATGCCGAATGCGATAGTTGCCACCATAATGCTAATATCATCTTTCAAAAACTTCTCCTGGCGTTCGTCACGAATACTTTTGTCTAAACCTGCATGATAAGCTTCTGCATTAAACCCATCTGCTTTTAAATCTGCAGCAAGTGCTTCCGTGGAAGTACGGCTTAAACAATAAATGATTCCACTATCTTTTTTATGCTGTTTTAGGTATTGAAGGAGGGATTCATAATAATTCTTTTTTGGCTTTACGTAATACCAGATATTAGGTCGGTTAAAGCTATTCTCAAACACCCTGAAGTCAGTGAACTGCAACTTGTCTATAATGTCTTTTTGTGTAAGCGCATCCGCAGTAGCCGTAAGTGCGATAACCGGAATATCAGGAAACCTTTGTTTAAGCTGACCCAAAATCAGGTACTCGGGCCTGAAGTCATGCCCCCATTGAGAAATACAATGCGCCTCATCGATTGCAAAAAGAGAAACATTTATTTGTTGCAGGAAATTGATGAACTGAGTTTCATTTCCCATCAGCCGTTCCGGTGCGAGATATAATAGTTTGAGCTGGTTTGATTTTAATTGCTGAAATATGAAGGCTTGTTCTGCGCTGCTTTGTGTACTGTTTAAAAAAGCTGCCTTTATGCCATTTACTATTAAGGCATCAACCTGGTCTTTCATGAGCGCTATTAAGGGGCTCACCACAATTGTAACCCCCGCCAGACATAAAGCTGGTACCTGGTAACACAAACTCTTACCTCCTCCCGTTGGCATCAATACAACTGCGTCATTTCCTGCAAGTACATGTTCTACAATTTCCTGCTGGTTGTGCCTGAATGAATCGTAACCAAAAACCCGCTGTAAAACCGTGTGGGGATTAGGGGAAGCCATAATAAAAACTATTAATAAATTTTTAAAATTACCACCAACAGGGTAATATAGAAAAACTTTTATCTGACGCTCGCCTGGGGTTACTGTTAATTTTAGTTACTCTACGGGGTTCATTTTACAGATAGTTAAGTTATTGCAGAGGTAAGATCCCTGCCGGCGTCTGTGTTTAAA
>JAOQAJ010000237.1 GCA_025963675.1 Segetibacter sp.
ATCAGACATCGTTGTGTCACTCACTTGTACTGAATCAAAACATCGGCAAATAAAAGCTGGTGCTAGAGAAATTTTTTACCATCAACTAAAATGGTTTTTTGTACAATTGTTGGCGATTGGCCAATAATACCAATTGCACCGGGAGTTTGTACAACAAATGCTTCAAGTTCGTTCATCGAGTTAAAGAAAGTAGGCGCATCGGCCTTCCCCTGGAAAACCAACGCAAGCCAATATTTATTTAATTGATCGCCGCTCATATTGAAAACCTTTTTGCTGGTCACACTACCCACGGGTGTGTTGGTTTTCATCAAAGCAATTATCACCTTGGTTCCATCTCCCCACCGCTGTTTTTCACCCTTCAAAATCGATTGTAACTGCATCATCTTCAACTCTGACGGTGAACCTTTAGAATTACCGATGACCATTAGGGTTTCCTGGGCCAACAACTGCGCTGAGCAAAAAACCAGAAAGGCTACGACTAAAATATATTTTAAAAAAGTAGGTCGCATGAATGATGTTTTGGAAGCTTCGCTAAATTAAAATCCTATTGCAAACTGCGCCGAAACTCTATCCGACTTTCCACCTATTTCCGCATAACTGTGCTTAAATTCTAACTTGACCACCGAAAGATAATTGATTTCATATCTCAACCCTGCAATTGCAGCCGCCAGGTTATTGTTACGATAATAAACTTCCCCCGACTTATAAGTTATATTATCAAACCTTATATAAGGAACTAACTTCTCTTTTATTTTAATTCCGGCGTATAAATAACCGGCAAAGGTGCCTTTTGATCCGGTTGTGTCCGAGTAGTTGTTTCCCAACGTCCCTTCAGCCAAAAGTTCAAACTTTTTGCCAAAATAAGCTACTGAACCGCTATACAGGCTTTGCTTAACGTCATAGAGGTTTGTACGGCCTTCATGCATGTGGGCGCCTTTCGCTACCTCATCATTATAATAAGAAACGCCCACCGTAAGACCATCCCGAGGACTAATATGAACTCCGGCAGTAACTGATTTACGATTATCGTTATCATTTATTTCCGATGCCCCTATACCATTTCCAACAAATAAATCATAGCCGAATTTCTGTGGTCCAAAATTTTGCCCCTGAAGCCCTATCCCCGTATTATGCAGGGGGATGATGTCGGCAGAAAAAAGCAAAGGCCTTTCTATCGTCGGAAAAAGTACCCGTCCATGATGATAGGTGTAGTTCCAATAATTGACTGGGGTATGCACCTTCCCAACCAATAAATTATGGTTCCCATAAAAATTGTACTTAAAAACTACTCTTTCAATACTCACATTAAATTGTGTGGGAGAGCTGACAGAAAATTTAAAAACACTTTCACCTATAAATGAAATCCGGTCGTTTAGTTCAGAAGTAATAAATAGATCCTGTTCACCTAATCCAAATCCAAACTTTCCCTTTTCATAATTAGCTAAAACATCAACGAAACCGCGAATAACAGTTTTCTGGGCAAAAGAATGTTGGGTAACAAGAAAGAGCAATATAAAAAAGACATAGTTTAAAAGTTTATTCTTTCTCCTAAGCATATATAGTAGTTGTAGTGAGTAATTGGTTTGAAAGCAAGAGAAGAAAATTTCAGTCAATACTGATAAACTTCATCTCAACCTTTAAAGTCTGTCAAATTTAACATTTTACATGATTAGTAGTATAACCAGTTTTTATTGTAAAATAAAAAAAGTGAGTAAAGAGTCATAATCTGAAGTAAGGTGTCGACGACAAAGATTTAATTTGACCGACGCACTCTTCTACTGACCACAACTTTTATTTGCAGGCATGATCGAACGAAGAGTAGCTTTTAGTTTAACTTTGGTAATTTTAGAAAATACAGTTCATGGCCGAGAACAGAAAGTCTTTGTATTCAAACCATAGCAACACCGGGGGAGCGAATAGATCTTCAAATACCTTTAAAAGTTTCTTTACAGGAAGATTTTCTCCCATCTTTTTACTCATTGCGCTCGTACTCGTTATTTCATTTGTTACCAGAGTAGCACTCTTAATAAAAACAGGAAAAGGTTTTGACTACAGCTTTAAAAATGTTTCAGGTTCATTCGCAATAGGTGCTTTTTTCGACCTTGCAATGAGCACTTATTTAATTGTTCCTTTTGTTTTTCAAATATGGCTTACGAACGAAAAGATCTACCAGGGCAAATGGAGATGGGTGGCAATAACCGCTTATGTTATTATAATTTGTATCCTGCTGTTCACAAATATTGTTCCCGCAGATTTTAATCCTGACCTGAAAAAGGGAGTTACTGCTTATATTATTTTGAGGTTCCTGATTTTTATCTTCTTGCTTTTTAAGAGCTTTGATTTTAGAAGAAAATGGAGAACAGGAGTACTTTATTTTGATTTTTTTCTTGTCATATTTTTACTACTGTTTAATGCAATAAGCGAATGGTTTTTTTGGGATGAATTTTCTGTCCGCTATAATTTTATTGCAGTTGACTACCTTGTTTATACAAATGAAGTATTAGGTAACATTAAGGAATCATATCCTATCCCTGTTATTGTAACAGTCATTCTTATCGTTACCGCGGCGCTTTTTATTTTGGTCCGATCAATTATAAAACGGTCAGTTTATGCTTCATCAACTTTTCTTTCCCGTACTGTCTTAGCGGTGATATTGCTGGCATTAACTGCACTTAATTATTTTGGAGTAAAAGAAGAATGGCGCAACTTCAGCAAGAACGAGTATGCGAACGAGTTAGCGGGCAATGGAATCTTTCAATTTGGAAATGCTTTTTGGCACAACGAACTCGACTTCTTTAAATTCTACAAAACCCTACCCGATCAGGAAGCTTTTACAATCGTAAGGCAAGATCTGTTAAACGGCAGAAGCACCTTTACCAGCAATGATATTTACAATATTGAAAGACAGATAACTTATCCCAAACCAGAGCTAAGACACAACGTGGTTATGATAAGTGTCGAAAGCCTGAGTGGTGATTTTATGAAAGCATTAGGAGGAGAAAAAAACATAACTCCTTACCTCGATTCACTGGTTAGCAAAAGTATCTTCTTCAAACGTCTATACGCATCAGGTACACGTACTGTAAGAGGTTTAGAATCCTTATCTCTCGGCTTACCTCCCTCGTCGGGGCAAAGTATTGTAAAGCGTCCGAACAATGAAAATCTGTTTTCGTTGGGAACTGTCTTTAGATCGAAAGGGTATATCACGCAATACATCTATGGGGGGTATAGCTATTTTGATAACATGAAACAGTTTTTTAGTAGTAACGATTACGAGGTAATAGATCGTGACGCTTTAAAACCTGGAGAAGTTCATTATCAAAACATCTGGGGAGTTGCAGATGAGGATTTGTTTACCTTGGCAGGTCGCACTTTAGATAATAATTATGCAAAGAAAAAGCCCTTCTTTTCTCAAATAATGACAGTGTCCAATCACCGCCCTTTCACGTACCCGGCCGGACGAATTGATATTTCTCCCGAAACTCATATTCGCGAAGGTGCTGTGAAATATACCGACTATGCTATTAACCGCTTTTTGAAAGAATCATCTAAAAAACCGTGGTTCAATAATACCATTTTTATTATTGTTTCAGACCATTGTGCCGGCAGTGCCGGAAGCGTTGAGTTACCAGTTACAGGTTACCATATTCCCATGCTAATCTATGCTCCGGCAATTATCAAACAGCCAGTGGTGGTAGATCGTCTAATGGCACAAATCGACATACCTCCAACTATACTTGGAATGCTGAACTTCAGCTATAAATCGAAGTTTATGGGACAAGACATTTTCAACCTCCCCGCAGGAAAAGAAAAAGCTTTCATCAGCACATACCAGGGACTTGGATTTATACAAGATGATCGACTGGTAATACAGTCGCCCGTAAGAAAGGTCAAACAATTTAAACCAGACTTCAAGACAGGTTCAGCCATAGAAGAACCTACGAATGATTCACTCGTAAAAAAAGCCATTGCCTACTACCAGGTAAGTTCATGGCTATTTAAAAATAAAAAGTACAATAGGAATTAAAAAAAGCCGAAAAAAGTAAGTAGCTAAAAAAAGATAGCTATTGATACTTAGATTTTATAATATTGTACCTGTAATTTGATCACTCCTACTCCTACGTGAGTTGATTGCATTTTGGTTTTCGATGCTTTTTTAGACTTTGCCCC
>JAOQAJ010000241.1 GCA_025963675.1 Segetibacter sp.
CAACGATGATGACTGAAGAACCGATGCTGGTATTTAAAAAGATATTTGTCTCAACGGATAAAACCTAGATGATTTATAAAAAAAAGGTTCAGAAAAGTTGTTTCCGATTAGTTTACAATTTCCCTCTTCACTCCACTGATTTCCATCACGAGATCTTCGCCATAGGCTCCTGCGGGGGTTTGATATCCAGGTTTAAAATTACCGTCGATTACTTTTCTTGCAATCAGTAACGTGCAGTAAGCAGTAAAGGTATACGCATCAGGCCCTGACAGTCTTGCTGTTCGTTTGTTTCCTGCATTATCAGTAACCTCGCCCCACACTAAGCTCGTTGCTTTCTGCCGTTTTATGTCGTCAAGTCCGGCAGGCGATTTGTCAATTTTCTTTTTTACGATACCTCTGACCAACGAAGTTCTCAACAGCCAGTTAAACAAAAACTGAAATTTTAATAAGCCATAAGCCGCTGCCGGAACTACAGTATAACTTTCTATATTGGGTATGCCTGTCGTAAGGTATGCAGTGAAGACATCACCCCAGGGAAGACTCATTACAAACAGCTTTTGCCCACCCCCAAAATCAACTTTCATTCCTTTGTGCCCGATCGGAACCGCTGTCAGTTTCCCATCCTTCCTAACTGCACCAGGTTCTCCTAACTTTTGAACTGTTGTGGTAGCAGTTCCATGAGACAACCCACCACCGGGTGTTGCAAAAGCCAGCTTTAAAGATGTCGCCGAAGGAAGCAGCTTTTTAAGAAACAAGGCCGTACAATCGGTAGGAACCACATCAAAACCTGCCCCTGACATGATCATAACTCCAGCCTTTTTTGCAGCTTCATCATAGGAATACAACAGTTCGTACACATCCATATCGCCGTTAATGTCAAGATAATGCACTCCGGTTTTGAGACAGGCATCTGCCATCGGCTTTGCAGTATGATCAAACGGGCCGGCACAATGCACGACCACTTTTACAAGTTTTAAAGCCGCTTCTAAAGCACTTGTATCATTAAGATCAAACACTTTATATGGCAGGTTCAGCTTCTCTGCTAAAGGTTTCAGAGCTTCTTTTCGCCTGCCTGCAAGTATCGGTTGCAAGTTGTATTCTGAGGCAAAACGTGCTATCAGTTCACCTGTGTATCCGTTAGCTCCGTAAAGTAAAAACTGGTCTTGTTGCATAAGCGAAAATTACAAACAAATGCTGAAAACGTGCATTTAAAAGCAATCGGAAAAAGCAGCCCTTTTATCTATACTCAAATTCCCCTCGGAATAGTTATGGCGCATGCACTACATATGTCACGACACCCCAAACCGAAAAGTCAGAAAACGGATCGACGTCTATAACGGCAAGCCTGGGGGTTTCAGGTACCAGTCTTATTTTATTAAAAGTTTTATCGAGGCGTCTTACAAGCATTTCTCCATTGAGAACAGCAACGATGACTTTTCCATTTACGTTTGTAATGCTTCTGTCCACAATCAGTACATCGCCGCTAAAAATCCCGGCACCTTCCATAGAATCTCCATTCATCCGAAAAAAGAACGTTGCGGGTTTGTTTTTAATCAGTTGCTCGTTTAAGTCTATACCGCGTTCCATGTATTCGTCTGCAGGAGTGCTAAAGCCGGTTGCATTGGCCCGATGAACATCATGCTGGGTAAAATCTTTTGTGCCTGTATAGGTTGAGCGGTGAATGTGTTCACGATCCATATAATAGAGTTTTTTATTTTACTAATCTTTTTAGTAAAATTATACTAATTTTATTGTCACAAAAAATTAAAATCATGGAAACGCAGTTAAGAATAAGATCGTCAGGGGCTTTTACATCGCATGAACTGTATGAGTATTTATTGGTTGTTCATCCGGACGTTACAGTCAATAATAAGATATACCTGGAGAAGCAAAATTTTCATGAGCAGTATGGCGAAAAGGTAATCGAAAAGACAAAACCTTACATTGCCATCGCTGATTTTGTTGCCCGTGAACCAATGGAACAAACCATCATCCGCTGGCTCGAGAGGATCTGTAGCAGCAGGCAAAGCTTTGCAGTTTCTTTGAATAACTATAGCGGGTTTCCACCTCATACTGTTTACCTGCGTATTCAAAATCCAATCCCCTTTAAGCAACTGGCACATGAGCTAAAAGTTATCGACAATTACGTAAGATCTAATGACTGTCCACCGGCTCATCTTATTAAAACGCCTCATCTACCAATCGCCGGTAGCTTGTCGAAGACGGTTTATGAAAAAGCATTGATTGCATATTCACAAAAAACATTTCATGAAACATTTACAGTTGATCGATTAGTGCTTGTTAAAAGATGTCATCAATACGATATGTATAAGCCGGTTAATGTATTCCGCTTGCAGCCGCAGCAAAATCATGTACTCAATTAATAATTCATATAGCAACTTATGAAAGACGAAATGTTATCTCTTCCGGGTTACCGCCTTTGTGACTATTTGCTCGTGCTTCAACCGCATGAAGAGTTGTGCAATAAAATCATGCATATAAAGAAGGAATTCGCCGAGAAGTACCAGGCTCCTTCTGCCGCTTTTGGTAGGCCACAAATTACCTTGGCTACGTTCAGTCAAATCCTAATGATGGAAGACCGAATTTGTAACAGGCTTAAAATGATCGGGATGGCTATGCCTGCATTTAAAATTGAGCTAAAAGATTTTGGAAGTTTTCCGTCGCATACTATTTACATAAATGTAGATACCAAAGTTGCTACCAAATTATTGATAAAACATTTAAAAACGGCGCAGCAGTTATTGAAGACCAACGAGCAAAAGCCTCATTTCATAGAAGATTCTCACCTTACCGTCGCAAGGAAGTTGCTGCCCTGGCAATTCGAAAAAGGTTGGCTCGAATACAGTCACAAGCACTTCACAGGTCGGTTCATAGCAAATAGCATGTTGCTATTACGGCGTCCCGATGGGGCCAAATCTTACCAGCCGGTACAGCGTTTCGAGTTTTTAAACATGCCTGTCGTAACAAAACAGGGAGAACTTTTTTAGAACCAGGATTTGCAGATTATAAGGATTATGAGGAAATCGAAAATGTTGCCGATAAAGGGCAGGAAGATTAATGAAGAGATGTTATGTACTAAGCCAAATTGCTGCTATTAAGCATTGTTGCGTCGCACCCTTCTACTTTTTTTTCTTTATTAAGCAAAGCGACGTGTAGACTTACCAATTTTTCTTCGCCCCCTTTGTGCCTTCGTGCCTTAGTGGCAAAAAAAAACAAGATGAAAGAGAATAATGAGGAGCAGGCCAGTCAATATATAAAAGGGCGTGGCTCACAGATAAACACGCGAAATAAGTTTCTAAAAAACGAACAGGTAAAAGAACACATAGAAGGTATCGACGACTGGACAGAAAAGAACGAAGCCACACAGTATTTAATAGACAATGCCAAAGGCATCGTAAACAAAGTCGACAGTCCCGATGTAGGCATGTGGTACAGTATGAATCCTTACCAGGGTTGTGAGCATGGCTGCATTTACTGTTTTGCCAGGAACAGTTTTGAGTATTGGGGTTATAGTGCAGGGCTCGATTTTGAACGGAAGATCATCGTCAAGAAAAACGCAGCCGATCTGCTTAGAAAGTTCCTTATGAATCCAAAGTGGGAATGTGTGCCAATAGGGTTAAGTGGTAACACAGACTGCTATCAACCAGCCGAACAAAAATTCAGGATAACAAGAGGCTTACTCGAAGTATGCAACGAGTTTAACCAACATGAAGGAAAGATCACGAAAAACTCAGGAATGCTTCGAGACAAAGACCTTCATGAAGAAATGGGAAAAAAGAAC
>JAOQAJ010000362.1 GCA_025963675.1 Segetibacter sp.
TTTCGTGATATTCCAAACCTTGCTATTGGCGACAGTGTTGAGGTTATGGTTGTTGAGAAAGAAGACAGGGCTGGTCACCTTCACCTTAGCCGTAAATCTGCAAGGATTTTCAGAGCATGGGAGCGTATTGTTGAAGTTCACAAAACTGGTGAGGTTATTACCGGTGTTGTTACCAGCAAAACTAAAGGTGGTCTTATCGTTGATGTGTTTGGTATGGAGACATTCTTACCAGGTTCTCAGATCGACGTTAAGCCGGTTACAGACTACGACCAATTCGTTGGTAAAACAATGGAATTTAAAGTTGTTAAGGTTAACGAAGCAATTAAGAACGCCGTTGTATCTCACAAAGCACTTATCGAAAGCGACATCGAAGCTCAAAGAGCAGAGATTATGTCTAAGCTTGAGAAAGGCCAGGTATTGGAAGGTACAATCAAAAACATCACAGACTTTGGTGCATTTATGGACCTTGGCGGCTTAGATGGTTTGCTCTACATTACCGATATCAGCTGGGGACGTATCAACCACCCAAGCGAAGTATTGAAACTAGACCAAAGACTAAACGTGGTTGTATTGGATTTCGACGACGACAAGAAGCGTATCAGCCTTGGTTTAAAGCAACTTACTCCACACCCTTGGGATGTGCTGCCTGAAACAATCAAAGAAGGTGAAGTTGTAAAAGGTAAAGTGGTAAATATTGAAGATTACGGTGCTTTCTTAGAAATCATGCCGGGTGTTGAAGGTCTTGTGCACGTAAGTGAAATTACATGGGCTAACACACCAATCAACGCTAAAGAATTCTTTAAGCTTGGTGACGAGTACGAAGCTAAGATTGTAACTCTTGATAAAGATAGCCGCAAGATGAGCCTGTCGATCAAACAAATGACTGACGATCCTTGGAGCACTATCGAAAATAAATTCCCTGAACACAGCAAGCACCAGGGTCTGGTAAAAAACATCACTCCTTACGGTGTGTTTGTTGAACTTGAGCCAGGAATTGGTGGTATGATTCACATCAGCGACCTAAGCTGGTTGAAGCGTTACAATCATCCTGCTGATTATACCAAAGTTGGTGAGAAGATCGATATCATTATCATGGGTATAGACAAGGAAAACCGCAAATTGCAGTTAGGCCACAAACAACTCGAAGAAGATCCTTGGAATACTTTAGAGGATACTTTCGGAATTGGAACGATCCACGAAGCAACTGTTACCCGTAAGGATGACAAAGGCGCTTCAGTTCAGTTGCCTTATGGTCTTGAAGGTTTTGCACCAGCCCGCCACCTTGTAAAAGACGACGGCAAGACTATTGGAATTGATGAGCACGCACAGTTTATGGTGATTGAATTTGACCGCAACGAAAAACGTATAGTGGTTAGTCATACCCGTATTTGGGAGCAGGCACAGCAACAAGAAAAAGATGTTGCAAGAAAAGAAGCCCGTGTAGAAGCTGATAAAACACAGAAAGCAGTTAAAAACATCCAGACTAAAGTTGAAAAAGCAACTTTGGGTGACCTTAGCTCTTTGGCTGCTATCAGAGACAGGTTACAACAAGAAGAAGGTGGAGATAAAGGAGATACTAAATAAGCCTTTCTTTATAATTTTAAATGCCCCGGATGTTTCCGGGGCATTTTTGTTTTTAGGTAAAACGAATAAGGTGTCTTTTTTAATTCCTCTAACCGTCGTAAGATTTGATCTTTCTGGAGCCGGGCATGGGTCCACCATTCGGCATCCTTGCGTCGCACACTTGTACTTTCATAAATCCATGCAGCAACATCACGGTTTATTATTTATTCATCATCGCCGTCGCTAATGGAAATGCCTTCTCTCAAGGTTTTTATAAACTTCGTTAATCATTTTTCTGCAACAAACGCCCCTTTTTCCTAATCAACTCAGCAATGAAACATTAAAAAAGCTAACAGTTGTTAGTGTAATTCGTACTAATTCGGGCTGGGTCGTTGGGGTTATTTATGCTAATCTTAATGGTTAAATCTTTTTTTTTGAATGTAACTTTGCATTCTTTTTAAAGCCTGAAATTCAGGTAGTTAATTTTTTTAAGAAATCATGAGCGCACCTAATAATAAAGTCTCTGCTGCAGGCCTTATAATAGCGTTGGGAATAATTTACGGTGACATCGGTACCTCTCCATTATATGTACTTAACGCCATCACAAACGGTAAAGTTATCAATGAACTCCTTATAGTCGGAAGCCTTTCGTGTATCATCTGGACATTGACAATTCAAACCACAGTTAAATACGTTATTCTGACGTTGAAGGCTGATAACAGGGGAGAAGGTGGAATTTTTTCACTATTTGCCCTGGTACGACGGCGCGGTCGATGGCTTGTTTTTCCAGCAATGTTTGGTGGAGCTGCTTTACTTGCTGATGGTATGATTACTCCACCCATTTCAGTTACTTCCGCTATCGAAGGTTTGCGAAATATTGATTTTCTTGGTTACATTTCTGACCGTACCATCGTTTATATTGTTGTAGCCATTATCTCCGGTTTGTTTTTCCTGCAACAGTTTGGGACAGCCTCTATAGGTAAACTATTCGGACCTGTAATGGGAGGTTGGTTTTTAATGCTGGCAGTTTTAGGAATAAGTCACCTCCTCGATGATATACACGTCTTTCGTTCGTTTAATCCTTATTATGCTATAAAGCTTCTCGCCACTTATCCGAAAGGGTTCTGGATATTAGGTGCGGTTTTTCTTTGTACCACCGGTGCCGAAGCCTTGTATTCCGACCTCGGACATTGCGGCAGGGAAAACATAAGGTTTTCATGGATTTTTGTAAAAGCGTGTCTTATCTTAAATTATCTCGGACAAGGTGCATGGCTATTGAGTAACTATAGAGGACAATCAATTACTCAAACCATGATCACTGACGGGTTTAACCCGTTTTATGGTATAATGCCTTCGTGGTTTGTTGTTCCCGGAATTGTCATCGCAACTACTGCAGCTGTAATTGCCAGCCAGGCACTGATCAGTGGTTCCTTTACCCTTATCAGTGAAGCGATCCGCCTGAATCTATGGCCTAAAATGAAGATAAAATATCCGAGCGAGGCAAGAGGACAATTGTATGTTCCAGGTATAAATACCTTGCTTTATATAGGTTGCATTGGCATTGTACTACATTTCCAGAAGTCAACAAACATGGAAGCAGCCTATGGGCTTGCAATTACCATGTGTATGATTGCAACCACGATTCTGTTCGCCAACTTCCTGGTATTACACCGGACAGCCAAATTTTTTGTTTACTTATATCTTGCTGTTTACCTGACAATAGAATTTTCATTTTTAACTGCTAATCTCGTGAAATTCCCCCACGGTGGTTATGTAACGTTAGTTGCAGGAGGACTTTTGTTCGCAGTAATGTATGTCTGGTATCGCGCCCGTAAAATCAAAAACAGGTATGTTGAGTTTGTATCATTAGATGACTATATCGGAAGAATGGAGGAGTTGAGTAATGACAAAACGATCATAAAGCATGCGACACATTTGGTGTATATGACAAGTGCAGATAACCCGAGGGAAATAGAACATAAAATCATTCATTCTATTTTAAACAGAAAACCGAAAAGAGCCGACATTTACTGGTTCGTGCACGTACATACTGTTGATGAGCCCTATACAAGTGACTATAGTGTAAAACATATTATTCCCAACGACATCATCAGGGTCGAGTTCCGTTTAGGCTTCAGGGTACAACCAAGAATCAACCTGATGTTCCGCCAGGTTGTCGCTGATCTCGTTGCTAACAAAGAGGTTAACATCACAAGCCGTTATGAAAGCCTCGAGCGTAACAATATCGTCGGAGACTTTCAGTTTGTAGTGATGGAAAAATATCTCAGTAATGATAATGAGCTTCCTTTTTTTGAGAGACTTATTATGAAGTTCCACTTTTGGCTAAAAGACCTAAGTCTGTCTGAAGCAAAAAGCTTTGGTCTCGATACCAGCTATGTATCTGTGGAAAAGTTTGCTCTGATAGTTGCACCTATTCGTAACCTGAAACTTAAAAGAGTTTTCAAAACAGAAGAAGGTTATTGATTGCGTCCCTTAGCTAAATTATCAACACCTTAGAAGTAATCCTCTTTATCGCTCCAAAATTCCCGATCTTCTTAATGAGAATAAGTTGCTACTATTTTCAATTGCAATGGAATGATTTTTTTACATATAACGGTTTATTAGATAGCGCAAACAAAAAACCAACACTATGTTTAAAAAAGAATATTTGTCGTCTTATATCAAATGGGGGATTATTTCAGCAATAGCTTTTTGTATTCCAATGTTCATCTTTATAAACTCTGCAGAGTACAAGGAGAGTTGGTGGTTGTACCTCGGCAATGCTCTTTTCCTTGTTGTTATTGCCATTTATATGCTTGTTTTTAATAAAGATCAAAGGGAAAACGCCAGTACACAAACTATGATGGCGGCAGGTCATATTGCTACCTTGTTTGGAATTATTATTTCTTGTATCGTTGCATTAATTGCACTCGTTGTATTGATTCCTGATATATTTAGTTCAGGCTTGTCTGAAGATGCCATGGGAGATGCCCCAGCCCAAACGGGAGTTGGAAAAACACACGGTTTGGTTTTCTTTGTATTTATGAACGCAGTTATCGGAAATTTTTGCGGCGGCTCTTTTTCATCGATACTCATTCCCTATTCAGCAAGAAGAAACCAGACGAAAGACAAAAAATCAGAAGTTTTAAATAATTAAAGTAAAAAGAAAAAATCCTGAAAAAAAGCTTTTCCTAACCCCGGGAAGGCTTTTTTAGGGAATGGTTATAATCGCTGGTTTTTGTAAAAGAACCTGATGCTGTTTTTCAGAACCTGGGTAAAATGAATGTCTGCCCGGGTGATAGAATATGAACCTTAAGGTCGCGGATGGTAACTGGTTTCCCCGGTTCATCTACTTTGGCTTCCGAAATTTCCTGCCCGTCTAATACAATTAATGTTCCGGTGCCAACCACTTCAACCTTGTGCCCATTTCTGACTATAATAGCTGCGTGTTCTGAAATTTTTAATGCTAAATAATCAGGGTTTTTTGCAATCACTTGTGCCAGCCGAATCAATATTCCGGGATTGACAAAAAGAGTATCCAGACAAACGTTTTCCAAAAATGCTAATCCTTTAGCTACGTTGATCTCGCGAGGTAGTTCCTGCACCTGGTTACTTTCTCCGGAAATCACAATACCAGATAAAGCCATGGCACTTCCACCTGTTGCCCCTATGACAATTTTTTCTTTAATATATCTTGCTTTCAGATCTCTCAAAAAAGCACTTTCAGAATAAATGGAAGTAAGTAACAATTGATCTCCATCAGCAAAAAAAAATGCGTCAGCAGATTGGACACTGGAGACAGAATCCTCGTTGTCACATTCTTCACTACTTGTATGATGAATATGACGGAGGTTCGTTACCTCAAGTTCTAAAAACGCTTTTTTGTAGTCTTCAAATAAATCATTTCCGGCATTACTTGAACTTGTGATGATTTCGATTACCGGGTCTTTTTTTTCAATAAGATCTATAAAAGTTTTTAAGGCTTCCTTACTGCAACCGATTCGGTCCACATCGTTCTTAACACTCTTGCCTCGATTAATTTCCTTTCCGGCAATAACAATCAATATTCCCTTAGCCCCATTACTCTCAACCCCGGTATCACCAGCCGATAATGTTGAGATGGAAGATTGTTTTAAAGTTTGATTATTGGTATCCTCAATCATATGACTGATGTTAGAAATTATGTAAGCTAAAAGTATATTATATAAATAAATAGATAATCGGTGCCGAAATCTTTTATTAATGGTTTCTCTTACGAGGCTTCCCCAAAGAACGAAAATTTAAAGGATTACAACGAATTATGGCATGATCAGTAAAATCAAATAATAGGTTTAAGTTTCTTTCTAAAAAATCCTTTTGGTCTTTTTCACACGTTTTTGAATAAGACAGAAATAGGTAAGATTAAAGCAATTATTTAAACCCCTTATCTTAGCGTTTATTAAAATAACAAGAATGGCAACAATACTGATAATCGACGACGAAAGAGCTATTCGCAAAACCCTGACTGAAATATTGGGTTTTGAAGGATATAAAATTGAAGAAGCGGCTGATGGTGAAGAGGGTTTAAAAAAGTTTCAGGGAGCAACATACGACGTTGTTTTGTGTGATATTAAAATGCCTAAAGTTGATGGATTAGAATTTTTAAGCAAGGCAACTGCTATCAATCCTGACGTGCCGATAATAATGATTAGTGGACATGGTACTATTGAAACCGCAGTTGAGGCCGTTAAAAAAGGAGCTTTCGATTTTATTTCAAAACCACCTGATCTTAATCGTTTGCTGATCACGATCCGCAATGCAATTGATAAAAATAAGCTGGTAAAAGAGGCGAAAGTTTTAAAGAGGCGGGTAAGTAAGGTGCAGGAGATGATCGGCGAAAGCGCTGCAATAAAAATGATAAAATAAACCATAGAAAAGGTCGCACCAACAGAGGCGAGGGTGATGATAACGGGTGAAAACGGAAGTGGTAAAGAGTTGGTTGCAAGATGGCTTCATGAAAAAAGCAGTCGCGCCGATGGTCAG
>JAOQAJ010000255.1 GCA_025963675.1 Segetibacter sp.
ATTCTTTTACAGACCTTACATTGTTTTTTGGGAGCAAGTCAGGAAAAATGCGATAAGTAATACTCCTGTTCTCCAGCATATACGATACGCCTGAGGGTGTTCTTAAATTATCTTCAAGTACATAAAATGAACCATCAGAATCCCGAATCAGATCAACCCCGGCAACATGGGTATAGATATCAAAAGGAACATTTACGTTTACCATTTCCCTTAAAAAATTCGGGCACGAGTAAATCAGCTGGGCGGGAATTATTCCATCTTTAATTATAAATTGAAGATGATAAATGTCTTTTAAAAAGATGTTCAATGCTTTAAGCCGTTGCGTTATTCCTGCCTCGATCAACTTCCATTCTTTGTTTTCTAAGATCCTGGGAATAATATCGAATGGAAAGATTTTTTCAATGCCTTCGCCGCTGCTGTAAACTGTGAACGTTATTCCCTGGCTCATGAACAATTTCTTCGCCAGTTCGTCTTTATGGTTCATTTCTGTTACCGAAAGATCTTCAATGGCAGAAACGAAATTTTTATAAGAAGACCTGATACCTGAAGAAGCAAACATCTCATCCCAAATGTTTGCCTGTTCCTGGTAAGACTTCAAAATGGAATACTCTTTCATTATAAAAAAAATATTAATATCAAGTTTTTCTGCCGGTAGAAGGATAGTAGCTATTAAATAATGAATAAAAGTAACTAAAAATGAAAAAGGAATAATAAAAAAGAGGTTAATGGCGCAAACAAATACAAATTAGAATAAAATATATATATTATTTTGTTCGTTTTTTTGCTTTTTATCCTATTTTTGTTGGGCAAAGGATTAAAAAAAGCTTTCTTTTTAAACTTCTTTTAATTCAAAGAGCTCTACATCAGAAAGATAACCCGAAGATTTTCATATGGCAAGCAATCGTTAGAGGCCCGCTGTTTCTACAGTGGGCCCTTTTTTTAGCCGTATTTTAAAAAACGTGCAAATTATTCGCATTCTAAAATCTCGTTTTTTCACAAACCGAATCTTTATTTATTGGCATTGGAGAAACGCTCGTAATTTGTTTTACTATCCAAAGTCGATGCTACAGTTGCTTAAGGTACCTACAGCTGAAGTGTGCGACGCAACGGCTGATGACCAGATAATAAATGCCGGACTCCAAATATTTCGTCTAATAATTTACTTCGAAATCCAAATATTGTCCGATTTGTTGCTGTCGACCGCATACGTACTTCCCAAAATAATGTTTGTAACCTCGTGATCGGTTTTAAAAGAGACCACTGTAGATAAATTCCCTTTTTCCCAAACGCCGATAGTTTTGTGCTCTTTCATAAGGGTATTATCGGAAAGAGTGATTTGAAGATCGACGGGAACTGGTTTGCCGCCCTTAGATGTAATTGTTACCTCGTATTTTTTACCTTTCTTTTTTACGTTGGTTATAGCCATGTCAGGGGTGCCATCGTCGAAAAACCAGCTTTTCCAAAACCAATTCAGGTTTTTGCCCGAACCGGTATTCATACAATTGAAGAAATCGTAGGGCATGGGATGTTTGCCATTCCACTGCTGAATGTAATAGTGAAGCGCTTTTGTAAACAGTTCTTCACCCAGGTAATCTTTGATGAACAAGTAACCCAAGGCCGGTTTGACGTACGAGTTTAGAAAGTAGGGTGTTCCGCTTAATTGAGTTGAAAGCGTTGTTATCGGCAAGTCTACTTCTTTACCGGCCGCATTTTCATACGGTGCAATTCCATACTGGTCTACAATACTCGAATCAATCATTGGCGAAATCAGCCACTCCCCAATCGTCGCCCATCCCTCATCCATCCAGCTATACTTGGTTTCGTTTGTGCCCATATAAAATGGAAACATGGTATGAAAGACCTCATGGTCGGTCAAAGTAATCGCCTCCGCTTCAGACGAAGTAGGATTGTCGTTAACCATCATCGGGTACTCCATCTGATCGAGCCCGTCGAACACTGTTTCGTGCGAATAGGGGAATGGCCACTTAGGAAAACTATAGCTCATCGCTCTAAGCGTTTTTATGTTGTAATCAATCACGTTGTAATAATCAGCATGCTTTGGATTGAAAACTGCATCGGCTCTTGTCCGTCTGCCGGTAACTGGATCAACAACCAAACTCGACGATTTCCATAAATAATGGTCAGTAGTTGCAAACACAAAATCAGTAACGTTATTCGCTTCAAACAGCCAGGTGTTTACAGGTTGATCAGCCGTAATGTTACCTGCAGCAAGGTCATCAGCTGCGATAACATTTATAACCGAATCTGATATTTCTGCCTGTTTTATGCGATCGCAATATTTCTCGGTAAAAACTTCATTACAATTTTTTAGATCCCCCGTAGCCCACACAACAAAATCTTTTGGAACAGTTACTGACGCTTTGAAGTTGCAGAAGTCGTTATAGAATTCCTGCGTTCCTACATATTGATTCATGTTCCAGCCATCTATATCGTCGTACACAGCAATGCGAGGAAAAAAGTAGGCGACAAAGGCTGAATTTGCTTCCACTTGGCCGGTACGCAGCCCGGCACCTTTATTAAGCGAATAGTGAAATTTTATATTAAAAACAAGGTTTTGCTTAGGCAACATCGGCGGTATCATCACCTTCATATTAGTGCCATCGATCGAGTAAGTAATTACCGGGCTGTTGGTTACACT
>JAOQAJ010000265.1 GCA_025963675.1 Segetibacter sp.
TTTCTTTGCAGACGGAGACCCTTATCAAATATTTATTAAAGAAATGCCAGGAGGAATTATCAGGCTGACAGATATGGGGCACACTATGATGCACCTTAGCTATGAAAACGACGTCGATAAATTTAAAGAAGGCACGCGAGGAAAAATATTTGAACAAATAAAAGCTGAAACGTTTATTGAAGAAAATAATGGTGAATTTTTTATTGAAACGCAAACTGAAAACTTAGGATTTAACATTTTTAGATTGGGGCAGGCATTGACTAAAATAAACGACTTAACATTTCTAAACAGAGCAAGAGCAGAGTCAACTTTTTATGAAGACCTTCAGGAGCAACTATACAGAGTAGTTGGAGAGGATAAAGTAAAAAAAGACTACTACTACGAAGACATGGAAAACGCCAGAGACTATCCTATTGACTACAAAATTGAAGGAAAATACAGTTCCCCACTATTTCTTTTTGGAATACCAAATAGAGATAAAGCTCGTTTAACGACAATTATTTTAGAAAGGTTATTGCGTTCAAAGGCAGACTTTGATAGCCTCTTGATTTTTTCTGACCAAGGCTCTATTCCAAAACAAGATTTAGCAAGACTTTCAAACGCCGGTGGCGAGATGATTGCCTCGCTTGACGCGGAAACAGACTTCTCAAGAAAATTACTCCGAAAAATAAATTTGAATTAAGCGAAAAAAAGTAGGAAGCACAACAAAGAGTATTGCCAATAGTGGGCCGGACGTTGGAACACTCGGCTATAGTTTGTTACCAGCTTTGGTTCTAGCTGAAGGAACACTCTTTTGAACATCAGAATAAACTATTAATCTTTGAATGAACTTCAGTTGCCAACTCGACGTTCTTCAATTCCCCACCACTAGCGATACTTGTTCGAATCTTGCATTAAAAAAGACGTTAGAAGTAACTTTATTTTAATCTAATCCATTTATAACTGACATTCTGATTATATTTTTCAACATTAGCGTTATCGTTTTTTATCCTTACGTATCATAAATGGTCATGGTTTTATTTTTGTTTCGATTGGTCTAAATAAAATCGCAGATTCATTGAACCAGGCATTTAGCAACAACGGACATAGGAATTTTTATCTTATTGCTCATGGCTGTAACGATATTGAGACTATTGATAAAGCTTTTGAGCAAAACGTAAATGGAATCGAGTGTGACCTGTTGGCAGACAGTGAAAAAAAGTGGTGGATCAGCCACGATGGATTGCAGAAAGTAGATTTGATAGAATGGTTGACTCACATAGGCAAAGCAGAAGAAAAATTTCAGCGTCAGCTTTCAGTGATCGTCTTTGATACAAAGACTGCTGAACCCTTTGCTGGTGTGCGTGAAATAATTAACCAATATCTCCCTGCTGGCTTATGTCATATTTATTCTATGGCAAAAATTGAGAACGCACATATCTTCGCAGAAATAGTTCCACTGCTAACAGCATATGAAGGAATTGCAGTTGATGAGGAAGATGATCCTAAAGAAGTTGCAGATTTTTTTAAGTCCATTGGAGCCACACAATGCTGGTACGGAAACGGCATGACTCTAATTCCATTAAATAATCAGTTTCATGTATCTATGCAAGAGGCAGCTCCAATCAGGGATACGACCGGACCTTTTTCCAAAATCTATACGTGGTCAGTACATAGGAAAGAAGCCATCCGCAAGTATATTGAAGAAGATAAAGTTGATGCAGTCATCGTTGGATTGAATAACCTGTTGACGTCGCCGGTTACAAATGCATTTGAAGTTCTCAGCGCGAACCAGGAAATAAAACTTGCAGGCAGAAATACGCCTTTATTTAGCAAAAATGGCATCAGTTAAAGCTCCCGCTACAGAACTCACGTAGCTTAATTATTTGCCTGAAGTAAGTTTATAGATTTTACCAGGTCCATACGATAATACATACAGGTTGTGTTGACTGTCTTCGCCAAAAGAAGATAAACCACCTGACAATTTTCCAATAAGTTCATTTTGAACTGCTTTTTTTTGATCATATGTCAGAGCCCAGATGTTACCCGATACAAAATCTCCGTAGACATATTTACCGTTTAGGCCCGGTAAATTCTTATCCCTGCAAACGTAGCCGCCGGTTACAGAATTGCCAGTGCTACTTCCCTGTTTATAGCTCGTAATCGGGGTAATTAGCCCTTGTTTATCACAGTCATCAGGTTTGAAGCAATCATCAGCTTCCATAATCCTCCAGCCGTAGTTGCCACCTTTTTCTATGATATCAATTTCTTCTATTTTGTTTTGGCCTACATCTCCGGCCCAAAGCATACCTGTTTGTCTGTCGAAATTAAACCGCCAGGGATTGCGCAATCCGTATGCATAAATTTCTTCACGAAATCCTTCATTATTGTTGGCAAACGGATTATCTGCCGGTATCCCATACTTCAGATTAGCAGATGATTTATTTACATCAATTCTTAAAATCTTTCCTAAAAGCTCCTTCTTATTTTGCGCCCTGTTTCCGGGGTCTCCGCCACTGCCGCCATCACCAACTGCGATATAAAGAAAACCATCATTTCCAAATGCTACTTTGCCTCCGTTGTGGTTTGAGTAAGGTTGTAAATACGTCAGCAGGATAACCTCACTTGAGGGATCTGCTATGTTTGGGTTAGTAGCACTTGCTTTAAATCTGGATATAACAGTTTCTAATGGTTTGCCCCTTGTATAGTTGACATAGATATAGCCATTGCTTTTGTAGTTCGGATGAAATGCCAGGCCGAGTAATCCCTTCTCACCACCACTTTCTACTTTCTTCTCGATGTCAAGAAATACTGTTGCATTTTTTGCATCCGCCTTATTAGGAAACACCCTTATTACGCCTTTTTGCTCTACAACAAAAATTCTGTCTGCAGCACCTTCAGGGCTCGTCAATTCTACCGGCTGTTCAAAGGTGAGACTTTCAAAAGCCTCAGTAAGATTATACTTTTCACCTTCAATCACGTCGCCCGACGTTTTGTTTTCATTGTTTGAAACTGTCCTATTTTCATGATGCCCAGATAACTCACAATTAAAGAAAAAAGGAATTAAAATGAAAGAATAGAGAACGGTATTAAATTTCATGAGAAGACTTGTTGAAAGAATGTTTGAATACGAAATTATTTAAATTAAAAGATAATAATATTATTTATACCACTGTCCCAATAGGTTATTAAATCGCTTATTACAGCAGCACAAATTTTTATCTCAGACTTTATAACTATCCCTGAATTTTATCACTTTGGCTGATTTTGCTACGTGCTTTTTATTCTTCTTTTTTTTCCAATAAATTAGACCGATAGAGCATAAGGCGAGTAAAACCAGCGCCCCGGCAATAATTAGAATAACAGATTTCTTGCTGCCAAAATTTATTTTTCCGCTAAAAATCGTAACCGTTTGCCTTAATATAAATCGTTCGAAGACTGCCTGTTCATTCAGGTTACCTTTTGAAATAAGTCCCACCCGGGGCGGGTTATCCCATGGAGGTAAGAAAGTAGCTTTAACAGCAGAATCATTTAATTGTTTAAAAACCACGCCATCGATGCTGTAGAAAAAAGAAATACGATAAAGGTCTCTTACCCACATCCGCAAAAAGACGCTGTCGGCTGGCGGTATTTCATAAATGCCAAGTATACTTTCCTGGCCATCTCTCACCTTAGAAATCTCGAGCTGGTTATTTCTGAGGAAAACAGCCACGATGTCCTCGTAATCGCCGATGGCACCGAGGCCTGCAGAAGCAGATGAAGCATTTGCCCTAACTACAGCGGTAGCCGTATAATTATCACTTATTATTTTTTGCCCTATAAAACTTCCTGATGGACCATGTAATCCCGACAGCCTTAGCTGGCCATCCTTCACCTGGTAATTAATCTCCTGGAAAACGCTCCATTGCCAGATATCGTTTAGCCTGTTGCTTTCGAACTCGTCAACTAGCATCTTTTGTCGCGAGATTGTATCGTTCTTAGTATTTACAAACTTTATCCAATTATCTTCTGTAAAAGCGAATTCCTGCAATAATCCTTGTCTGCCTGTAAACGCACTGGTTTTTCTGTCGTAGGCATGGTATAAGAAATAATATTTGTTGTCTTTTTCAATCGCCGTTCCATGGCCCTTGCAGATCCAGTTTTCCGAATCTATTAAAATGGGGTTTTTGGGATATTTTTCCCACGGACCTAAAAGGTTTTTCGCACGGGCAACACCTGATACATAACTACAACCCGAGCCACAACAACCGGCGGCTGCATACAACGCGTAAAAATAATCATCGTGCCGAATGATAGAGACGCCTTCAACCAACGACTGCTCCCAGGGAGCATCATTTCTGAATAATTCCTTTTTTTGCCCGATTAAAGCTGTTCGCTCTTCATTCATTTCACAAGCCCAGATTGGTGTTGGTTCACCTGCGCTGTTGGCATCTTCTTTCCAGACTAAATACAATTTTCCATTTCGGTCTCTTATAGGAAATGCGTCTATCGAACCCAGTTCTTCACAAACCAATGGTCCGTGATCTCTATATGGACCTTCGGGTTTGTCTGCGCTGGCAACACCAACGCATAATCCGCCATTTTTTTTGTGTGCGGTATAGTAGACATAGACTTTTCCCTTATCATAAGTTATCTCCGGTGCCCAGAAATAGTAATCGGCCCAGTCGGGGAGTTTGTTGAAAATGTATCCTTTCTGTTTCCAGTTAACGAGATCGTTTGAATATAAAAGCGGGAAAGCAGGAAGCCAGTTTGATGAAGTAGCACTCGCCCAATAAGTATCGCCAACCTTTACAACAGACGGATCAGGATTAGTGCCCGGCAATACAAGCTGTTGCGCATATGAACCAAATGCTAACCAAAAAGAAAAAAACAAAACAATGAAAAACTTCATCTGCTATCGATAGTTATAATAATTGCGGGCGCTAAATAATCATTCCCTGTAAGTGAAAGTAGCTAGTATTGATGTTAAAGGTAATATGACGGTTGCAAGATTTGACAATCACATTAACCCACTTCCTTGTATCAAAAGTAAGCAGTTGTTTGTATCGGCACGTTCATGCCCTTCATCCTGTACTAATCATTTCATCGTATTTACACTCACAATTGTATCTAAAGTAGCGGGCTGGTACAACTTTTATTCCAAATGATTATGGGGCTGATAAAAATGCCGCAACTAGTAGCGCCACCCTGCCTGTGAAGCACATTTGATAATGAGACAACTGCTGCATATTAGACAAGATAGTACAAGAGTGCGACGCAAGCGATGCCGACCAGCGATTTGGCGCCGGTTACCAAAAAGCTTCCGGTTACTATCGGTGGCAGCATCAAATATGAAATGATCTTTTTGATGACAATTTGGAATTTTGATTGAGGAATCATTAAAGGTAAAAAGTATGGAAGCATTTGATTTAAGAGAACATCCGCACACAAGATTGAATATTTTGACAGGAGACTGGATACTGGTATCGCCACACAGAACCAAAAGGCCGTGGCAGGGCAAAGTGGAAACCTTACCGCCAGACGAGCGGCCGGTTTACGATCCCAAATGTTATTTGTGCCCCGGCAATACAAGGGCAGACGGCAGTGTAAACCCTGACTATACATTTTCTTTCGTTTTTACCAACGATTACTCTGCGTTACTGGAAGACACGCCAGACGGCGCAGTAAATGTGAATGCGTTGTTATCTGCAAAAAGCGAAAAAGGAATTTGCAAAGTGCTCAGTTTCTCGCCTGATCATAGCCTCACGTTGCCTCTTCTAACTGTTGAGGGAATTGAGAAAGTGATTGAAGTGTGGTGTGATGAGTTTGAAAAAATAGGAAGCGATCAGCAGATCAGGTATATCCAGATTTTCGAAAACAAAGGCGAAATGATGGGTTGCAGTAATCCTCATCCTCACGGCCAGATTTGGGCAAGTTCATCTTTGCCTTTAGAGATTGTAAAGGAAACGAACCAGCAAAAAAAACACTTCGATGAACACGGAAGGAGTTTGTTGAGTGACTACTTACAGTTGGAATTAGAGCAGAAAGAAAGACTTGTGCTGGAGAATGAACACTTTGTTGCGCTCGTACCTTTCTGGGCGGTTTGGCCTTATGAAACAATGATTATAAGCAGGCGACATGTACAAAACCTGTTGCAGTTTACTACTGAAGAAAAACATGCTTATGCTCAAATACTCAAAAAGTTAACTGCGAAATATGATAACCTTTTTGAAATTTCATTTCCGTACTCTGCTGGCATACACCAGTCGCCGGTAAATGATGGAGAACATGGCGAGTGGCATTGGCACATGCACTTTTATCCGCCGTTGCTCAGATCTGCGACCGTTAAGAAGTTTATGGTGGGTTATGAAATGCTTGCAAATCCACAAAGGGATGTAAGTGCAGAGTGGGCGGCTGAGAAATTAAGAGGATTGAGTGAAGTGCATTATAAAGAAAGGGGAAAATAGAAGTTTTTTTTAATTCCGGCAGAAGATCACGGATGTATCATCGTTGCGTCGCAATCCGTTCAACGGCAAACCTTTTTTTAGCCATTTTGCAAAATTGACATAAAATAAAGCGTTTATGCAAAGAGTCAAATCTTCTTCACATAAACGCTTTTTTAATACCTTTTTCGGGATCCTATTTATTTGCTGTCCACCTTAATGTTGTGGCGCTTTGCTTTTTGCGCTGTCCACCGGCACGTTTGCACCAGTCTTTATTTCGGCTCCCGAAGCACCGTTTGGAGCATCGCCAGAGGTTCTTAAAGTTGTATCGTGAGTTGCGCCTTCAGAAGTTGTGGTTTCAGAATGTTCTTTTGCTTTTTCACCATGACTTTCACCTTCACTTTTTTCAGATGATTGAGATGTTTCCTCTTTTTCGTAAGTGCCAACAGTAGAAGAACCGGTATTTTCACAGGCAGCTAAAAAAAATATGCCTGCCAGGCTAGCTATAAAAAACTTCTTCATTTTATTTGAAATTTAAATATTTATGCCGCGAAGATAAATTGTTTGAAACTAAATATACGGCTTAAAAACAGCCAAAGGACGTTTGACTATCGATTTAGGAACGGCATAAGTTCGGCAATATCAAAAAAAAAGGTCGAAAAAATACGTTAACCTCACCAATGTTCGTTAGATGATATCTTTTACTTCTTAATTGAGGTTGGCAGACTCATGATAAAAAAATAACTTACGTTTATACGGCGATATATCCATCTATGATAAATCCTTTTAAAAGAATAAAATTGCTGGTTGTGGTGATGGTCTGTAGCTACTCCGTCTCGGCACAAACCAACTTCTGGACAGAACAACCAGAATCCTCAATCGGGATTAAACACGATCCTGCGATTGCGTTACCTAAACTGTATCGCACCCTCCGTTTGGATACTGCCAGACTTAACACTGCTTTGCGTACTGCGCCTAAAGAGTTTTCTGCAGCAGCTAAAAACAGTCCGTTAGTCTTCACAGTTCCTATGCCCGATGGTAGCTTTAAACGTTTTAAGATTGCAGAGACGTTTATAATGGAACCCGGGTTAAGCGCTCAGTTTTCAAATATTAAAACTTATGGCGGGCAAGGAATTGATGATCCAAATGCAACTATCAAAATAGACTGGACAGAATTTGGACTGCATGCGATGATCCTTTCTCCAACGAATGGCTCTGTTTTTATCGACCCTTATGCAAAAGAAAGCTTAGCAGATTATATCGTTTATAATAAAAAAGACCTTTCAGCCAAAACACCTTTTTTTGACGAAGGGCTGCTTATTGACAAATCAAATTTTAAAAAACGTTCATCGGCACAACGAACAACAGCGGCAAGCTGCATAGGAGGAACATTACGAAAATACAGGTTAGCTGTTGGCTGCACCTGGCAATATGCGGTCGCCGTCGGTGGACGGCAGGTTACACCTTCACAAGCATTATCTGCAATTGTAACTACTGTTAACAGGGTGGATGGTGTATATGAAACAGAAGTAGACGTAAGAATGGTATTGGTTAGTAATAATAACAAAGTCATTTTTACAGACTCGGCAACCCAACCTTTTACGGGAAATAGAAATGCGGTTGTTCTTATAACTGAAAGTCAATACGTAATTGATTCATTAATAGGTTCCGCCAATTACGACATTGGCCATACATTCAGCACAGGAGCCGGTGGATATGCAAGTGTTGGAGTCGTATGTGTCAACGGAGTAAAAGCCCAGGGAGTAACAGGAAGCGTAAACCCTGTCGGCGATCCTTATAACATAGATTTTGTTGCTCATGAAATTGGCCACCAGTTTGGCGCTAATCATACTTTCAATGCAACGACTGGCAATTGTGGCGGTTCCAATGGAAATATTACTACGAATGCAGAACCGGGCAGCGGCTCGACAATAATGGCCTACGCCGGCATTTGCATGCCTGCCAACAACCTGCAGGCGAACACCATGCCTTACTTTCATGCTGTTAGCTTTGATGAAATAACCAATTATATAAATACTGCTGATGGCAACTCATGTGCTGTACACCTCGCCACCGGCAATCATGCTCCGGTAGTAAATGCAGGAACCAGTTATGTTATTCCTACATCAACGCCTTTTGTGCTAACCGGCTCGGCATCTGATGTTGATGGCGATCCACTTACTTACAGTTGGGAAGAGATAAATGTAGGTGGTCCTTTTAACGATTGGAACAAACCTTCCGGTGATGCTCCGATTTTTCGCTCTTTTGCCCCGGTAGTATCACCTGTAAGATATTTCCCCCAGTTGACTGACGTTGTGAACAACCGCACTACAATAGGTGAAATACTACCTTCTTATGGCCGAACACTAAAATTTCGTTTGACGGCCCGCGACAATCGTTCTGGCGGTGGTGGTGTTTGTTCAGGCGAAACCAACGTAACGGTTGATGGCACCAGCGGTCCTTTTATTATTACTGCTCCAAATACTGCCGTTACCTGGAGTGTTGGATCCTTCACTACTGTTAAATGGGATGTTGCAAAAACGAACATTGCTCCTGTAAATTGCAAAAATGTAAACATCGAACTTTCAATTGATGGCGGAGCGACTTTTCCAATAACATTAGCGTCAAATACGCCAAATGACGGAGCTGAAGAAATCATCATTCCAAATAACGTTACTACCGCAGCGCGACTACGGGTAACATCAGTCGGAAACGTGTTTTTTGATATTTCAAACGAAAACTTCACCATAAAAGCTACGTCTGAGTTTGCTTTTACATTTAACAATCCAACACCCGTTGCAGCATGTAATAACGCGAGTGCTGCAACAGTCATCAACACAAATTCATTAAATAAGTTCTCTACTCCCATTACCCTTTCAGCCAGCGGAAACCCCGCAGGAAGTACAGTTTCCTTTGCAAGAAACCCCATCACTCCCGGATCAAGTGATTCAATTTTCTTAACTGGAAACATCCCTAACGGAATTTATGACATTACGATTACAGGGACTGCCGGATCTGTTGTTTTATCGAGAGTAATTCAATTTACTATCGGCAGCGCCCCTGCGAAAGCTGCTGTTTGTATTTCGCCGGCAAACCGGGCTATTGGTGTTCCGGTAAACACAACCTTTAATTGGAAGTCTGAAATTGATGCGGGGTATTACACACTAAACATTTCAACATCTTCAACCTTTGCATCGAATGTTACAAGTATAAATAATATTGCAGATACAAGCTATACTATTACTGCACCTTTGGCAGTAAATACCGAGTATTACTGGCGTGTTGTTTCACATAATTTATGCGGCACCGGACCAACATCCACAGTATCTCTTTTTAAAACACCGGCAATCGTTTGTAGTGATCTTGTGTACAGTCCAGACGTTCCCAAAACTATTAGTACGATTATAAACACGATTACTTCAACGTTAAATATACCGGCAGGTGGGGTCATTCAGGACATTAACGTGGTAGGATTAAAGGGGACACATTCTTACGTTGGTGACCTGACGGTGACACTTATAAGTCCATCAAATACCAGGGTAGAATTATTTAGTAAGATGTGTGGAGATAGCCTGGATTTTGATTTGAGCTTGGACGACCAGGCCACAAATCCTTTAAATTGTCCGATTAATAATGAGCAGACCAGTAAACCTTCCAAATCTCTTGCAGCTTTTAATAATGAAAATAGCACAGGAACATGGAAGCTTGAAATAGTGGATGGCTATGACGACGACGGTGGTTCCCTAACCAAGTGGGGGCTTAAGATTTGTACCTACCAGGCTTCGGCACTACCTGTTAACTGGCTTACTTTCACTGCCAACAAAAACCAGGAGCGTAGTGTATCATTGCAATGGTCTACCGCCAATGAGATAAATAATAGCTACTACGAAATCGAAAAAAGTGCTGACGGAATTACATTTAGCTATATCGGTAAAGTACAGGCTGGCAATTTCCCGGGCACGCAGAAGTATTCCTTCGGCGATGTAAAACCTTACGCAGGGGGTAATTTCTACCGGATAAAGCAGGTCGATAAAGATGCGAACTACAGCTATTCAAAGGTTGTAAAAATAAGTTTTGATGAACCGGGTGAACAATACGTGGTTTATCCAAACCCGGCTGTTAACAATAGCATTGTGAGAGTTCTCACTGAAACAAAACAATTAACGCTTCAATTATCCGACGCTTCAGGAAAACTGGTTTATAAAAAAATTGCAGGATCGGTTAAAGCAGGAGAAGAATTTAAAATTCCTGTAAAAGGATTTAGCAAAGGCCTTTACGTATTGACATTAACGACAGAGAAGGGGATTTTCAACGAAAAATTAGTTGTTGAATAATGCCGGAACATTCAGCACTAAATGTTGCTAAGTAGTCACCAAACATGAGTAGCTTGTTGGTTCTCTTTAATAGGTTGAAGTAATCGAAACACCTTTCATTAATATAATCTGGGGAAATTAATTATGAAAAATGAAAGGAAGCCTTTATTTTGATTGAAACAAATCGCTTTACCAAAACTAATAACATGACAACCAAAACGACTAACATTATTTACTGGGTATCTACTATTGTTTTTGCCGGCTTGATGATCTTTTCAGCGATTGGCGGAGTTGAACCTTCAAAAGAGTCAATACAATTTGTGCATGATGTACTTGGCTACCCGATCTATTTCATACGATTTATTAGTATCGCAAAAATTATCGGTTCAATTGTTATTCTTATTCCAGGTTTGAATCGCAGCATAAAAGATTGGGCTTATGCTGGTCTGTTCTTTGACCTTGGCGGTGCTATTTATTCAAACGTTGCATTCGCTGGTAAATTCGACCTCATGATGTTTTCAATGCTGATCTGGATATTGCCGGGAGTTCTCTCTTACTATTTTTGGCATAAGAAAATGAAGGATAATGTCAGTTCAAACGTGCGTAATAAATAAGGTCACCTAAATAGCGTGAAGTAGTTTTATAATCGCAACAGATAGTGCCTTCTCGTTCAACACCACTGGCCTCAGCAATTCGTATTGCTGCAACCTGGATTTGCTGGGTGCACAAAAAAAGTTTGCGAAATTGAAAAGTAGAGAAGCAGAAGTCGCAGAATAATTAAAATGCTTTTAATCCTACGCCTTTTCCTGCAAAGTCTTTATCTATATAACACCCCATCTCCGATTTCGGGATACTCCAGTCAATATTCTTCAAATCAGGAAACCCGATAGAATTCCAATCGTTTCGTCTAAAATAAGGTAGGGCATGTAGGTGCGATTTTTTGCCCAGCCGGTAATGTCACTAAGGAATTCTATTGTATCCTCAAGTGTA
>JAOQAJ010000266.1 GCA_025963675.1 Segetibacter sp.
TGTTGGAAAAGCTGCAAAAAAATTGTTTTTTATTTCCTCTTGTGTGATCATTACTTGTTTTGTCATTAATCTATTCAACGTTTTTTATCGTCTGCTTTTTATAAAATTTGTTGGCTATAAAAGAAAGCAGAATTCCGATGCAAACAACCAGGATATCAGCACTAAGGGTAGGCACGAATGCTTTAAGTTTTTTATCTGCAAGCATGATTACAATTTATTGGGGTGTAATACGAAGGCGAAAATTGTGACTTAAATATAAGTAAACCAAAAAGCAATCTCAAGCCCGGTTTTGAAAAGAAAGTCTTGCTTCTAAGATATTTACAGGTTAATTGATAAAACCTGTAATACCAGGCCGAATAAAGTAAAATAAAGTACAAGGGAGTGACACAACGTTGTTGAAAAGAGTTTTGTCGTGGGATAAAAAAAATCAAAAACCATTACGACTCGTATTTATTATTTTTGGCGCGATGATTATTGCCTTGAACAAAATTTTATATCAAACGGTATCTTTAATTGTCGTCACCTTGCTGTTTACTTCCTGCGGCATTTTTAAGTCAGGACAAAGGCAACAACAGACATTTACAAATCCTCTCTTGCCTCGTGGTGCCGACCCCTGGAACATATATAAAGACGGCTATTATTATTACACACAAACCATGGGAGACCGAATAGAAATCTGGAAAACGAAAAATATTTCAGAGTTACGAACTGCGCCACATAAAACGGTTTGGAGACCGCCTGCAGGAACTATGTGGTCAAAGCAACTTTGGGCACCAGAAATACATTTCATCGATGATAAATGGTATGTCTATTTTGCCGCTGATGATGGAAGGAACGTTAATCACAGGTTGTATGTAATCGAAAATAGTTCAAAAGATCCGTTGGAAGGTGAATGGACTTTTAAGGGAAAGATTTCTGATAGTACTGACAGGTGGGCAATTGACGGTTCTGTTTTTCAATATAAGAAGCAATGGTATATGACGTGGGCAGGATGGGAAGCCCATAAGAATGGATCGCAGGATATTTATATTGCTAAGATGTCAAATCCCTGGACGATTTCAGGGAAGCGGGTACGAATTTCTGCGCCTACTTTTGATTGGGAAAAATATGGTGACCTGATTGCCGACTCTGCATCTGACAACCCACCACATGTTGACGTGAATGAAGGTCCGGAAATTTTGGAGCATAAGAAAAAGCTATTCCTGGTATATTCCGCCAGTGCATGCTGGACTGACTATTATGGGTTGGGAATGCTGACGTTCACAGGGAAAGACGGTAATTTATTAGACTCTGCTTCCTGGAGGAAATCCCCGGCCTCAGTATTTAAGCAATCCTCGCTAAATAGCGTGTATGCTCCCGGGCATAATTCTTTTTTCAAATCACCTAATGGAAAGGAAGACTGGATTTTATACCATGCTAACCGTGCTCCTAACATGGGATGTGGTGGAAACCGCTCACCAAGGGCACAAAAATTTACCTGGAATAAAGATGGAACCCCAAATTTTGGTGAACCGGTAAAGGAAGGTGTTCCAATACCCATTCCTGCGCAATAGATTTACGAAGTATAGATTAATAAAATAGAAAGAAAAGAGCTGTTATGAAAAAAGTCGAATTAATGATTGTCTCAGTGCTTACTTTATTTGCAGGTTTTTCTGCTTCTTCACAAAGGCTAATTCTGCCTGGTGATTATCCTGATCCGTCTATCATAAAAATCGGCGATAATTATTGGGCCAGTGCCACCACCTCTAACTGGATGCCCGCTTACCCGCTTTTGAAATCTGCTGATATGGTTCATTGGACCACCCAGGGATATGTTTTTAATGAATTGCCGGATTGGGCAGATTATTATTTCTGGGCGCCGGAGATAACTTATGACAATGGAAAGGTTTACGTCTATTATTCTGCACACAAAAAAGGCGGCAACCTGTGCCTTGGTATTGCAAGCGCCGATAAGCCCGAAGGCCCTTATAAAGATCATGGCCCTATGATGTGCCAGGAAGCAGGTTCTATAGATGCTTTTCCCATGCGCGATGAAAACGGTAAGCTTTACCTGATCTGGAAAGAAGATGCAAACAGCGTAAAACAGCCAACCCCTATTTGGGCGATGGAAATGAAGGAAGATAGATCAGGTTTAATCGGTGAGAAACATGAGTTATTCAGAAATAAAGTCGCCTGGGAAGAAAACCTTGTAGAAGGCGTTTCTATGATGAAACATGGCGGATATTATTATGCATTTTATGCCGCCGCAGGTTGTTGTGGTGTTGGTTGTAATTATATTGTGGGGATTGCAAGGGCTAAAAATTTATTGGGTCCCTGGGAAAAAGATCCGGCAAACCCGGTATTAAAAAGTAATGAACAATGGATTTGCCCCGGCCATGGTACACCGATTGAAAAAGATGGACGATACTATTTCCTACACCATGCTTACGATAAAAAGACCAATGCATTTACCGGGCGTCAAGGCTTGTTAAGTGAGTTTAAATTTACTCCTGATGGCTGGGTGAAATTTGTCAACATTCCCGAACCTATTGCTAAGCAAGCCCCCATTATAGACGATTTCAATAATCGAAAATTATCTCTTGATTGGCAATGGAGTGTTTTTCAGAAAGATTTAAAATATAAGACCAAAAAGGGTAATCTGCAATTGAATGCAGCAAATGTTTCTGCGGGAGCCTTTATTGGCCAAAAGATTCCAACAGGCGATTTTACGGCAACAGCAACCTTACTCAAAAAGGGAACAAAATCGAATGCTGGTATAGCAGCTATCGGAGACGATAAAAACACTTTAAGCGTTTTGTATTCGGGGGACTCTGCAAGATTGATTAGGTTAAAAGATGATACAGCAACCGTTGTTGCTTCGGTGCCGATCAAGGCAAAACAAGCAGTAAATTTTAAAATGCAGGCAACAGGAGGTCGTTATTATACTTTTTCCGTCGCAGCCGATAATGGTGCATTTACCACAATCAATTCAAAGCCAATAGACGGCATTTTTCTTCCCCCATGGGACAGAGGTGTACGCGCTGGCCTCGTGTCGAAAGGCAAGGGCAAAGCAAAGTTTGATTCGTTTCAAATGGTCGGCGACTAGTATTCCTGCTTTCGTTGTATTTGTATCGGGAATTTTTTATGAGCCTGGCGGTAGAGCTGCGAGGTGTCATTGTTGCGTCGCACTCTTGTACTTTAGTTTAAATATGCAGCAGTCTCAACTGCATACCGCTTCCCCTTCAATGCGGGCAACGAAGCAATGTAATCATGTGGCGTCAATCCATTTGTAATAACGTCATCGCTGGAGCATTGGGAACAGTTAGACATGGAATAGCCTCCTGAAAATTCCTTTGACATAACCCGCTAAAGTGCATACAGTCGCCTGGTTCCCGGCATTAACGGCAAATGGCGTTTGACTTTGCCCAATCATCCCAAACCATCTCCTCGTTTATCACACGTCACTT
>JAOQAJ010000276.1 GCA_025963675.1 Segetibacter sp.
GAAAATTTTTCTTCTAATTCTGTTGATCTTGCTGCTTCCAATATTATTCCGCCATTTTCGCAACTATTCTAACTTTTTTTTACTCTGGTAATCCTGTAAGACTGCTTGTAGAAGTAGTAATTATATTTATATTTGCAACAACGTTTCAAAAATTATGAACAAAATCTTTATTGTTCTTCTGGTTACCTTGCAATTATTGTTTTTCTGCGACTTGGCTTTTTCACAGGCAGCAGGTAGAAATTCAGTATTATCAGGAAAGGTCATCGATGAAAAAGGAAATTCCCTTCCGGGCGCCTCTGTTTTTATTCATGACGTTAAAGCTGGAGCAATTTCCGATACAGGGGGCAATTATTCTACTTCCCGAATTAACGACGGAAGGTATCTTGTAGAGGTTACTTACCAGGGTTTTGCTTCTTTAATAGTTCCGGTAACTATTAAAGGAAATACGCATAAAGACTTTGCTTTAAATACAACTGCTGTTGAGCAGGAAGCTGTTACAGTAACCGGAGTTTCCTCTGCTACCCGTCTAAGAAATTCACCCCAACCGGTCTCTCTGATAAAAAAGACCGAACTCTTACAAAATGCTTCTACCAACCTGTTAAATGCCCTGGCGCGTAAGGGGGGAGTTTCTGTGATAACAACAGGACCTGCGATTTCGAAACCAGTCATTCGCGGTTTAGGATATAACAGGGTAGTAACGATCAATGATGGAATTAGACAGGA
Organism: Segetibacter sp.; assembly: GCA_025963675.1. Classification (GTDB taxonomy): domain Bacteria; phylum Bacteroidota; class Bacteroidia; order Chitinophagales; family Chitinophagaceae; genus Segetibacter. The sequence goes on from JAOQAJ010000276.1 coordinate 724, forward strand.
AGGTCAACAATGGGGCGATGAACACGGGATTGAAATTGACGAATACAGTGTACAGAAAGTAGAGATCTTAAAAGGTCCCGCATCGCTTATGTATGGCAGTGATGCTATTGCCGGCGTTATAAATTTTATCACCAATCAGCCGGTTACGCCTGGCTCTATAAAAGGTAATTTATTGACCAGTTATACGGGCAATAATAATACTTATGGGTTTAACGGAAATCTTGCCGGAAATCTTCATAGTGGCTTTAATTGGAATGCTTACGGAAGCATTAAGTCTGCAGGTGATTATAAAAATAAATATGACGGCCAGGTTTATAACAGCCGCTTTGGCGAAAAGAATTGGGGCGGTTATGTCGGCATCAATAAAGGATGGGGCTTTAGTCATTTAATCATTAGCAGTTATAATCAAAAACTCGGGATTACTGAGGGAACCAGGGATTCGGCTTCGGGTAAATTTATGGCTTTCGCGGAAACGCCCTATGAACATATTGCTACCAGTTCTGAGCTAGGTAATAGAAAATTATTAACGCCGTATCAGCACGTGAGGCATTTTAAAATTGCGCTGGATAATAGTTTTTCTGTTGGAAGAAATCGTATAGTAGCAACAGTAGCCTTTCAGAGGAACCGCCGACAGGAAATGGGCGATCCCGCTATGCCTACTACTCCTGATTTATATTTCGACCTGCGTACTGTTAACTATAATTTCCAATACCAGTTGGCGGAGCAAAAAGGATGGAAAACCACGCTCGGCTTCAACGGCATGTACCAGCAAAACAGGAACCTGGCTCCTGCGAAACTAATACCCGAATACAATTTGTTCGATGCAGGCTTGTTTGTGTTTACCACCAAAAGCTTCAATAAGGTAACATTAAGCGGTGGGCTCAGGGCTGATACCCGTTCAATGGATATTAAAGCATTAACAGAAGGAACTGATCGGAAATTTAATGCTTTAAATAAAAACTATGGAAATATAAGTGGCAGTGCGGGTATTGCATATGAAGTGTCTGAACAGGTAACTCTTAAGGCCAATGTTGCAAGAGGTTATCGTTCACCTAACGCCGCCGAATTAAGTAGCAATGGGGCACACGAGGGTACGTATAGATATGAGTATGGCGATAATAACCTCGGCACTGAAACCTCGATGCAATTTGACGCCGGGGTGGAAGTTGCCTCACAGCACATCAGTTTCGGAGTCAGTGCTTTTTATAATAATGTCAGCAACTATATTTATTACCAAAGGCTCGCCTCCAAAATTGGTGGAGATTCCATTTTAGATGACAACGGAGTAACGCTTGAAGCTTTTAAGTTTAGCCAGTCAGGTGCAAGACTTGCAGGGTTTGAAGCAAATTTCGATATACATCCTCATCCGCTCGATTGGCTGCATTTTGAAAACACTTTTTCTTTTGTCGCCGGTTCTTTTAATAAATCTTTACACGGAAGTAAAAATCTTCCTGCCATGCCACCAGCTCATCTGCTAAGCGAGCTAAGGGCAAATTTTCCAAAGGCAGGAGCGGCGCTAAAGAACTTATATTTCAAGATAGAAATGGATGCTACAGCAAAACAAAGCCGTGTGTTTACTGCCTATAACACCGAAACCATAACTCCTGGTTACGCCCTCCTCGATATTGGAACCGGTGCAGACGTACACACAAAACAAGCAAAACTTTTTAGTATATATCTTTCATTAAACAACCTTACTGATGTTGCTTATCAAAGCCACTTAAGCCGGCTAAAATATGCCGGGGTTAACAATGTTACAGGCAGGCAAGGTGTGTTTAACATGGGTCGCAATTTTAATGTTAAATTGAACATTCCGTTAGATTTCAAATAATCTTACGTTTCAGAGTTCAATTACACCCCCTTTATCCAGGTTGGTAAAGAACTTTTTATTGTGATTTATTTTACTATTAGCCAAACTATTTTTTCCCCTACTCAACATCCTTGCGTCGCACACTTGTACTGTAACATTATATTCTGCATGTAAAGCATTTTCTTAATTATACTTTATTGCTTCATTTAGAGTGTTTTACAATAAATAGAAGAGATGCAATAAAAGGGTTATCAATTTGAGCAACAGGCAGTAACTCCAAATGATCTTATGATACCTGTATGAGCAAAACATGGCATAAAAAGAGATTTTAAAATTATTCTTTTAAAAACTGAGTATTTAAGCAGAATTAGACGATTTTTCCGCTTTCCTGCGAAACCTATTTTAGTAATTAATTACATTATTTTTGTTTCATGACCAGTCGACATACACTTTTTTTCATTCTTTTTTTCACAATCAAATGTTATAGTCAGGAAAAGTGGAGTTTGTTACAGTGCGTAGACTATGCCATGAAGAATAATGTTTCCATAAAGCAGTCAGATGTACAAGCCCGCCTTACACGGTTATCAGTTACTCAAAGCCAGGCATCACTTTATCCTAATTTATCCGGTGGAATAAACAGCAGTTACCAGCATGGCCTGACAGAAGATCCAACAACGGGTACTTTGGTAAGCTCAAGTTTTATATCAGGAAGTGGGAACTTGCAGGCGAGCTATAATATCTTCAATTGGAATGCACGAAAAAACTCCATTGCTGCTAACAGGCTTTATCTAAAGGCTGATGAAGTAGGAATAGACAAGGCACGTAACGATATTTCACTTGCAGTGGCTAACGCTTTTTTGCAAGTAATGCTACGACGTGAGCAGGCACGCATTAGTGAGGTGCAGGTAAACCAGTCAAGATCTCAGTTAGAAATTACCCGAAAATTGGTAAACGCAGGAAGCCAACCGGAATTAAATGCTATTCAGATCGAAGCTCAACTTGCAAAGGATAGTTCTGGTTTATTACAGGCACAGGCACTTTCGCAACAGGCTCTAATCAATCTAAAGGCGTATATGAACTACGATTTTGCCTTGCCTTTTGATATAGCATCTCCTGCCGTCGAAAGCATACCTGTTGAAAATATTGCAGATTTACAACCAGCTGCTGTTTACCAACTCGCGCTAAATACACAGCCACTTCAAAAAATGTACAGGCTAAGGATTGAAGGTGCCCAAAAAGAGGCAAAAGCTGCCAGAGGTTTCATGTATCCCAGCTTATCTGCCTTTGGTGGAATAAATACAAGAGCAGTAAATGCAAAATATCCGGTTACGGCTTTTGCTCCTCCTGACTCTACTAATGCTTTTGTTACCATAGGTAGTACACAGTACAAAGTTTTTGCTCCATCTGTAAGAATGGTAGGAACAGAAGGAATTCCTTTTTTTCGTCAGTTAACTAAAAATTTTGGACAAAGTATAGGATTAGGTATTAGCTTCTCAATCTTCAATTCTTACAATTCACGTACACAATGGGAAAGGGCTAAAGTAAATGTGAACCAACTGCAATTGCAGGATGAACAGGAGAATTTAAATTTGAAAACAAACATTTACAACGCCTACCAGGATTCGTACTCTTCACTTCAAAAATACAACGCTTCCCGCCGCACTGTTGAATATTCGCAAAAAGCGTTCGACTTCGCTAAAAAGAGGTATGATATTGGCCTGCTCGGCACTCTCGATTTTATAATCACTCAGAATAATCTTTATCTTGCTCAAATTGATGAAATTAGCAATCATTACGATTTTGTTTTCAAAATGAAAGTGCTTGAGTTCTATAAAGGACAAGGAATAAAATTGTAACCAGCGTTTTCTTTCAAATCCAACCCTAAAAAACAAAACACCGGTATGAATAAAAAACTGATTTGGATAATTGGTGGACTGGTATTACTTATTATTATAATGGTCGTTCTAAAGAAGAACGGCGTAATTGGTACAGAAGCAGGTATTAAAGTAACTGCAGAAAAGGTTATTAAAAGAACAATTACTGAAACAGTAAACGCCAGCGGTAAAGTGTACCCTGAAATTGAGGTGAAAGTCAGTCCGGATATTAGTGGCGAGATAGTACAGCTAGATGTGGCAGAAGGAGATAGTGTAAGAAAAGGACAAGTTATTGCTCGAATCTACGCAGACATATACAACAGCCAGAGAGACCAGGCCGCAGCCGTTGTGACGCAATCGCAGGCCCAGGTGTCAAATTCTCAAGCTCAACTCGGAGCATTAAAAGCAACATTAGACCAAGCCGAAATTACCTATAATAGGCAAAAGAAATTATTAGACGAAAAGGTTATCTCCCGTTCAGAGTTCGAGCAGGCTGACCAAACGATGAAGACTGCCCGGGCAAATTATAATGCCGCAGTTCAGGGAATTAGAGGTACTCAGGCATCGGTGCAGAGTGCACGTGCCCAACTTATGAGGGCCAACAAAGATGTCGGCCGGGCAACAATCGTGGCACCCATGGACGGGGTAGTAAGTTTGTTGGCCGTTAAAAAAGGCGAGCGTGTGGTTGGTACTGCCCAGATGGCTGGAACCGAAATGTTGCGTGTGGCCGATATGAGTGTGATGGAAGTAAGAGTAAACGTCGGCGAAAACGATATACCAAAAGTCAATTTGCACGATAGTGCACTTGTAGAAGTGGATGCTTACACCAACAGGAAGTTCCGCGGCATTGTAACTAAGATTGCCAGCAGCAATACTACTGCCGCACAGGCTTCACAAGGATCTTCAGGCACCGATGTCACCAATTATGAGGTGCACATCCGGCTGCTTCCCCAAAGTTACCAGGACCTCATGGCAGATAAAAAATTTAAAAGTTCCCCTTTCAGACCCGGCATGAATGCCAGTGCAGATATTCAGACCAAAACACATGCTAACGTTTTGGCAGTTCCTATTAACGCTGTTACAACCAGGGACAAGAGTGGTGATAAAGTTGATAAAGAAAAGAACGATAAAAAAGGGGATAAAAGTGCCGAAAGCTCAAATAGTTTTTCCGGTAACCCTGACGACCTGGTAGAGGTGGTATACGTGTTGCAGGCAGATAAAATTACCGTAAAACGGGTTGAGGTAAAAACAGACATACAGGACCTTAATTATATACAAATTATCAGTGGCCTCAATGGTGGCGAAGAGGTAATAACAGGCCCTTATAATGTGGTGAGCAAAACACTTAAAGAAGGCGATAAGGTGAAGGTTGTACCAAAGGAAGAGTTATTTGAAGGGGAAAAAGATAAGTAGCCCTAACTCAACTTCCGCAGACGCCGTGCTTCTGTGCGACGCGTTTTGTATGTTTGTCAAATATTTAAAGCACATTAATGCAATTTGGAATTATAGGCAGCGGAACCTGGGCAACAGCTCTTGCAAAAATTCTGACAGATAATAATAACCCAATTCAATGGTGGATACGTAATGCAGGCACTATCCGTCATATGCAGCAAAGAAGGCACAATCCGCATTATCTCAGCTCTGCTTATTTCAACACTTCACTACTCACATTAAACAATAATGTTGCTGAAGTAATTGATGCTTCAGATGTGCTGTTAATTGCAGTTCCGTCAGCATTTGTAGAAAGTGCGCTGGCAGAGTTACCTGCAGATAGTTTTAATGGCAAAAAAGTAATGTCTGCAATAAAGGGCATTCTGCCTTCGTGTAACCAGTTGCTTAATGATTATATGTTTGATAAGTTTAACGTCGAACTAGATGATTACTTCACTGTACTTGGTCCCTGCCATGCAGAGGAAGTTGCATCAGAGAAGCTGTCTTATTTGACTTTTTCAGGAATTGATGAAAAAATGGCTGATTTGTTAGCACAACATTTTCATACCGAATATATAAACACCGTTGTTAACCACGATGTAATCGGAGTGCAATATGCGGCTGTCTTAAAGAATATATATGCATTAGGCGCGGGAATAGCTCACGGTCTTGAATACGGCGATAACTTTTTAAGCGTCTATATTGCAAATGCTGCAGACGAGATGATTTCATTTTTAAAAAAGGTTGTTGGAGATAAGGTCTGTAACCAGGTGAATTATGCTTCATCAGTTTACCTGGGTGACCTTTTGGTTACCTGCTATAGCCTGTATAGTCGTAACCGTACTTTCGGAAATATGCTCGGAAAAGGTTATTCTGTAAGATCAGCCCAATTAGAATTAAACATGGTTGCAGAAGGTTATAACGCCAGTAAATGTATATTTATATCAAACCAAGAATTAGGAGCAAATATGCCGGTTGCAAAGACGATTTACGAAATACTTTGGCAGCAATTATCAACCGAAGATGGCTTTAGAAGGATTGAAGCAATTTTAGCGTAGTTGCTTTTCCTTTTTTAAAAAGATTCATTTCCCTGTTACTTTTCATAGAACCGATATTATAGTGCTCTCTTTTTTTTGTTACCAGCATTAGAATTTCGCCTCGTCATCGTTGCGACGCTCCGTTTGTCTTTATTAATGTCATTCAGCTTTTTTAGCTAACTAAGTCAATGCTGCTGTGGGTCATCACTAATTTTGTAATAAAAGCGAAAAGGTTTAAAAAAGCCCAATAACGATTTGCGGTACAAGTGCTGCGGCGAGCACACAACTTTTTTTGGAACACGGATAACACAGATTGAGAGGATTAGGCAGATTGCCCATGTAAGAAAACCTGGACCAATCCGTTTTTATCCGGAAAAACAGCGTTAGCGAAGTGATATTACCAGGGAAACAATTTAAAAATCGGTTTTTATCAGTTTGATCCGTGTCATCCGTGTTCTATTGTTTTTAGAAAAAAGATGAGTACACACAGCAGAGTACAAGTGAGTGACACAACAATGTTGATCAAGGTACTTTAGTCAGTTACCAAAAAAACTTTCCAAAAACTAAATCTAACTTCCTAGTTGCTTAGAAGGGCATTTTACTTACGCTTCTGCTCCAAACTATAAAGTCTGTTGCCGGAATTTTCTTTACGCCAAGTTGACGAAGCATGGTTACTATCTGTCCCCGATGATAAGTTGCATGATTAAAAATGTGCAATAAAACCTGGTAAACCGGTTGCTTAAATTGCTGCTTTTTTGTAGTCATGTACGCAAAGACATGAGTTAGATTTGCCTCTTTCGATTTTATAATAAATTGCTCGATCTGCGTTGATTGCTGTAGCCATTCATTACAAATAAAATCGATCGATAATGTTTTATCGGTAGCAGGTGAAACGATGTTTTCAGCCAACAGTAATCGTTGATACCAAAAATATTCACTCTCCCAAAGATGTATAAAGTTTAGGTGGAGAGTACTAAAACTACTTTCAACAGTTTGATCTATTTGATCAGGTGGTAACTGTTTAACTGTTGCTATTATTTTTTCATTCGCCCAAATGTGGTACGAGGCATATTGCAAAAGAACTTCTTTCAAATTGCTTACTTTAATGTTGATCCTAAATTAATAACTCCAGCGCGCACTTATTTTATTAATTAAAATTGCCCTGATACATTGAAGCGATCCTATACTTTTGCTGCCATTATTTGCGAAAAAATGTTAGAATTAATGGAGAATGTTTTAATCAGGAGAGCAGTAAAGGAAGACTGTGCAAGAATTCTGGAATTGGTTCACGAACTGGCAGTGTTTGAAAAAGCGCCGGACGAAGTAACCGTGTCACTACAACATTTTGAAGAAAGTGGTTTTGGAAAAGCACCTGTCTGGTGGGCTTTTGTGGCAGAAGCGAATGGTGTTGTACAGGCATTTGCGCTCTACTACATACGGTATAGCACCTGGAAAGGGCAACGGATGTATTTAGAAGATCTTTTAGTAACAGAAGAATTGAGAGGCAAAGGAATAGGCTCTTTACTATTTGACGAATTAATAAAAGAGGCGAAAGAAAAACGATTTAACGGAATAGTATGGCAGGTGTTAGAATGGAATGAACCGGCTATTAAATTTTACAGAAAGCTGAATGCTTCATTCGATGCTGAATGGGTGAATTGCAGTGTGAATATTGCGCTGGGTTAAAAAATTTATAGATTTAAGCAAAGGATGCTTTGCTCGCCGGCAAGTTAGGGTTAATAGGATGTCCAAGTCCCAATGAAGTCCAAAAGGATCAACAAGCCTTCCTAACCGCGTCTGCAAGTCTGTCTATTTGCTCTGTTGACAATTGTTGTTGAGCAAAGGAAAGACGAGGTATAAGCAGAGATAGGAGTAGATGTTTTGGTCGCATATCCTGTGGAAGTGAATGAGAGATGTTAACTACAATATTTTGGGCACCAGTGAGCCCGAAATGTGAATATGGTAACGCGCAACCCTTAAATATACGAACGTTTTGATTCTACCTAATTGTAGAACCAATTATTAACCTTCTAAAATTTGCTTTTTAAAATTGTCGTCCCGAGAAGAAACCTGCTTCAAGAAATTTTTCTTTGTCATCAAGGTTACAAAATCAAACCCTCGACGGTTTTTCAAATGACGTTCGTCGTTTCAATTTGTGCTTCTGGATTAATAATTAAAGAGATTAGCCACAGCAACAGCATGATTCTTTTACAACATAAAACAAAAAAAGCCTCGCAATTCTGCAAGGCTTACAAATATTCGTTTTGCAATACATTAGCTAACTCCGGTTACGACAGCATCCTTAAAGATCTTACCTACCAATCCCTGTAATACTTTGCCCGGACCAACTTCTGTAAAGTGTGTCGCTCCATCTGCGACCATCGCCTGTACCAACTGGGTCCATCGAACTGCACCGGTTAGTTGGTTGATCAGGTTTATTTTTATTTCTTCAGGATTGGTTATTGCTTTTGCGACCACATTTTGATAAACAGGACAAATTGGTTCTGCAAATTTTGTTGCTTCAATCGCTGCAGCAAGCTCTTCTTTGGCGGGCTTCATTAAAGGGCTGTGAAAGGCACCGCCAACAGGTAAGACCAGTGCACGTTTTGCACCGGCAGCTTTCATTTTTTCACACGCGATCTCAATTCCCTTTTTACTGCCACTAATAACCAACTGGCCCGGGCAATTGAAGTTGGCAGGCACCACTACTTCACCGGTATCTTCCATAATATCTTTACAAATTGCTTCAACCTTTGCATCGTCTAGAGCCAGTACCGCAGCCATTGTGGATGGATTTATTTCACAAGCCTTTTGCATGGCACTTGCACGAATACTTACCAGTTTTAACGCATCCTCGAACTCAAGCGTTTTGTTTGCCACCAGAGCAGAAAACTCACCTAATGAGTGGCCAGCAACCATATCAGGCTTTGCATCGGTTATTGTAGTATACGCTACAACCGAATGTAAGAATACCGCAGGCTGAGTTACATTTGTTTTCTTCAGATCTTCATCGGTTCCCGAAAAAAGCAGGTCTGAGATTCGGAAGCCGAGAATTTCATTTCCCCGCTCAAACAGCTCTTTAGCATTGCTGTTGTTCTCATATAGGTTTTTACCCATTCCGGAAAACTGGCTTCCCTGGCCCGGGAAAATGTATGCATGTTTCATAGTACCGAATTTATTAATAGTGTAAAAAGGTAAGTGAGATTTATACACCTAACCTGTTGACCCCTGGAACATTTTAAATTGTATATTATAATCTGAAATCGTTGCTTCAAAGGCTCCACAAAAAGATCTTGTACAAGTGAGTGACACAACCGAAGCTCCATAGAGAAAATCTGCTCGTCCAATAAAAAAACTTCTATGTATTTACCGCACGTAGAATTAATGAAGTCTTGAAGAAATCAATTTCAAAAACTCATTTCTTGTTGGATATTTTTCAAATTCTCCAAAGAAGGCAGAAGTAGTCGTTACCGAATTTTGTTTTGAAACACCACGCATCATCATACAAAGATGAGAAGCTTCTATCACAACTGCCGCACCCAGTGGTTGAAGTGATTCTACAATTGCATCAAGTATTTGAGTTGTTAGTCTCTCCTGTACTTGCAGCCTACGCGAATACACATCAACTACGCGCGCCATTTTACTAAGGCCTGTTATCCAACCATTTGGTATATAGGCGATATGCGCTTTGCCAAAAAAGGGAAGCATATGGTGCTCGCACATGCTATACAATTCTATGTCCTTCACAACAACCATTTCACTTACATCTTCGTGAAACTTTGCAGAATTTAAAATTGCCTGTGCGTCTTGCTGGTATCCCTGGGTGATAAACTGCATTGCTTTAGCCATTCTTTCAGGCGTTTTCAAAAGTCCTTCCCGGTCAGGATTTTCGCCGAGCAAAGCAATACTGTCCCTGTAATTCTTCATTAGGCCCTGGGTAACATTGTCATCGTACTCCTCTAATTTATTGTATGCCATAACTTACTTTTCTAGCTTTTGATGTTGTTCTTTATGCCGGGTATTCTACAAAATTTCTTTCGGTTTCGTACAGCCGCACCTGCAGCTCTAAGGAAGCATCTAATTTTTCTCGTAATATTCTATAAATAACTAGCGTAATGTTTTCGGCAGTAGGGTTCAATTGCTCAAACTCCTTACAATCCATATTGAGATTCTTATGATCGAAACGGTTCAACACATTCTCTTCAATTATTTGACTTAACAAACCAAGATCAATTACAAAACCCGTATCAGCAGCAGGCTCACCAACCACTTTTACTATCAGTTCATAATTATGGCCGTGATAATTGGCGTTATTGCATTTGCCAAAGACCGATGCATTTTTATCTCCGTCCCACGACGGGTTGTTGAGCCTGTGCGCCGCATTAAAATGTTCTTTTCTATATACTGCTACTTTATTACTCATTTCAAAAGTTGAAGAATTACTGAAATCAATTTCTCTGCTATCTAATCACCAAAGTACTCTACATAAATTCTGGGGGTCTCGTACAGTTTGATGCAATGTAATTTTACATGCAACGGAAGCCACCGCTGTAATTGTTTCCATATTTCCATCGCCAGTATTTCGGTGCTGCACATTTTCCCCTGCAAAAAGTCAACATCTAAATTCAGATTCTTATGATCAAGTTTTTTAATAACGTGCTCCTGTATCAACTTACTTAGTTTCTTCACGTCGAATAAAAAACCTGTTTCAGGATTGATATGACCTTTGATAGTTACATACAAATCAAAATTGTGGCCGTGCCAGTTCTCGTTTGCACAAACGCCGAAAAGCTCTTCATTTTTTTCCTGGCTCCATGAAGGGTTGTATAATTTATGAGCCGCATTAAAATGTTCCAATCTTGTCAAGTAAACCATCTGCACTAAATTTCAGCAAAGGTAATATTTGAAATGTAAAAGCTTGTCCACTTCCTGCGATGAGCGACCTTTGTGCTATGAAGGTGGTAATTACCTCTGCTACGCAGAAAGAAACAGATCAAATAAAACAAACCCTCGATACGACATTTATAAAAGAAAACCGTGGACTGGATATTTCATTTCATATAAGCGGTGTAGGTTTATTGTCTTCATGCTTTTCTATATCGAAACTGATTTTTGAACAAAACCCCCAGCTCGTAATTCAGGCCGGAATTGCCGGAAGTTTTGATAACAACATTCATCCGGGAAATGTTGTGGTAATCAAAGATGAGCTCATTGGTGATCTTGGTGTAGAAGAGGATGGAAGTTTTAAAGACCTTTTTGATTTAAACCTTCAACCAGAAAATTTGTTTCCATTTACAGGAAGAAAACTGCACAACAGATTTCTTCCTGATTTGAATTTTTTCAAATTAGATGAAGTAACGGCCATCACAATAAATGAAATAACAACGCGGCCCGAACGAATAGAAGCATTGAGAACAAAATATAAACCCTCAATAGAATCGATGGAAGGCGCTTCGCTGCATTACTGTTGCTTACAAGGTTCTACGCCTTTTATACAAATAAGGGCTGTAAGTAATTTTATTGGCGAACGCGATAAATCAAAATGGAAATTTAAAGAGGCTTTTGATAGTTTAACTGAAGTTGTTATTAAGTACGTTGAGCAATTAGATACAAATCGAATTATCAGATAGATAAAAGAAGAAACAATGAAATTTACGATAGGCTTTAGTCCATGCCCAAATGATACTTTTATTTTTGATGCATTGGTAAATAATAAAATAGATACCGAAGGATTTGAATTTGAAACAGTGCTCGAAGATGTGCAGAC
>JAOQAJ010000101.1 GCA_025963675.1 Segetibacter sp.
TATACGAATAAAGCCCGTCTTTGTCTCCGAAAAAGAATTGTTGAACGACTATTCTTCCTTTGTCGTCTTTTAGCGAATTATTATTGACAATATAAATAGGTGGAATACCAAATTTTGCAGAAATATCGATCTTACTGGTAGAGTCAAGACTTAAAAATATATTATTCAAAAGGTCATAAATCGCCAGCCCCCGCTTGTTATCGTCCTTATTTTGTTGATTTAAATTCGTCTGTACTTCACCCAGGATCAGCTTTTTTAATACAGGATCAGAAATACTTGCGTAACTGTCTGCCACATCTACCGCGTCTTCAAGACTGCCTGTTTTTTCTAAACCGCCAGCAAATGCTTTCATTAAAATTTCCGCATTACCTTTTTCCATTCGCTTCAGAAAATTATCGAGGGTGTTATAATTAGCAGCCATTTTTATAAACTTCTTAAAATGGTCAAAACCTACACTCATCAAAAGAGAGTCGCTATTTGGACTTTTCATTCTTTGAAAGATCCTTTCATAGACTTTCAAATAACTGCTCGTGTAAATTTCCGTTTCAGCCATTACGCACAAATAATACAATTCCTGCGGGTTTAGGGGTTCAACCTTTTTCATCCTAACATTATCCGGCTCATCATGTAGACCGTTGATAACATTTATAAAACTTTCAAGAGCCCTTCGCCTCAACATTTCAGTTAAGGCCTCCATTGCCATTGGTGTATCTCTTCTCCTTAACCTCTCAGCATAATCAATTTCAGTGTTAACCAACAACCTGTAATATTTATATTCATCGCTTCTGTTGCGGTCTATTTCATCTAATGAAACTTTGCCCTTGTACAAATTATCCAGGAAAGGAAAATATAAACGACCTTCCTTTAAAGTAGCTAAACTCGCAATCGTTTTAATCAAAGGATCATCGCTACTTTGAATTTTTTTACCCAGCGCCGTATTTGATTGCGCATAACTATAGATATCCTCCTGGTGTGTTCTTACAACAACTTTTAAAAGGCTATCGGCAAATAAAGCGTTGGGGTTATTTTTCAGGATCTGAAAAATCCTTTCAGGATGTTTCTGGCTGCTTTTGAGGAGCAATGCTTCCTTTCCTTCGCTAATGCCGGGATTATTTTTGAAGGCAAAACATTTTACAAGAATATCACCTATCTCGTATTCATTCTCGAGAAGGACAGGTTTAATAGATTGCTTTTTCCTTTCAAGGCTCATCGCGTCCTGGTAGGCATTAATGAGATCAGGCAACAAATCACCTTTCAGTTCCCTTGTCCTATACCCATTCTCAAACGACGCCAACGCTTCATTTAAGCCCCTGATAAATTTAATTTTTTGATTAGCGTCGAGTGTGTTGTCTGACTCTATATTATCCTGAAGCTGATCAATTCTATTAAATAGTGAATAAGTAATCTGCTGATTCACTTCAGAGTCACCGGTGGCATTAAAAAAACGATCTTCTTTTTTATCGAGTTTGTCAATTCCTTTTTGACTCTTGTCAACGTTTTCATGAAAAATTTTTCTCATTAACGGAACGACAGGTCTCTGAGCAGATGTTTGAAGGGAAAGCACTACAAGAAATACAACAAGTAAAGATTTGTACATATGATACATAGGTATAACAAAAATACTACCAAAGCATATTCAATAGTTTTACTGATCGTGCTTTTAAGATTTCATTCTAACATTAACTGAAGGACTTAACAATTATATAATGCCTTTTATTGTATTGCCCATCACCTTAAAATTACTTTTGTGTAAACGTTTTGTTAATGGATGCTAATTTAAAAAAGGTTCTGATTGTTGATGATGAACCTGATATTCTCGAAATAATCTCTTACAACTTAAAAAAAGAAGGTTACGAGATATTAACAGCGAAAAATGGAACCGAAGGATTGGAAAAAACAGGCTCTTTTAAACCTGACCTTGTCATTCTTGATATCATGATGCCAAAAATGAATGGTATTGAGGTTTGCAAAATCTTGCGTTCTAAGCCCGAATACAATAATACGCTGATCATATTTCTAACGGCTTTGAGTGATGAGTCATCACAAATAAAAGGCCTCGAAACGGGTGCCGATGATTATGTAAATAAACCCATTAGCCCAAAGGTTTTGGTAAGCAGGGTCAATGCGATTTTCAGAAGAATACATAAAGAAGACGGAAAAACCTTACGGCTGGGAAATATTGTTATAGACCCGGAAAAATTTATGGTTGTGATGAATGGAAAGGACGTGGTATTGGCAAAGAAAGAATTTGAACTGCTTTACCTGCTGGCATGTAAACCGGGAAGAGTATTCCTAAGAAATGAAATTTTAAGCCAGGTCTGGGGAACTGAGGTAATCGTTGGCGATAGAACGATCGACGTACACATCAGAAAAATACGGCAAAAACTTGGTATAGATTGCATTACCACTGTAAAAGGTGTTGGTTATAAATTTGAATTACAAGAGTAAAAACCTTTATGCTGCCATCACTCTGTTTGTTGGTTGGCTTTTGTAAATTCGTGAAATGTTTGTTACGAAAAACCTGTCTCCTCAGCGGCTCTCTTTATATACCGCCGCGATATTAACCTTTCCAATAACATTTGGCTACTATATAATGCATCCGAAGTGGTGGGTGTCGCTAATCGTTTTTGTAATCGTTTTTATTGGCAGTTTTCTGCTAATTCAATTTACACTCGAGAGATTTATCTATCGAAAGATTAAGCTCATCTATAAATTTATTTATCAGACAAAAGCTTCGAAAAGAGAAGAAACCTACTATAAATATATCCTTCCGCAAAAAAGTATTGATGAAGTAAGAGCAGATGTAGAAAAATGGGCGTCGCAACAAAAAGAGGAAATCGAAATTTTAAGAAGTAACGAAGCTTACCGAAAAGAATTTCTTCAAAACCTGGCACATGAATTCAAAACTCCCATTTTCGCTATTCAAGGCTATGTTGATACTTTACTAGACGGCGCTCTCGACAATAAGGAAGTAAGCAAACGGTTCTTAGAAAATGCAGCACGTAACGTGCAAAGGCTGGTTACGCTGGCAAGTGATCTCGATGAAATAACCAAACTTGAAAGCGGGGAGCAACCCCTGATCATGGTGCCATTCGTCATTCAGGATTTGATTAAAGAAATATATGAATCGCTGTCCATAAAAACGGCAGCCAGAAATATTAGAACATCCATAAAAAAAGGCTGCGAGCAACCAGTAACTGTTTATGCCGATAAGGAAAAAATAAAGCAGGTAATCATCAACATAGTAAGCAACTCGGCGAAATACGGAAAAGACAACGGCTATATCGTAGCAAGCATTTACAAAACCGATGGAAAGCACGTTTTAATTGAAATCAGCGATGATGGTATAGGCATTGCTGAAGAACATCTTCCAAGAATTTTTGAAAGGTTTTACCGAACTGATCGTGGTCGTAGCAGAGATGTTGGCGGTACAGGATTAGGTCTTGCCATTTGTAAACACATAATTGAAGCACATGGCCAAACCATTCACGTTCGAAGTAAACCTGATATCGGAACTACAATCGGTTTTACGCTCGACGTAAAATAAGTGCTGGAAAATCGAATTTAATCGCATTCATTTATTGCTATAAAAAAAGAAGTTTTTTTTGAAGCCAGCAGTTTATCTCTCTTGAACTTTACTTGCGTCGCACTCTTGTACTATTTTTTTGAATTCATCGGAAAACCAGTGAAACTGTACCTTTTTTCATTTTCAAGTAAAACGAACTAATAAGTTATTATAAGCTCTTACTTTTTCTGTGTCGCTGCCCAGGCATCCATTTTCCTTTCCAGCACATCAAGAGGCAAAGCACCATCTTTTAAAATGTTGTCATGAAAATTTGCAAGGTTAAAATTAGTTCCCAGCTGATTCTGGTACTTATTCCTTAGTTCTGCAATCTTCAAAGCGCCAATTTTATACCCTAAAGCTTGTCCCGGGATAGCCATGTACCGTTCGATTTCTGCAGTAGCACCTTGTTCGCTAATCGCTTCATGCTCCATCATGTATTTTATGGCCTCTTCTCTTGTCATGTTTTTTGTGTGCAGACCAACATCAACAACCAAACGAATAGCACGATGTATTTCATCACCTAATGCCGCCACGTATTGGTAAGGGTCCGTATACAGACCTAGCTCTTTACCTAACGATTCGCAATACAATGCCCAGCCTTCCACATAAGCATTGTTGCCTCCAAAACGACGAAATTTAGGTAAGGTTGTATCTTCCTGTTGCAGCGAGATTTGGTAATGATGCCCCGGAATTGCTTCATGCAAAAACAAACTTTCCATACCGCTGGTTGAGTTAAAGGTTGTTGCATCTAATATTGGCACATAAAAGATACCGGGTCTTGTTCCGTCGGGCGAACCCTGGTTATATTCAGCGCTTGCACTTGCAGCCCTAAACGCTTCCGTTTGCCTTATTTCAAATGGAGTTTTAGGTACATGATTAAACATCTTTTTGAGGTTAGGTTCTATTCTTTGGTGAATTTTCTCAAAAGCTGCCAATACTTCCTGGGGAGTTTTAAAAGGCATAAATTGTTTGCCATTTTTCATAAATTCAAAAAAGGCACTTATATCACCTTTAAAGCCGACTACACTTTTTACGCTGTCCTGTAGCCTTCCAATTCTGGCAACCTCGCCTAATCCAATTTGGTAAATTTCCTCAGGCGTTTTGTTGGTTGTCGTTTGTGAACGAATAAGGTATTGGTAATAATCTGCTCCTTTTGGTAAAGCGCTTATACCTGATGTTGCTCTTGCTTTCGGCAAATATTCACCTGCAAGAAAGTCTCCAAGCCTTTTGTATGCAGGAATAATTTGCTCATGAATTAATGTTCTGAATGCAGTAGTTAGGCGACTTTTATCTTCATCTGAAAAACCATCAGGAAACTTCTTAACGGGGCCAAAAAATAAACTTGCTGTATCTTCTTTTGCCTGCATGGCCTGCATCTGAGGTATCATTTTTACCACCAAAGCCTTCGGTAAAACATAACCAGCCGCAATGCCTTTTCTAAAATAGACAATAGAACTATCAGCCCAGGCAGGAAATTTAGACGCTCGACTCAACCAATCATCATAATCTTTAACGGTTTTAAATGGCTGGTTACCGGTGCCGCTTCCAAGCTGTCCCATTGTCAATGGCAAGCCCCAGAACTGCTGAAAAGGAATATAATTTTCACGGTATTGTAAGCCTTCAAGGCTGATTTCCATTTCTCTTTTAAAGTCATCGTAACTAAGTTGATCCTTGCTGTTTAAATTCTCGCGATCATATTTTGTAACGTATGTGAGGTGACGGCTATAAAAAGCTTTAAGCGTATCACGATAACTATCTGTAAAATCAACAGGCAAAATATTGTTATAACGAGTGTCTCCGATTGCGGTTGCTTCAAGCGGATACAATCTTAACCGCTCTTCATAGTAATTATTTAGAAGGGTTGCAAGTTCTTTATTGTCTTCTTTACCAGCATTTGTATTGCTTAGTTTGCATCCGCAAATTGAGATTGCCAGGAAAGCAATAAGGATTGATCTCGTCATTTGTAAAACAGATTAAAGGGGATAAATCTAACTATTTGAGAATTAAAAAAGCACAAAGGTTTTTGAAGCATGAAAAACGAAAGTTTGAAAACGAAAATTATGGATAAATAGAACTGGTAATGCGAAAAACCGCAATTAATACCGAGAGCTAATATTAATGTTTTTAAGTACTATTTTGAAAATTGCGGAAAGAACAATTTAAGGTGTTTTTTTGTCGTTTACGTATTTCTGAAAAAACATAAGCCAAAAGACCCACAAAGGTTTTTAGATGAACGAAATGCGACGCAACAATGCCTCAACCAATATCAAATGTCTGTACCAAAAACATCGATCTTTGTTAAGTGCAACAACTTAAAGTGCGCTTGTTGCAGGCGTCATAATATTCTTTTCCTTACAAAAAGCTTTATTACATTTGCTCTTTAATTTTTTTACATGGAATACAATACGCAACGAAACCATTTAACGATGAAAGAATATGGAAGACATATTCAAAGAATGGTGGAGTATGTGCTGACAATTGAGGACAGGCAAAAGCGCCAGCAACAGGCGCAAGTGGTGATTGAATTGATGGGTACACTAAACCCGCATTTGAAAAACGTGGAAGACTTCAGGCATTTGCTTTGGGACCATTTGTTTTTTGTAAGTGATTTTAAACTTGATGTTGATTGTCCTTACCCCATACCAACAAAAGAAACATACAAACTAAAACCAGATCCGCTTCCTTACCCCAAGCGCAAACCAAGGTATAATCACCTGGGTAAAAATCTTGAGATTGTTATAGATAAAGCGTTGAAGGAAGAAAATCCTGAAAAACGTGCCGGCTTTGCAAATTCTATCGCTTATTACATGAAGTTGGCATACAGCAACTGGCATAAAGAATTGGTACATGATGACGGCATTCGGGCCGAGTTAAACGCCATAACGAACGGGCAACTTGAATTTGACAGTACTCCATTTGTTAAACACTATCGTGCAAATGAAGGACGTGACAATAACCGTAGTGGTGGCGGTGGCTTTGGCGACAATCGCTTTAAACGTAATAATAGCGCGGGGCAATTTCAGCGAAACAGTCGCGATGGCGGAGGCAGTGGCAGCCGTGAGGGTGGCAATGCCGGACGTGACAATAGAAACAGTGGAAGTGGCAGTCGCGACAACCGGAATGCACCGAATAGCGGTGGCGGTGGAGGAAGAGATAACAGAAACAATAAATTCGGAGGCAATAAAAAGCGTTTTTAGTGAGTAGTTTCCAGGTTACAGGCGGTAAAAAGCTTAAGGGTGAAATTATTCCTCAGGGAGCTAAAAATGAAGCACTACAAATTATTTCGGCTGTACTACTAACGCCGGAAAAAATAACTATAACCAACATTCCTGACATCGTTGATGTAAACCTGCAAATTGAATTGTTGCAGGAACTGGGTGTAAAGGTCAACCGCATTTCGAGAGATACCTGTACTTTCCAGGCTGATGCAGTCAATGTTGACCACCTGGGTTCTGAGGAATTCAGGCAAAAAAGTGGAAAACTTCGGGGTTCAGTAATGCTGGCGGGTCCATTGCTTGGCCGATTTAAAAAAGCTTACATACCTAAACCCGGTGGCGACAAAATCGGTCGTCGAAGGCTTGATACACATATCATCGGTTTTCAAAAACTTGGTGCCCGGTTCCACTTTGACGAAACAAGACATTACTTTGAATTAACTACTTCCGGTTTAAAAGGCGTTAATCTTCTTTTAGATGAACCATCCGTTACGGGTACTGCCAATATTTTAATGGCTTCTGTAATGGCTGAAGGAACTACTACTATTTACAACGCTGCCTGCGAGCCTTACCTTCAGCAGCTTTGCAAGATGCTTATCCGCATGGGTGCAAAGATCACAGGAGTTGGCAGTAATTTGCTGACTATTGAAGGCGTCAAAGAATTAAAGGGAACCGATCACCGCATGCTTCCTGACATGATTGAAGTCGGCAGCTTTATTGGTTTGGCGGCAATGACACAAAGTGAGATTACCATTAAAGACGCAGGTATCGAACATTTGGGTGTTATACCTGAGAAGTTCGCTCAATTGGGCATAAAAATGGAATTTCGTGGAGATGACATCTACATCCCATCCCAGGAAAAGTACGAGATACAAACCTTTCTTGATGGTTCTGTTTTGACCATCTACGATCATCCCTGGCCAGGTTTTACTCCTGACCTGCTAAGTATTGTTTTAGTAGTTGCAACGCAGGCTGAAGGAAGTGTACTCATTCATCAAAAGATGTTTGAAAGCCGCCTTTTCTTTGTAGATAAGATTATGGAAATGAGCGCGCAGATTATTTTATGTGATCCACATAGAGCAACTGTTATCGGGTTAGGAAGAAAACATCCTTTAAGAGGTATTACTATGAGCAGCCCTGATATTCGTGCGGGGGTTGCGTTGCTGATTGCTGCATTAAGCGCAGAGGGCAAAAGCACTATTCAAAACATTGAACAAATAGACCGGGGTTATCAAAATATCGATAAACGGTTACAGGCGTTAGGTGCAGAAATTGTAAGAATCGATTAACTGATCTATTGTTTATTTTGCTTTAAGATTTTTCTTTTTTGGTCGCCAGCCGCAGTTTATCTATGCTGCATTGTTGTGTCACTCACTTATACCTACCGTCTGTACTCATCTTTTTTCTCAAAACAATAGAACACGGATGACACGGATCAAACTGATAAAAACGGATTGGTTCAGGTTTTCTTACCTGGGTAATCTGCCTAATCCTCTCAATCTGTGTTATGATTCTCCACTCTTTACCTCAACAACTTTGTATTTAATAGCATAGTGCGCTGCTTTGATTGGCTTATCAATAAACGACGCATAGACCTTAGTGAAACACGCACCATAATATAAAGTGAACGAAGAATAAAACACAAATAGTAACAAAAGCACCAACGATCCTGACGCTCCGAATATGTTGGTAATATCACCTAACGACAACATGTACCGGATTATTATTTTTCCGATAGTAAACAGAACACCTGTAAAAAACCCACCTGCTATCACTACGCGCCACGATGCCTTCGCATCGGGCAGCGCCTTGAATAAAATTCCAAACCAGATGGAAACTACCACTATTGAAAATGCATTATTAAATAAAATAGCTAAAAAGTTTGTAGTGCGAACAGGAATTTCGCCCGTGTATTGTAGCAGAAAAGCTTCCAAACCTTCTATAAGCATTCCGCTGATAAATAAAATGCCAGCCAACAATATTATTATAAGAGATATAGCGCGTTTCTCCACTTGTAATTTGAATGGCTGTTCCGCTATGCCTTTAACGTTCCAGAGCTGGTTGATCGAGTCTTTGATAACTTTAAAGAGTGTGGTAGCAACAAACATTAGAAAGATAAACCCGCCAGCCACCAAAAACCAGTTTTTCGCGAGTGACGTAAATCCCAAAAAGGTTACCCGAACCTGTGCAGCACTTTGCCGCCCTAGAACCTCGGCGAGGTGTACAAAGAACTTATCCCTTAGGTTCTGTATCCTAAAGACAAGACCGATTATTTGAACGAGGATTATTAAAATCGGGGGAAGCGCAAATGTGGTGAAAAAAGCGGTAGCACCGGCCAAACGCAACGGTTCGTTTCGCTTGAACTCATCAAATGAAATAGCACATATTCTTATAAACTCTTTACCTGTTAGACGCGACATTCATCCATTTGTGGTTAATAACGGTGGTTAATACAACTTGAAAGTATTAAAGAGAAGTTGGATGTCAAAAATGTATTGCAACTAAAGGCGACGCGGGTAAAAAGTCTTGAGTGCGAGAAACAATTATTTTTAAAAGCAACAGGTAAAGTTTTACCCGTTGCTTTTAAAAATATACAAGTAAATCAAATGAGATGAAAATTATACAGCTTTCTTCTTAGTAACTGATAAACGGGTAAATTCACTTCCGTTAAACATTCTTGCGGTGTTTATATCCTTAGACTTAAGGTAAGTGTCAAGGTTCGCTTCAGTAACAAGTCTCCAGAAATTCTTAGACTTTAATTCTTCGTAATCTGTATGCTTGATAAATAATCCTGTGATAGAGTTACGCTTTTTAAATTCAACTTTAACTGTTGGGTTGTTTAATTGTTCGGTTTCGACAAATTTTGCAATCTGCTCTGGTAACATAGTAAAATTTTAATATAAGTGATTGCGGTAAAGCTAAGGAAATAGCTCTCATTAAACAATTTTTATCAATTTTATTAACTTTCGTTAACAATTATTTTTCAGGCTGCTGCTTTAAATAATTTTTGCAAAAACAAAAAAATACTAAAAAACTGAAGTCAGTTAATTAATTATAATTTTCAAGGTTCAGCATTAATCGTACCCTTCATTACAACACAAACTATTGCTGCGCTACAAATTTTCAGCACGATCGATAATGGTTCGTTATACTTTCTTTTATTTGCAATTCATTTCACACCATGAATGGAAAACTAATCATCATTACGGCGCCGTCAGGAGCAGGAAAAACAAGTATTACCCGTTATTTATTGAATAAATATCCCAGGCTTGCTTTCTCCATTAGTGCTGCAACAAGACCTGCAAGGGGAAAAGAAAAAAACGGGGTTGACTATTATTTTATAACGTTAGAAGAGTTCCGGGAGAAAATAAAAAACAATGAATTTATTGAGTGGGAAATGGTTTATGAGGGCAAATATTACGGTACGCTGAAAAGTGAACTGGAAAGAATTTGGTCAGAAGGCAAGACGCCCATGCTGGATATAGATGTCAAAGGAGCAATACATGTGCAGCAGCAGTATCCTAACAATACCCTTACCATCTTCGTACAACCGCCATCAGTTGAAGAACTAAAGAAAAGACTTGAAGGCAGAGGAACAGAGTCGCTGGAGAATATTGCAACGCGGCTTAATAAGGCAACTTACGAACTCTCATTCAACCACTCTTTTGATAAAGTCATTATAAATGACAAACTTGAGCAGGCATGTGCTGAGACAGAAGCAGCTATCAAAGAATTTACAAATATTGAATAAGTATGAAAGTGTACGGAATTCCAAATTGCAATACGGTAAAAAAGGCCATCAACTGGCTAAAGTTGAATAATGCGGAATTTGAATTTCATGATTATAAAAAGCAAGGGATCAGCCAGGAAAAACTACAGCAGTGGTCAGAGAAAGCAGGGTGGGAAACACTGGTTAACAAAAAAGGAACGACATGGCGAACGTT
>JAOQAJ010000335.1 GCA_025963675.1 Segetibacter sp.
TTTCCGTCACTATACCGTTATTCCACATCGTTGTGTCACTCACTTGTACCTGCCGTGTGTACTCATCTTTTTCTAAAAACAATAGAACACGGATGACACGGATCAAACTGATAAAACTGATAAAAACCGATTTTTAAATTGTTTCCCTGGTAATATCACTTCGCTAACTCTGTTTTTCCGGATAAAAACGGATCGGTTCAGGTTTTCTTACCTGTAATCTGCCTAATCCTCTCAATCTGTGTTATCCGTGTTCCAAAAAAACTTGCGTGCTCACCATAGGGCACAACGAGTGACACAACAATGCTAAATTATTTTTCAAAAGTTGGTACCAAAACGCTCAAATCAAACACATTGCTTCATCACTCATACTCAATATTCACAACTCACAACTCACCTCTCACTATTTAATCGCATTCTCCCACCGTTCATTCTTACAGTTCGTACAGATCTCGGAGTCAGGATTGTCTCTTTTCTTTTTTCCGCAGCCCCAACACACCTTTTCTCCTGCATCTGGCTGCGCTTCTGAAAACTCTCTATCGTACCCAGGGAGGATGCAAAGGCCGCAATCGGGGTTTTCCTCCTTGACCAAACTAAATGATCCGTTTGCCTCGATATAGACCCTTTTTACCTCTCCCAGATGCCTGTAGCCTTTTGACCGAAGTTCTGCAAAC
The DNA here is from genome assembly GCA_025963675.1 of Segetibacter sp. Taxonomy (GTDB): domain Bacteria; phylum Bacteroidota; class Bacteroidia; order Chitinophagales; family Chitinophagaceae; genus Segetibacter. The sequence goes on from JAOQAJ010000335.1 coordinate 672, forward strand.
AAACGATCAACGGTAACAAGGGTCCCCCCCATTTTCTTTAGGTCAAGTACCCCGTCATTTGCTAAAATGGTAAGGCTATCTTCTATAGCGGCTTCCGTTCTTTCGTTACGGAAAGCAATTGTCGCCAGCAACCTTCCAACTCCAACAACTACGCCCGCAATAACAAAAGCAGGTAAGATACCCATGTCGGCTGTTTCAAGAGGAACCCCGATAGCAGCAGCTAATGTAAATAAGGCTACCACTTCAATACGGTTAATTTGAGCGGCCATACGTTTTCCGAAAAAATGCATGCTAAAAACAAGCAACAAAAAGAAAATGGTCGTTCTGATTAACAGTTCGATAAAAAACTCAGGGGGCACCTGCCCAAAAAGAATTCTTTGCCAGTCCGTGATCTTTATGTCCTTCATATTTTTAATTATTTTCCTATGATTGCTTTTGTCCAATGACTCCTGCCACAATTACTGCAACTATTTGCCGCTTCCTTTTGCACGAGGCCACAGAAAGTACAGGCTTTACCATTGTCTGCTGTTTCCTCATAACTATCAATGATGGTGCGGTCGATTTGGGGGTAAATAGGCAGGCCTGGTTTTGGCTCTTGTTCATACACCGAGAAAAGGCCGTAGCCTTCCATGTACAATCGCTTTATTCTACCAAGGTTATAGATATTTTTGCTGCGCAGTTCCTCAAATACCTGCTGATTTGTAATCTTTGTCTTTTCTAATTCGTCTCTGTTAAGAACTCCCTCGCTTATCAGTGTAATTGTTCGTCCCTGTATGGCCTTTTCAACCCCCGAATTTTTAAAACCGAGCCAGTTGAGCCCTCTTAATAGAAGCAGTGTTCCGAACAACACTAAAATGCCCCATGTTATTCCCCTGTCTGGGATCTGCATGGCCGGCGCTACTATGGCACCCATCATAACCATTACAGATAGCTCAATAATAGAATGCATCCCATTCATGCGTTTACCCATAAAACGCATAATGACCATAGCGCACAAGTAGATAATCAGGGCACGTACGAAAACTTCGATTAAATACTCCGGCGGTTGTTGCCCAAACAATATGCGTTTAATGTCACCAAGATGTATCTGCTCTTTTTTCATAAATAAGCATTTTTTATAATACCATTTTATCGTTTGCAGAAAAATTCAAGCCACGCGATGGCGATTATTGCAGTGTATTGTAGCTGTCGGTGAAACAGAAGAAAACGCAGGTCAAATGATATGCACTTTATAGTTTCTGTAACGAAACCAGTGTTTGGACTTTTACAGGCTGTGGAAGGATGTTCACAATTCTCTTTGCGTTTCTTAAATATGAAATCGTAGCCGTTTTTTAACAGGGCCGTTGCTGGTTTAAGTGTTCCCCAGGACACTTAAATCTAACAACGGCTGTAGGACTCTGGAGTGTAATAAAAAAGTTACTCGATTCATTTTTGCCCGTACATTATAGCTTTGGAACTTGTCTAAAGTTGACCGGGCGCAGTCCTGGTTTTTCTTTTCCATTTAACGGAACACTTACATGAGCGACGTTGATTTGGCTGCTGAGAACCTTATTTCGATACCTGCACATACTTCAGCATTTGACTAACCATCTTTTCTGCAGTCGAAGTATATTCTTCGTCATATTTTTTCCAAAGCTCTTCCCTTGTAGTTTTTGCTCCTTTAGCCTGACCTTCATACATAACAGAAAGTGTGGCATAAGGTGGAAGAACTATACCGATAGCATTAAAGAAATTTGCCACATCGGCGATGATGTGCTGTGCTCCGTCGCTATCACCGGTAATCACAATTCCGCCAACCTTGTTTTCAAGCCTTGATGGTTTACCTTCCAGTATTTCATCATGAATATTATCGAGTCGTTCAATAGCCCGTTGCATTTCGGAAGACATATTGCTCCACCAAATAGGTGTAGCAAAAATGATCATGTCAGATGCAACAATTTTAGAGAGTATAGCAGGCCATTCATCACCTCCTCCCATATCATCATACGTACCGGGCAGAATATTATAATTGACCAGTTTCATAATCTCACTCTCAACCCCTTTCTTTTTAAGTTGTTCTGCTAAAAATTGAGATAGCACTTCAGTGTTAGATAATCCTTGCTTTTTTAACGTAGCAAGTAAAATGATAGCTTTCATTGTATAGCCTTAATTAAAGTTTTAAAAATTAAGTGGTGCAGGTCGGCCGAAAGCCGTGGGCACGGTATTATTACCTCCAATATTTCGGCAGTCGGAAGTAAGGGTTGTTTACGTCCCTAACTTCTCACACAGGTTCATAAACTCGTCTTTATGCTGCGGAAGGGTTGGCAGCCCTAACTTTTCCAATTCATCATTTACTTTAGCTGCAGCCTTCGACCTTACGTTGCTCAGATAGTTTTTCTTTACTTCCTCAACAGAAGAATATTCTTCGGCGAACTGTTTTTTCTCATTCTCAGTCTTTCGTTGAATGTCTTCAAGCGCACCTCTTTCCTCTTCTTTATACTTTTCCGGCTTTGCTTTCAATATTGGGTCAAAAGCTTTTTTGTTCATAAAATTCAACAACTCTTTTTTCGCATCATTTCCTGCCATAACGATTGATTTTCATTTAATACAACCAACGATGTGCCAGATGAAAAGACAGCTAGCATTTGGAAGGAACCTAAACTGGTAACAGGAATAATATTTTAAGAAGCAAGGTCATATATAATCTACGTTTTAATAATATGGAACATTCACAAGGGTTATTTAAAAGCAGAATATTTAGATATACTGCTATTAGTCTTTTATTTAAAGTCTTAATGACCCTCAGTGTTACGGCTGCCCCTCCTTATGCATTTACAGTAGGGGAAAAAGCTTCAAAGGGTAAACAATCGTTCAGGAATGAGTTGAAGTTTCCAACAACCGACAACCTACGCATTGACGCGCCAGCAGAAAGACGAATATTAAATGATTCCCTGCTTTCAAACCCGGCAACACCGGGTATTTTCCCTTCATTCTTTATGTCCGGCTTTGAGTCCTCTAGCTTTTTATGGAAAGACAAAAAACGCAGGAATTTGATTAAAGAAACCGAACACGATAAGTACGTGTTTGAAGATTACAAAATGCTCCACGATCTGGGAATTAGAGTATCACGTGAAGGAATATTGTGGCCAATGGTAGATGTTAGAGGTGCCTATGATTTTTCCAGCTTAGACCCTATGATAGCAGCCGCAAATAAAAATCAAGTATCTGTAATATGGGAAATGTGTCATTATGGATATCCTGATGATCTTGATCCTTTCTCAGATGAATTTGTCGCCCGATTTGCTGCTTACAGTAAGGCCGCCGCACAATACATAATAGCCAGAACAAAACCGCCTTATTTCTTTTCTCCCATTAACGAAATCACTTTTTTGTCTTTTATGGGTGCAGAGTGGGGCTGGGTAGCTCCGTATACAAAAACAAAAGAAGACAGGTTTAAACTTAGAATTAATTTGTGCAAAGCAGCCATTGCCGCAGTCAAAGCAATCAGGACGGTCGAACCCTTCGCCCGTATGATCCATTTTGATCCTTTGGTAAATGTTGTAGCACCAAGAGACAGACCCGACCAACAACATGCCGCATGGAATGAAACGTTTGTAGACACTTTTGTTGCATGGGATATTTTGTACGGAAGACTGCACCCTGAATTGGGAGGATCTCCCGAAATACTTGATATAGTAGGCCCAAATTGCTATTGGTTCGGGCAGATGGAATACCGCACTTCCGGCCCTCATCAGCCCCTGGAAGAAAATGATGACAGGGTAGTTCCGGCCGCCGACCTGATCCAACTGGTATGGAGTAAGTACGGCCGGCCAATGATTATCGCCGAGACTGGTACTTTTGCTGAAAAAAGGCCCTTGTGGTTAAAAGATATAGTAGAAGAGTCATTAGCTGCTATTAATAAAGGAGTAGACTTGCAGGGGATATGCTTATTTCCTGCTGTTGATATGCCCGACTGGCACACACCAAAATGGCTACGCAATGGTTTTGCAGACATAATTCCGAAAGGCGATGATTTGACCCGTAAAATATACAAGCCGTACGTGTCGCAGTTGATTAAATGGCAAAGAAAACTGAATAAAGTACATTTTAAGAGTAGAAATGTGTCAGAGGATCCGGCAAACCTGGCTGATGTAATCGAGGCTGCTAAAAACTCAAAAAAACTACCTGACAAAGACTGGCACTAATAGCACGGCCCCTTTTGATCTCCGTGCCACTGGTGAGCTGAATTTTTATCTTTTGAAAAATATCTGTACAACGACGCAGAATAGTGTAAAGAATTTTATGAAACATAATTATGCCTCACTTCCTTCCACGTTTGTTTGACTAAATCACCTGCATCTGCATCACCTTTAAAAAGGGCAGTAAAAAATCCTTTAGCCTGGCTTACTGAAACATGCGGTGGCAAAATAGGAACATTAGGATCGGTATGTGCATCTATGACCACCGGCTTATTTGCAGCAAATGCTCGTATCATTGCCGGTTCAACGTCTTCCGGCGTATCAATGCGGATACCTTCAAGACCGATTAATTTGGCAAATTCTGCGAAAGGAAAGTTGGGAATGTTTTGAGAAGTTTCAAATTTAGGTTCGGCTGCAAGCGCCCTTTGTTCCCAGGAAACCATGTTCAAATCCTGGTTATTGGCAACGACAATTATTAATTGAGGTGACTTCCATTGTGGATAATATTTAGCGATAGTTACCAGCTCATTCATACCCAGCATTTGCATAGCACCGTCTCCTACAGTTGCAATTACCGGTCGATCAGGATAGGCAAACTTGGCGGCGATGGCATAAGGTACAGCAGTGCACATCGTTGCTAAAGTGCCTGAAATAGAAGCTTTCATGCCTCTTTTTATTTTGATATCCCTTGCATACCAAAATGCCGTTGAACCTGAGTCCCCGGTTATAATTGAGTTAGCAGCTAGATGCTTTGATAACTGCCAGAAAACGAGTTGAGGATTTACAGGATTCGCCTCTGTCATTGCCCTTGCTTCTAACACTTTCCACCAGTCCGCTACCCCGGCTTCAATCTGTTGCCTCCAGCTTCTGTCTTCTTTATGTTGTAATAGTGGTATTAATGCACGTAAGGTTTCTTTGCTGTCGCCTTGCAAATGAACTTCCATTGGATACCGGATGCCAAGCATGGTGGCATCAATATCTATTTGCACTCCGCGAGCTTTGCCTTCTTTAGGCAAAAATTCAGAATAAGGAAAACTGGAACCTACCATTAATAAAGTATCGCACTCAGTCATCAAATCCCAGCTCGGCTTTGAACCTAATAAACCAATAGAACCAGTAACGAAAGGAAGGTCATCAGGCAGCACTGCTTTACCTAAAAGGGCCTTGGCAACACCTGCGCCCAGCAACTCGGCCACCTGTATTAATTCCTCTTCTGCTCCAAAGGCACCAGCACCTAAGAGTATCGCCACTTTGGTTCCCTCATTTAAAACGGCTGCTGCTTTTTGTAAATCCTCGTTAACTGGAAGCAACCGAGGTTTAGAATATCCTACACTTGAATGAATAGAACCATGCGCTCTCGGTGGTTCTTCATATTTTAACTCCTGTACGTCGTTGGGAATAATGATACAGGTAACGGTTCGTTTAGCTAGTGCAATACGAACAGCACGGTCGACCAGATGGCGAATTTGGGCCGCGGCCGTACACATTTGCACAAAGTCGCTAGCCACATCTTTAAAGAGTGTCAGCAGGTCAACCTCCTGCTGGTAGTGCCCGCCCAGCGACATTCGTGCCTGCTGGCCAACAATGGCAACAACAGGTTGGTGATCCAGTTTAGCATCATACAAACCATTTAATAAATGAATAGCACCAGGTCCTGATGTTGCTAAACAGACCCCTACTTCACCCGTGAACTTAGCATGACCGCCAGCCATAAAAGCAGCCATCTCTTCATGCCTGGTCTGAATAAAAGCCATCTGTTCCGTTTCTTTCTCAAGGCCACTTAATATCCCATTTATGCCATCTCCCGGATAGCCGAATATTCTTTTAACGCCCCATGCAGACAGTCTCTGTATGATGAATTGACCTACTGTTGCAGACATAGATAGGTTTTTTTAAAGATTAAGAAAGTTTCATTCTGTAGAGGGTATACGCCGATGTTCTTTTGTTTTCATTTTCGTTGTAATCCGGCTGCTTCTGAATTTGGGAACAACTGATGTATAAATAATCATCATCAGAAATAGAATAACTATCAGGCCAGATTAATCTCTCATCCTGCACGATTGTCTTCGCTTGCAAGTCAGGCGTTAATTGAACGATTGAAGATTGTTGCAGGTCGCCTAAGTAGAGGTTGCCCTTTTTATCGCAGGCCATTCCATCAGTAGTGATAAAAGCGCCTAAATCTTCCACTTCTTTTTCAAGCTCCTCAGCAGATAAAATATCGTTGCGTAAGTATTGGGTTTTTATTCGATAAAGCTTGTTATCAGTCAACGGCTTGTAATAGAGATAAAGTCCATCAGGTGTTAATGCTATTCCATCTGAATGCATTTTTGCCGGTTCGCCTTTTTTAGAAAATTCTTTGCCGTCGATCACGAATTTAAAACCAGGGTCAGACTTTACAGAATAATGGTTTTGCAGTACCTGTTTTATTTTGCCGGAAACCAAATCTACCACCAGTATACCACCTTCGTTTGAGTTGGTGAGGTAAGCAAACCGCCGCTTAGTATCAACCCTTACATCATTAATGTAGCTCTTATCACTAGTCACGCCTTCAAACCAATACACCTTTTCAATTTCATTTGTTTGCAAGTTTATCTTAACCAGCTTATGGCTGTTTTCATACACCTTTTCCATAAAAGGGCAAGCCGGATCAACTACCCACATCATGTCAGTATCGTCGATATATACCGCCTGCACACAAACCCATTTGTTCTTGCCATCGTCACCGTCTTTCCAGCTATTCATTTCTTCGCTTGGGTATGGCTTCACTACATTATTTGCGAAGACTTCTACAAGAGAATATTTGTGTGGACCTGGCCACAAAGGATAATTGGTAAAGAGCCTTCCCTGCCTGGAAATTGCTACACCAGTTAACTGAAAAGTGTCATCGGAAAACAGTAATTCTAATGCGCGTTGTTCTGCCATCAATTATTTTTTTCGTGATGTTTTTAAAGAGGATGATCATTATAAAGAAGTTTACAATTAAACCGCACATTACGGTTGACCACTTCCACCTGCTGCACCGAAGATCTGACCGGTGGAGTAACTGGCATCACTTGCGGCAAGCTGTACATAAATAGAAGCTAATTCAGCGGGCTGTCCCGGTCTACCCATTGGCGTACTGCCTCCAAATTTTTGCAGGTTTTCCTGTGTAGATCCTCCGCTTACCTGTAAAGGAGTCCATATTGGACCCGGTGCCACACCATTAACCCTGATCCCTTTTGGTGCCAGTTGTTTTGCCAATGAACGCACATAACTGGTGGTGGCAGCTTTTGTTTGTGCATAATCATACAACTCCGCTGAAGGGTCAGTTGCTTGTACACTCGTTGTTCCTATAATGGCTGAACCTGGTTGTAGATGAGGTAATGCAGCTTTTATTATCCAGAATGGTGCATACACATTTGTTTTCATGGTTTTGTCAAACTGCTCTGTCGTTATATCAAGAATTGACGGTTTTGTCTGTTGCATTGCTGCATTGCTTACCAGTATGTCAAGTCCGCCAAGACCACGAACAGCTTCTTCTACCAGCCTTTTACAAAACGCCTCATCGGTAATATCGCCGGGTATGGCCACGCCCTTTCTGCCTGCTGCTTTTATTAGCGAAATCACCTCTCGTGCGTCAGCCTCTTCCGCCGGAAGATAGTTGATCGCTACATCTGCACCTTCTCTTGCGTATGCTATCGCGGCTGCGCGTCCCATACCCGAATCGCCCCCGGTTATCAGGGCCTTCCTGCCCATTAATCGTCCCGACCCTTTATAGCTCTTTTCTCCATGGTCCGGAACAGGGTCCATCTTGCCTGCCAGTCCTGGCCAGGGTTGAGACTGGCTATTAAAAGGTGGCCGGGGATATTTGTTTTTAGGGTCTTGTAGTTTGTCGGGAGACTGGTTTTGTGCATTGGCAGATAAAACAGGAGTTGCAACTGCTGCGGCTATGCCCGCACTTATTCCACCAAGCGCTTTACGCCTGCTGATTTTATTTTCTTCATCAACTGTCATGATACTTTTTTCAGTTGTTGTCCACAATATCATGCCAGCGGAAATGTTAGGATAAGGAATGTTTTTAAAAGCAACCAGTTTAACCTGCGTGGAATCGGTATTATAACATTTGTAAATATTTGCAGTTGTTCATCCCACTTCTTCTTTCTCAAAAATTTCTCCTTTTAACTTTGTCCGAATTTCTACCCATTAGTAATATGTATAATATAATTTACTCACTTACTGTTGCCAGTGTTTAACGATATTGATCATTATCATCGTCTTATTCTAACAAATTTTGGTGGTATTTAAATTGACCGGACTTCTCTTTTCACATCACCCTCCGAACTAGAAAAACGTGATCAACATTCACAAGGCACTACTAGGCATTCAAAATTTAAATTCGTTACAAGCACTCAAACAAAAAATTATGGTAAAGACAATTTTAAGAAAGGCAGACATTTCAAGAAAAAAAAGTATTTATGCTTTAGGCATCTTTTGTTCCGTGTTCGTCGCATTATCCTCTTGTACTAAGGACAAGGTTGATAATAGTCAGTATGACCAAATTCAGCCAAAAGGACCTAAACCTTCCTGGGGGCCCACTATCACTCCTCAAATGCAAACAGTAATTGAAACATTAGACACAATTAGCCCCATTCCCTTAAATACATTAACGCCTCAACAAGCACGTATGCAGCCTTCTCCGGCTGATGCAGCTATGCGTGTTATGAGAAATTATAATATAGCGGCACCTGCTATGAATGTAGATACAATGGGTAGGGAAGTCCCTGTACAAGGCGGAAGTATTCACGTGCGTATTTATACACCTAAAACCGGCAAGAGTTCTTACCCCTTAATTGTTTACTACCACGGGGGTGGATGGGTTATAGCAACTATAGATACTTATAATGCTTCTGCCCAAGCATTGGCCGAGCAAGTAGATGCAATTGTTGTTTCTGTAGAATACCGCAAAGGACCCGAATTTAAATTCCCCACAGCACATAACGACTCTTATGCAGCTTACAGGTGGTCATTAGCAAATGCATCTACATTCAAAGCAGACTCAACTAAGGTAGCTATTGCCGGAGAAAGTGCTGGTGGCAATTTAGCTGTAGCTGTAAGCATGATGGCAAGGGATAACGGTATCAGAAAACCCTCGCACATACTTTCAGTTTATCCTATTGCAAGGTATGGCTTTGATACAGAGTCTTACAATACATATGCTAACGCGAAACCATTAAGCAAGCCCCTTATGCAATGGTTCTTCATGCATTATCTTAATAACCCGGCAGAAGGCTCAAACCCGTTAATTTCTTTAGTGAATGCAAATTTATCAGAACTCCCTGCTACTACAATTATCAATGCTGAAATAGACCCGCTACAGACGGAAGGAGGTATGCTTGCAGACAAACTGCGTGCAGCTAACGTTCCCGTTGTTCGCCAATTGTACACAGGCGTAACTCATGAATTTTTTGGAATGGCAACAGTGATACCTGAAGCAAGAGATGCCCAGGCATTCGCTGCACAAAGGCTTAGAGATGCGCTAAAATGAGGTAAAGCCTACAACTTCAAATCAATCATCCATAAACATCAAGTAGTTCACATCCAAAAACGTTCAGATAGACAATTACAAAAAACAGTTGGAACAACTGGCACTGTTTTTTTTGAATAAGTAAGCATAACATCAAAAAAACATTTATTATGGACTCAGGATCAAAAGTATTATTAGGAGCATTAGCAGGTGCAGCTGCCGGAGCACTTGTGGCAGGTTTATTTGCGACCGAAGAAGGTGCGGAGGCAAGAAA
>JAOQAJ010000347.1 GCA_025963675.1 Segetibacter sp.
ATTCTGACATATTTTGAGTTTTGTTGGAAACAAACCCAAAACTTTTAACATCAGTAATTACTTGTGAATTAATGATTTTACTACATCTGCGGTCTGAAGAAGGAGTGGCGAACTCTTAGAGCTGTTGGCAAAGACCACCTCAAGGTAGTGCGTCTACCAATTTCGCCACCTCCGCAGCAGGAGCGCAAATGTAGTAAAATCAATCGCTTAAAAAAACTACTTATTCAGCACAATTCTAAAAGTCGTTCCCTTACCTAACTCCGAATGTTTTACAAAGATCTTACCCTTGTGATACTGTTCAACTATTCTTTGTGTCAGCGTCAGGCCCAGTCCCCAACCCCGTTTTTTTGTAGTAAACCCAGGCTTAAAAACCTTCGAAATATTTTGCTTGCTGATGCCCTTGCCGCTGTCTTTCACATCAACGATTATAGAGGCTACTTCATCTTTCACCGTAACGTCTATTTTCCCTTTTCCTTCCATAGCATCGAGCGCATTTTTCAATAAATTTTCAATCACCCAGTCAAACAGTGGTGGCGACACCATTGCCGGAATATTTGTCTCACCATTTGTATTAAAAGTAAACTGCACCTTGCCGCTTGCTCTTTTCTTAATGTAGTCGATCATGCTCGTGATTTGTTCGACCAGGTTGCGCTCTTCCAGTTTTGGTATGCTGCCTATCTTTCCAAACCTGTCAGAGATCAATTTTAGACGATTTACGTCTTTTTCAATTTCACCTATCAATTTCTCATTCCCCGGAATGTCACGCAATACCTCAACCCAGCCTTCGAGACTGGTAACAGGGGTGCCCAATTGATGCGCAGTCTCTTTAGCCAGGCCCGCCCAAACCTGGTTTTGCGTATTCTGGTACCGGCTTTTTTGTGCGACAACAGTTATAATGATAAATAAACCAATAATGATCAATTGAACAATCGGGTAATATCGAACTTCTTTTTGCAGCTTGCTCTCGCCATAGTAGTACCGGTTTTCTGCAAAGGGTTTTTGGCTGACCGGTAAAACGATCGGCGCCGGATGCACGCGCTTAAATTCAGCTAGCTTTTTCTGCAGGTAATTGTTGTTCAGTTTTACCTGCGCAGAGTCCAGGTTTAGATAGTTACTGGTAATACTATCTTTTTCATTCGTTTCTATAATTGGTATGTCGTCATTGCTCGTCGAAATTCGTATAGCAAGATTCAGGTTTGTTTGTTCCGTTGCTGTGAGAATAGTTTTTTGCGCCTCTACCCACGTTTCCACTTTTTGTTTTTCTTCAGCCGCAATTTTTTTCGACAGGTAGTTTGAGTAGAAGATCGTTCCGGTTACAATACAAATGGCAAACAGAGTTAGTACCGTCCGCCAGTTTAGCCATTGTTGAATCATACGTCGAAAATAGAAAAGCTTTCTGTGAATTATATTTTTATTGCCGGTTCACTATTATCCGTTAGTAAAAAAAGTTGTGGTAGAGATTTTTTTTTGGCCAGCTGTCCTTTTCATAGCAACATCGTTGTGTCACTCACTTCTACAGCAAATCATTTGGCATCTTCGATCGTCAAATATTGAATGTAAATGCTGTATCTGATAGCTGCAGATAAAAAGTGAGGAAGGTGCTTATTAAAAACATTTATCTAAATAGTTTGAAAAATACTTTTTTCAATCGATGTCCCTTATTTTTGCATCGCAATTTTAACAGTATGGTAAACGACATAAACGAAGAAATACAGGAGCATAAAGAGAAAGATTTAGGATTTAACTGGGTACTTTCATCCAGGTTTTTATTTTATGTTACGCTATTCTGCATTATTGCATTTTTTTTCGGAACATGTTTAAAGTTGTACGATAAGAGTTATTCAGGCCAGCCAGATGTAGAGGTTCCGGATAACACATTATATACCCCGAAGTATAAATAAGTTATTTTTTAGTGCCATTTAGGGCGGGGGCAAAAAGAAATTTGGTGATTTAGGTTCGTTTGTTATTTTTGCACTCCCAAATCGACAACGACACAAAAAAGGGTTGATAAAGCTTAAAAAGCAGGAGACTGCAGACGAAGCTAAAGTTCTTAAAAATTACTGCGAAAGTAGCTCATTTGGTAGAGCACGACCTTGCCAAGGTCGGGGTGGCCGGTTCGAGCCCGGTCTTTCGCTCTAAAAAATCCCGTCCCTCCGAAGGTAGGACGGGATTTTTTTGGTACACCCGGGTGGTGGAACTGGTAGACACGCAGGACTTAAAATCCTGTTCTCCGCAACGAGAGTGTGGGTTCAACTCCCATCCCGGGTACATAAAGCTTCCTGATTAGCAGGAGGCTTTTTTTATTTGTAAACTTTCACCGCTTGAGCGATCGTGATTTACTATTTAGTAACTTTTAAGAGCTGCGTAAAAATGAAGAGACAATTGCTTGGGAACAAGTAAAGCAACAATTACATGACGAGGGTAAACTGTAAGGTTGTAGTTAAAGGTCTGCGGCTAAGGAATTAGGCCAGATCTCTGCACCATACAATAAAAAATTGTTGAGGCTATCGACGCCCTTTCTAATAATCCAAGGCCGGAAGGAGTTAAGAAATTAAAAGGTGAAGAAGCGTACCGAATTCGTGTTGCTGATTATTCCTTTCGTTCGCAGCGCACCTACCCATCAGCTCGTACCTTTCACCCGTGAGCTGTAGGCATGTATTTACATCACTTTGTACGTCAGCATACGTGCCAGTTATCACAGCTCCCTTTTTAAGTGGCTTTTTTTTTGACAAGGCAGGTACTATTAATTAAGAGAACTCCGAAATTCATTCGGCGTACTCCCAACCTGCTGTTTAAACAACCTGCTAAAATGCTGGGGATATTTAAACCCTAATTCATAAGCTATTTCACTAACAGTCTTGTCCTGGTCAAATATCTTTTCCTTAGCTGCATCAATCAACTTAGCCTGGATATATTCCTGCGCTGTTTTGCCTGTTTCCTTTTTTATTAAGTCACCAAAATATTTGGCTGAAAGATTAAGTTCGGTTGCGAAAAAGCTAACAGAAGGAATACCTAACTCCTGCGGCTTTTCTGATTTAAAATAGCTTTGTAGTAAAGTTTCAAATTTTTCTACGACCCCTGTATTAATATGATCACGGGTAATAAATTGTCGGTCGTAATACCGTACACAGTAATTTAGGAACAACTCAATATTTGATACAATTAGTTTCTTGCTATGTTTATCAATACCGTGTTTTAGTTCAAAGTCAATCTTTCTAAGGCATTCCAATACAGCTTCCCGTTCCTGCTCCGAAATGTGGAGTGCTTCATTAACATCATAAGAAAAGAAAGAATAATCCTGTATGTGCTTTGTCAAAGATGTACCCTTAATCAAATCAGGATGAAACAGTAGCGCCCAGCCTTTGGCTTCAAATGTGGTAACCTTTGGCTGTACTCCCAGCACCTGTCCCGGACCTATAAACACCAAAGTGCCTTCCTGGTAATCGTAGTGCGCCCGTCCGTACTTCAATTCACCGCATTCTAATTCTTTAAGGTATATCGCGTACAAACCAAAATTAAAAGTCCTGGCAGCCATTGGTTTGGCTTTCGATAAATCCAACACGGTAACTAAAGGGTGCAAGGTTGGAACGCCTCTCATCGCATTGTATTGGGCAACGCTCTCGATTTTTACAATCTCATTCATAACACACCGTATTTGTTAATTCAAAATTAGCCAATCAAATACCACTAAAACCATGTGTAATCCCAAATCAGGAATAATGGTAGGGAAATCAGTAATTCAGGTAATAGCCCGCCTAATAGAGGGTGGTAGCTTTGCATGATGAAGTTCATCTTAATCCTTGCAATTGTTCTCGTCACCAACCCCGTTTTTTCGCAGTCAATAACCGACGCCGATGTTTTAAATCTCTCAAACAAAATCTTCACCTGGGAAGTAGAGAATAAAATCAATTTCACAACAAGCCATGGAAATAAATAATAATAAATCGCAGGTACCTGATGTAACCCGCCAATTAACACAACTGATGATTGAAAAGGATACAGCAGCAATGAACAAAATTTTAGATAGCCATTTCACACTCACACACCTAACAGGATATGTGCAGCCAAAACAGGAATGGTACGCAGAGATTGAAAGTGAGCGAATGAAATATTATTCATACAAAGAGGTGAAAACTTCAGTGGAAATAGATGGAGACAAAGCCACGTTTGTCGGCCAGAATATTCTCGATGCCCGCATTTGGGGTACAAGAAATAACTGGCGTCTCCAACAGACAATGCAACTGGAAAAACGCAACGGGAATTGGATTATCCTGAAATCCGTAGCTACGACATTTTAAAATAATTAATTAAAAAACAGAATTATGCAAAAACGAATATTGGGAAATAGCGGACTTGAAGTATCTGCACTCGGACTTGGCTG
>JAOQAJ010000352.1 GCA_025963675.1 Segetibacter sp.
GCGCCTGAAAAAGGTTCGGTAGAAATCCGCGAAATAGACACACCGACCATCGGAGATGAAGATGTATTGCTTGAAGTCGCGAATGTCGGCGTGTGTGGAAGCGATTTACACCAATGGACCAATGACCATAGCTGGCCTGTCAACTATCCTGTTGTGCTTGGCCACGAGTTTGGCGGCGTAATCGTTGAAACAGGTAAACAAGTTACTGGTTGGAAGGAAGGCGATAGAGTGGTAAGTGAAACTGCTGCGGTAATTGACCTGAATAATCCAATGACAAAAAGAGGCTTGTATAACCTCGATCCTACCCGTAAAGGTTTTGGCTACGGTGTTAACGGAGCTATGACCCGTTTCGTTCGTGTTCCTGCACGCTGCCTCCACAAGGTTCCAGATTCGCTTCCTTTTGAACAAGCTTGTCTTACAGAACCATGTTGCGTCGCTTTTAGCGCTGTAGTCGAAAACACCCATCTAAAACCAGGAGATCGGGTGGTTGTACTTGGCCCTGGAACGATTGGAATTTTGTGTGCTGCAATGGCAAGACTTTGTGGTGCAGAAGTGGCAATTGTAGGTTTAGAGTCTGATAAACATAGATTAGAAATTGCAAAACAATACGGCTGTGAAGCAATTATTGGAGATGCGACAGCTTGGGCAAATGAACGTGACGGACTTGGAGCCGATTGTGTGATCGATGCAGCAGGTGCAAGCATCACTTTAAAAATTGCTTTGCAACTGGTAAGGCCAAATGGCAAAATAACAAAGGTGGGCTGGGGCCCACAACCATTAGGATTTTCACTTGATCCGCTGGTTCAGAAAAACATTACACTCCAGGGAAGCTTTAGTCATAACTGGCCGATGTGGGAGAGAGTACTCACTTTATTGGCAACCGGTCAATTAGATGTAAAACCAATTATCGGTGGCGTTTGGCCAATATCAGAGTGGCATACGGCATTTGAAAAGATGCATCGGGGGGAAGTTATCAAAAGTGTACTTAAGCCCGCGTGAGTACTCCGCACATTTGTCCAAACACTCTTCTTCACCATGCAAAATAAAGGATGCGCTTAAATAATAAAGTTATCATCGTTACCGGAAGCTGTACCGGCATCGGAAAAGCAATCGCATTACGCTGCGTTGCAGAGGGAGCAAGTGTTGTTATTCATGGTTTGGAACAAGACCTTGGGGAAGCTGTTATAGAAGAAATCGAAAAAGGTAAAGCCGTTTTGCATATTGAAGAAATTACCAATGAAGGGGCGCCCGAAAGACTGGTCGAACTGGCATTTAAAACATTTGGGAAACTTGATGCAGTTGTGAATAATGCCGCAACAATACCGTCATCAAATATGGAAACAACGGATTTAGGGTTTCTGCGAAGGGTTCTCGACGTAAACACTGTTGCACCGTTTGCGCTTATTAAAGCTGCATTTCCGTATTTGACTAAAGAACGTGGTTGTGTTTTAAACATAGGTTCTGTAAACGCCTGGAGCGGCGAACCAAACTTATTTGCGTATAGTGTTTCAAAAGGTGCGCTTATGACTATGACACGAAATCTTGGAGATACGCTTTTTCGTGAAAGTGGTGTACGTGTTAACCAGGTAAATCCCGGATGGGTGCTCACCGAAACAGAGATCCTGCGCAAGCGCTCACAAGGTTTGCCAAATGACTGGTACAAAGACATTTCTTCTGTGTATGCTCCGGCTGGTCGTATTCTTTGGCCTTCTGAAATTGCTGCTGCCGCAGTATATTGGCTAGCCGACGAAAGTGGCCCGATCAGTGGACAAGTTGTCGATCTTGAACAGTACCCTTTGA
Source organism: Segetibacter sp. (assembly GCA_025963675.1). Lineage (GTDB taxonomy): Bacteria > Bacteroidota > Bacteroidia > Chitinophagales > Chitinophagaceae > Segetibacter. The sequence continues at coordinate 1,801 of JAOQAJ010000352.1, forward strand.
TTGGTCGTAACCCGCCAAAGAATTGAATGACGTCATTGAACATTGAGCGTTGAATATTGAATATTTTAAAAAAGAACTATTGCATTTAATCCTCATAAGCTTTCTTAATCATAATTCTTAATATGCCTCAATTAGCTGTTTTTCCAAAAGCATTTATGAATGCACTTTGCAAGGACGGAACGATGCATGTTTCTGAATGGATCGAACTTGCAGTAAAACTGGATGTCGACGGCCTTGAGTGGTATGCCGGGTTTCTTGAAATGCAAAACGAAGATAATTGGGCGCGTTTTCGTAGTGAGGTTGAGGGGCATGGTAAAACAATTCCAATGATGTGTTGCTCCCCGGATTTCACTCATCCTGATCCGGCTTTTCGCGCTATTGAAATAACGAAGCAAAAAAGATGGATTGATATGACCTCCGCTTTAGGCGGGTCCTATTGCAGGGTACTCTCAGGGCAACGAAGACCAGAACTATCAATGGATAATGGAGTAGAACTTGCTGCTCAATGTATAGAAGCCTGTTTGCCTTATGCCGCTGATCATGGTATAACCCTCATTCTTGAAAACCACTATAAAGATGATTTTTGGGAGTATCCGGAGTTTGCACAAAAAATGGAGGTATTTTGTAAACTGGTTAATCGTATCAATTCTCCAAATTTTGGCGTAAATTATGACCCAAGTAATACTTACCTCGCAGGAGAAAATCCAATTGATCTGCTTAAAAGAATTTCGGATCGTGTAGTAACCATGCATGCAAGCGATAGGTATCTGAAAGAAGGAACAATTGAAGATTTACGCAAAGAAGAAGGTGGAGCCCTGGGTTATGCAAAACGGTTGAGTCACGGTGAAATCGGAAAAGGATTGAACGATTACAATGCCATTTTTACCGAATTAAAGCGCGTAGGTTTTAATGGATGGATTAGTATAGAAGATGGTGTAGATGGGATGGATCAACTGGAACGAAGCGTAACTTTCGTTCGTAAAAAAATTGCAGAGTATTGGCCGGAATAATTACATCATTACTTCGGCTTTGGCAAGTTAAAAGGAACAATTAAAGACAGTTTTTCAGATATACTTAAACAGTTTACAATAAATTACACTAATAATCTCTAAAAGTTAAAACGATGCCAGATGAAAAATTAAATCTGCCTGAGGGTAATTCCCGCAGACATTTTATTAAAAACACTGCTCTTGGTGCAGCAGGCTTTATGATTGTTCCCCGCCATGTATTAGGCCGTGGATTTCTTGCTCCCAGTGATCGTCTCGCGATTGCAGCTGTTGGCGTAGGTGGCAAAGGTCAGTCCGATATTAATTATTTTTTCAAGTCGGGTAAAGCAGATATTGCCTATCTCTGCGATGTTGATGACCGCAGAGCTGAGGCTACTGTCAAAGCCTTCCCCAAAGCCAAGTACTATAAAGACTGGCGTGAGATGTTTGACAAAGAATCTAAAAATTTCGATGCTGTATCAGTATCAACTCCCGATCATACCCACGCAGTTGTTGCTATGGCAGCTATGCAAAGAGGTAAGCATGTCTATGTTCAAAAACCTATGACGCACGACATATGGGAAGCGCGAAAATTAACTGAAGCCGCAGAGAAATATAAGGTGGTAACTCAAATGGGAAACCAGGGCGCTTCAGGAGATGGTGTAAGACAGTTGCGCGAGTGGTACGATGCAGGCATTATCGGTGATGTAGATAAGGTTTACATTTTTACAAATAGACCAATATGGCCTCAGGGCGTTCCGTGGCCGTCAGAGAAACCGCCGGTACCAAAAGGGCTTGATTGGGATCTGTGGCTTGGCACCGCTCCTTATGTCGATTATGTAGATAAATTAATTCCTGCAAGCTGGCGCGGATGGGCTGATTATGGTACAGGTGCGTTAGGCGATCTGGGTTGCCATCTGATGGAAGCTCCATTCAGCGTACTTGGCATTAAATACGCTATCGATTGCCAGGCTTCTGTTACAAGTGTTTTCACAGATTGGAGCAGAAGAGGTTATTTCCCTAAAAGTTTCCCTCCTTCCAGCCATGCTACACTCACTTTCCCTAAAGGAACCAAAACAAAAGGTCCTGTGACGATGCATTGGATGGATGGTGGAATAAAGCCTGAGCGCCCTGAGGAACTCGGACCAAATGAGGTCTTCGGTGATGGAAACAGCGGAATTTTATTTGTAGGAACCAAGGGTAAAATGATGGCCAGTGAATATGCTGCTAACCCACGCTTATTGCCACTTTCGCGTAACCAGGAGGTTAAGGTAAAGCAAACGTACGCACGGGTTCCCGGCAGCGCCGACGGACACTATGCTCAGTGGGTTGAAGGAGCTATTGCAGGTTACGGTAAAAAAGAACTCAGTTCTCCATTCAATTTAGCGGGTCCTTTAACTGAGGCAATTTTGATGGCAAACCTTGCCATTCGTGCTGCAGATACGCCTAAGCCAAGAGCCAATGGAAGAGGTATGGATTATCCCGGAAGCAATATGAAGCTTTTATGGGATCACGCCAATATGCGTTGCACCAATCTCGATGAGGTAAACCAGTTGGTTAAAAGAGAATATCGCCAGGGCTGGACGTTAGGCAACGTTTAAATAATCTTACTATTTAATCAATAGTCTTACAAGTTTCTGTTCGCAGAGCTTGTAAGATTTTGATTAGTAGAAAGGGGACTTTTTGTAGAGCTTTTTTGGTTTCCGGCAGTGGTAATCCGATTAAACATTGTTGTGTCACTCACTTGTACTCGCAGTAGTTGTATCGGCGGTTTCCATTTTGTACGCAAGACAAAGCTTATTGGAGGAGACGTCTCACCGGGACAAGGATTTATAAGTTGTAAATATTCCAACTAATTTTGAGTGATAATTAATGAGCAATGCAAATACCCGAGCCGTCACAAAAATTCAGCAATCTTCAACTGGAATTGCTACGCCTGTACGAGCACGATGTAGATGAAGAAGAATTACTTAAAGTGAAAGATTTTATTGGAAAAATGTTTCTTCAAAAACTATCTGATAAGGCAAATTTTTCCCTAAGGGAAAAGGAAATTTCTCCCGATCAGTTAGAACAGTGGCTGAATGAAAAATCTTAGGCGTTATAGATACAAATGTTTTTCTCGTTTCCATTGCCAAAAATTTCAGGTACCGTTGGTTATACGATGCTTTATTAAATAATCTTTACCATCTTCTTGTAACTACTAAAATATTATTAGAATATGAAGAAAAATTTATTGAAAAATATGGTGTTCAGTTTAGCCATAATCGCTTCTCCGAAATGACTCTTAATAAAAACGTTGCATTAGTAACGCCATTCTTTCACTGGCACCTTATTTATCATGATCCTGATCATGACAAATTTGTTGACTGTGCGATAGCTGGTAATGCAGATTATCTTATTACCAACGACCTGATTTCAACATTCTAAAGCAACTGAACTTTCCAAAAATCAGTGTATTGTCTTTGCAGGAGTTTGAACTGCTTTTTAAAAAGGAGCTTTCCTGACCTTGCACTACGAAAAAAGGAGTTGTTGATTTCGGATAATTTGAACCGGCTATAGTAGTATTATTCTTTAGAGATTCTAAAAGATCATTAGAACTATTTCGTCATACTGCTTGCGTTCTCATTAATTGTATAAATGCTTGTTTCCCTCCTTATTGTTTTATGTAACTTCTAATCTTCCGGTACCTTCGTCCACGCTTTCACACCTAACTGCTTTACTACTTGATATTAACGATTGCTTATGAAAAAAATACTACTTGCATTTGTTTTCCTGCTTCCACTTTTGGAAGAGCTTTCCGCTCAAACGCCACCCTTTAAAAGTGGAATGATAGAAGATGAATTTATTTATGACATAGCGCCTTTCCCGGAGTGTCACGCATCAACGATAGTTGAAACTCCAAAAGGGTTGGTTGTTGCTTTTTTTGGAGGAACCAGGGAAAAAAATCCGGATGTAGAAATTTACGTTTGCAGGAAAGACGGCAAGAAATGGAGCTCTCCTGTTTCTGTAGCAAATGGTGTTCAAAATGCCTCTCTTCGTTATCCCACCTGGAATCCTGTACTGTACCAGGTACCCAAAGGCGACTTATTGTTATTTTATAAAGTGGGCCCTAGTCCCTCAAACTGGAAAGGCTGGATGAAGACATCCAAAGACAACGGCATTAGCTGGTCAGAAGCTAAAGCTTTACCCGAGGGTTTTATTGGGCCCGTAAAAAATAAACCAGTGTTAGTATCTGGCCAAAGACTAATCGCTCCTTCCAGTAAGGAAGAGAAAGGTTGGCGCGTGCATTTTGAAATATCAGATGATATTGGTAAAACATGGAAAATGGTAGGTCCCATTAACGATGGTAAAGAGATAGGAGCTATTCAGCCAACTATTTTTCACTATGCTGATGGAAAACTGCAAATGCTTGCACGAAGCGAAAATCGGGCAATCGTAGAGTCATGGTCTACTGATAAAGGAGACACATGGTCTCCACTTGTTAAAACTTCCTTGCCAAATAACAATGCGGGACTTGATGGAGTAACACTTAAGGATGGACGGCACCTGTTGGTATACAATCATATTTTAGGAGCCAACAACAAGGCATGGGGACCGCGGACTCCTTTAAATGTGGCTTACACCAAAGACGGTAGCAACTGGTTTGCAAGTGTTGTTTTAGAAAATTCTCCTATCAGCGAATATTCTTATCCTTCGGTTATTCAGTCAACAGATGGAATGGTTCATGTTGTATACACCTGGAGAAGACAAAAAGTAAAATACGTAAAAATAGATCCATCGAAATTAGAGGGTAAGGAAATAAAAAATGGATGGTGGCCGTATTAAGAAGTTGGGAGTTTTGAGTTAAAAGTTTTTGGTTTTGAGTTTTGAGTTTCAGGAATTTGATAATCATGATCCTTGAAAAAATGTTCTAATTGATTACCTAATGTAGCTAATGAAGAATCTTCCGGTTTTTGATCTCGCGATTATCTTTATTTACCTGTTGTCAATGGTTTTGGTGGGTTTTTATTTTTCAAGGAAAAATAGAAATTCGGAACAATTCACTAAGGCATCAGGAACTATTCCCGGCTGGGCAATTGGCTTATCTATTTATGCAACATTCCTTAGCAGCAATACATTTTTAGGTGTTCCCGGCAAAGCTTTTGGCAGTAACTGGAATGCTTTTGTTTTTAGTATTTCAATGCCATTTGCTGCATGGATCGCTTCTAAATACTTCGTTCCGTTTTATCGCAGTACCGGCGAAATTTCTGCTTATACTCATCTTGAAAATCGCTTTGGTCCGTGGGCACGCACTTATACTGTCATTTGTTTTCTTCTTACCCAATTAGCGAGAATGGGCTCCATCTTCTTTGGAATTGCATTAAGCTTGCAAGCTTTAATTGGCTATCCCATGTCGGCAATTATGATTGTGATGGGTATCTGTATTATTCTCTACACAGTGTTAGGTGGAATGGAGGCAGTCATCTGGACAGAAGTCGTTCAGGGAATTATTAAAACATTAGGTGCACTGCTAATTCTATATTTAATCGTAGTAGAAACCCCATCAGGTATTCGCGGAATAATCGACATAGGGGTAACTAATCAAAAATTTAGTTTAGGAAGTCTGTCTGCGGATCTAACTGAATCAACCTTTTGGGTGGTGCTTTTTTATGGCTTTTTTATTAACCTGAATAATTTCGGGATGGACCAGAATTACATACAACGATATCATACTGCCAAGTCTCAGAAGCAGGCATCGAGATCAGTTTGGTTGTGTGTTGCTTTGTATGTACCTGCTTCATTGTTGTTCTTTATAATTGGCTCAAGCCTTTTTGCCTATTATCAAATTCATCCTGAATTAATCGAAACTGTAAAGCAGCAGGTGGCAGGTGAGCGGCTTGGAAAACTTGCATCGCCTAACGAAATTTCTGCGTTTGCTGCCACACTTACACCTGCTGATTATGGCGACAAGGTGATGCCACATTTTATGGTTACCAAGATACCAACCGGGCTGGTTGGATTAATTGTATCTGCGATCCTTTCTGCGGCCATGAGCACGATCAGTTCGGGTATGAATGCCTCAGCAACAGTCTTTACCATGGATATTTATAAAAGGTATTTCAAGCCTAATCTTTCCGAGAAAAGCAAACTGTTTACGCTACATGCAGCCACAATTGTATTTGGACTATTAGGATTGATAACAGGGATAGCGATGATTGGGGTAAAAAGTTTGCTTGACATCTGGTGGGAGTTATCAGGCATTTTTGCCGGCGGAATGCTGGGATTATTTTTACTTGGAATAATCAGCAGGCGCACAAAAAGTGCAGAAGCATTTACAGCAACGCTGATTGGTATAATCGTTATTTTATGGATGACATTCTCATCATACATACCGGCGAAATACGAGTTTCTAAGAAATCCCTTACATAAGAACATGGTAATTGTGGTTGGTACGCTTACTATTTTTCTAGCAGGATTATTATTGACAGCGCGGCAAAGAAGGGTAAGATTAACCCTGCCGAAAGAACATGCCGTTGAAACTGTCACGGATGATTTTTGAACTGAATGCCTATGAGGCTTTATACTACGGGTTGTATAGAAAGTAGCAAAAAATGAACTGCTCGTTTCGCCTTTTTTTCGTTCGGTATTCATAAATTGCTAAAAGGATTTTCTATTGCCTAAATCAATTTGCAATGAGCATCACAAAAACAAAAATAATTGTATGAGTAACATAGAAAAGAAGTTTGTACCGGTGATGATCACTCCGTTTAACCTTAAAGCCAAAGTTGATTTTGATGCAGTTTCGAGGTTGATTGATTTTTACCTGGCTGCAGGAGTTAAAGGATTTTTCGCTAATTGTCTCAGCAGTGAAATGTATAGCATTACTGAAGATGAAAGACTCGAACTAACAGAACACATTGTAAGATATGTAAAGGGACGTGTGCCTGTAGTAGCAACAGGTTCTTTTGGATTGACTATTGAAGATAAAGCAGACTTTACAAAACGCATTTATAACACCGGGGTTAATGCGGTCATATTAATCACCGGGCATTACGCCAACATCGAGGACAATGAGGATGTTTTACTTGCTAATTTTTCAAAAATGCTTAAGCTGACAGGAAATATTCCCCTTGGCTTATATGAATGCCCTGCTCCTTACAAACGCATTCTTTCCGCTGAAGTGTTCCGAAAACTATTAGAAACAGATCGTTTTGTATATCACAAGGATACCTCAATAGAATTGGAAAATGTAAAAGCAAAATTAGCAGTGATACCGCACCACAACAGCAGGTTTGAGTTTTATGATGCACATACACCGAATGCTATTCACTCGATAAGGATGGGCGCGAAGGGTATGTCGGCGATTGCCGGAAACTTTTATCCGGAGATTTTAGTGTGGCTGTGTAACAACGCTAACAACCCGCAGAAAAAGCAAGAGGTTGAATGGTTGCAATCGGAAATTTCGAAGGTTGATCCTTTGATCCACCAGGCTTATCCTTTAAGTGCTAAGTACTTCCTTCGTAAGCGCGGTTTACCTATTCGAACCATCAGCAGGGCTCATGCACTTGAATTGACTCAAGAGCAAAAAGCAACACTAAACGGTATTTATGATAGCTTTTTAGGTTGGTGTGAAAGACTGGACATAGAGCCGGTAAACGTGGAAGAATTAATGATGCCGCCGGTACATCTTGATCCTCCGATTTAAGAAAAGAACTTCTTGTACGAAGTGTTTCAATGCTTCTTGTTATTCCTAAACTAAACGATTATTGAGTGTAACTGCTCCAAAATGATTTACGGTACAAGAGTGCGACGCAAGAGAGCCTGATATGAAAACAGTTGCCTGGCTAAAAAGTAACATTACTACACAAGCGAATAATAGATTTTAGCGAATAAGGATTTTATAATGTAAAAAAGGTGAAACCAACGGCTTCACCTTTTTACATTATATTCTTAGTAATGAAATCTACAACTTATGCATAGGTAGTTTTACCTGGAATAGCAACGGTATAATAACCATCTTCATTTGGAACGATAGGAGGCAATGCATCCCATGCGTAAACTTTTGGATGAATATCGAGCCCTGAATTAATTGCTTTATCCCATTGAACAACCTGGCCGCTATAGGTTGCCATACGACCTAAGATAGAAGTCATTGTACTTTTTGCGCCGTTTTCAGCATCAGCAAATTTGTATTGGCCTTTTGCTATAGCTGCAAATAACTCATCGTGTTCAGTCTGGTAAGGCTGGTTTTCAGTCTTCTTGTCAAATTGATATAAAACCTTTCCTTTATTGTCTACAATGTTAGCAGCGCCGCATTGTATTTTGCCTTTTGTACCTACCAGTAACTCATCGACTTTACTCATGGTACCAGGAATGTGACGGCACTGACTGTTTAATACAGAGCCATCAGCGTATGTAAATTCTACATAGTGATGATCGAAGATTTCTCCGTGGTCTTTTCCTTTTCTAACCTGACGTCCACCCATACCTTGTGCGCTTACGGGATAGCCACCTTTAAACCAGTTGATGACATCGATATTGTGTATGTGTTGCTCGTTAATATGATCACCACAAAGCCAGTTGAAATAGTACCAGTTACGCATCTGGTATTCCATTTCCGTTTGACCCGCTTTACGGGGACGAACCCATACGCCGTCGTTATTCCACCATGCCTGCGCCGATGTAATATCGCCGATCATGTCTTTGCGGCTGAATAACTCTTTATAAGAATTTTGGTAATGGCGCTGAAGACCGACTACAACATTTAATTTTTTTTGTTTTGCAATTGCTGCGGTTGCCAACACTTTTTGAATTCCGGCAGGGTCTGTAGCTACCGGCTTTTCCATAAACACGTGTTTACCTTGCTTTATGGCTTCTTCGAAATGTATGGGGCGAAATCCCGGAGGGGTAGCAAGAATTACGACATCAGCCAGGGGAATAGCTTTCATGTATCCATCAAAACCAAAAAATCTTCTGTCAGCGGGAACATCCACCTTGCTTTTTACACTTTTAGGAGCTCTTGACGAAGTTGAAGTACTTTCCCTGGTGAGTGTTGCATAACACTTTTCTACATTGTCCTGAAAAGCGTCTGCCATTGCAACCAGTTTTACGTTTTGAACGGTTGACAAAGCCTGCATTGCTGCACCTGTACCTCGCCCGCCGCAACCGATTAAAACAATTTTGATGGCATCGTCAGCACCTGAAAAATAGTTTGCTTTTGAAAATAAGGGAGCGGCAATAAGTCCCCCGGCAAGTAAAGATGTTTGGCGCACGAATTCTCTACGGCTATTGGCAAACTTCTTTAGGTAATCGTTAGTCATTTGAAGTGATTTATGTATATGAAAATTTAGATACCAAGATACAATTTAAAAAAGTCCTCCGCTTCTTTTGATGTTGGTTGTTTTACTGGTCTAACGAGTCTAAAGCCAACAGAAGGCGCATCAGTAAACCACCATTTGCTTTGCGGTATTTGCGGGTCTCTTTTGTTCCATTCAGGGTCTGACTTAATCCTGGCTGCACTTCTTAATAACTTTGCATTGCTATCATATCCGCCACCTTTAACCACTTTTGGATACATCTCCGCATTATGGTTAACAGGATCTGTTGTGTTGTCTGCTAATTTTTGTAATGATTTTTCATCGTAATGGTCAAGTGTCCACTCTGATACATTTCCTACTATATCATACAATCCCCATGGGTTAGGTTTCTTTTCTCCCGCCTTGTGATATTTTCCTTCACTGTTTTTTTCAAACCAGCCGTATTCAGGAAGGTTGTTAGCGTCGTTGCCAAAAAAATATGTTGTGGTTGTACCAGCCTTACATGCATATTCCCATTCTGCTTCTGTAGGTAGCCTGTAAAAAATGCCTGTCTTGGTATATAACCACTTGCAATACATAAGAGCGGCAAACTGTGACATGCTGTTGAATGGGTAACCACCTTCTTTGCCCATACCCCAGGTTAAATCTATGTATTGCTGGCTCGGTCTTGTTACTGCATCGACGTCGTCATTCTGGCTCAGCGTTTCATCTTTATAAAAAACATCAAATTGATCTCTTGTTACTTCAGTCGCTCCCATCCAAAAGGCTGAGATATTTACTTTCTTTTGAGGTCCTTCGTCAACGTCACGACCTGCTTCGCTATTACTGCTTCCCATTAAAAAACTGCCGGCAGGAATAGGAACCATATTGGTTTTTAATGATGAGCCGGGAATTGTTTGTTCGTAAACTTTAAAATCAGGGTTGGTGCTTTGGGCTGAGGCAAAAAAACCGGAACAAACGATGAAAACGACTAAAGCAATCTTATTCACTCAAAAAAAGTTTAAATCCTAATGAGCATGAAAATTAATCATTTCCGGTATTTAAATAATAAAAATAACTAAACTTTTTTGTGCTTGATTGAACAATCGAACCATTTTTCATTTCTGCAATCAGTACTGCAGCATGTAATTTTTTGGCTAAACGTTTTGCTTTTTTTACCGGCATGATGCTGCAAGCTGTTGCTAACCAATCAGCAGTCGTCGCATTGTTCGCAATTACGGTTACGTTTTTCTGGCTCGTGATACCATAACCAGTTTTTGGATCAACGATATGTGAAAATTTTTTTCCTTCGTGTTCGATGAACTGGTACATGTCGCCTGAAGTGGAAACTGAACGATTACTGAGGAGCAATCTGTTCTTTTGAAGTTGTTCACTTTCAGGTAAATTTATTCCAATAGTCCATCCTTTTTTTTGTGGAGGTGCATCACCTATTGCAATGTCGCCGCTGACATTTATTAAAGCCTTTTTGATGTTTTTACTAAATAATCTTTCAAGTACTTTTTGAGCAATGTAGCCTTGTGCGATTCCACCAAGATCAAGTTGCATGTCTCGTGCGGTAAGTTGTATTGATTTGTTTAACCTGTCTATTTTTACTTTATCAAAACCCACACTTTTCATTTTTGCCGCTATTGAGGAAGCATCAGGAAATTGCTTTTCTTTTCTTGCCTTCCGCCACAATCTTATAACCGGACCCATTGTTATGTCAAAAGCTCCTTTGGTTAATTTGTAGGCTTTTTCAGACTCTTGTATAATATCAAATACGGCTGGAGAAACAGGTACAAACTTTCCTGATCCGGAAGTTCGGCTTAGTTGATTTAATTCACTCTTTTCGATGTAGTCACTATAAATATTTATAAAGGAATCTGCGAGAGTAAAACATTCATTAGCCACAAGGTTAGCACGAATGGAATCAGTATCATAGAAAATAATAGTAAAGGGCGAAGCCATTTTTTCTCTTGTAAAAGAATATTTCTTTTCTTGCCCGAAAACGTTTGTGTAATTAAGGTGAGTTAATAATATCAATAAAAATAAAAACTGCTTCAATATGTTTTTCTTTAGGGTTTAAAACTAAATTTATTTCCTTAAACTAAAATTCATATGCAACGTCGACGATTTCTTGGCCAATCTCTTTTGACTGCCGGAGCTTCAGTATTTACAGCAGCAAATGTTTTTGCAGGTAAAAAAACAGATAACTACAACAGCAATACAGTTGCGGACAAACCCTTCAACCTTAACTATGGCTTTCATGATGGCATGTTTAGAAGCACTGCCGGCAATGATTTTATTGACCAGATAAAATATGGTTATGACATGGGTTTCCGTTCAATTGAAGATAATGGAATGATGGGCCGTACACCTGAAATGCAAAAGAAAATTGGAGATACTTTAGCAAAGCTCGGCATGCAGATGGGTGTATTTGTGTTAAATAAAGGTGGCAATGGTGCAAACACACTTGCAGCAGGCAAGCCTGAATTTGTAGAAATATTTTTAAAAGGGTGCCGTGATGCAATAGAAACTGCGAAAAGATGTAATGGTAAACTTACTACAGTTGTACCAGGTGATTTTGAGAGAAACCTGACAATAGGTATACAAACGGGCAACGTAATTGAGGCTTTAAAGAGAGGTGCCGATATTCTTGAAAAGGAAAATATTGTTATGGTGCTGGAGCCTTTAAGTGATACCCCAAACCTCTTCTTAAGATTCTCTGATCAGACCTACATGATTTGCAAAGGTGTTGGCAGCCCGTCGTGCAAAATATTGTTTGATATGTACCACATGCAAAAGAATGAAGGCAATATTATAACCAATATGGATAAGGCATGGAACGAAATTGGTTACCTGCAGATTGGTGACAATCCCGGTCGTAAAGAACCAACTACAGGGGAGATAAATTATAAAAATATTTTCAAGCACATTCATCAAAAGGGATATAAAGGTATTCTGGGAATGGAGCATGGAAACTCTCAGCCGGGAAAAGAAGGTGAAGCTCGCCTGATTGCAGCCTACAGAGAAAGTGATAGCTTTTTAAGCTAATTATTGAATAATTGAATTAGGTTTTTTTTGTTATAAAATGAAGGGATGTTGAAAAAGCTATAAGCCGGATTTCAACATCCCTTTTCTTTTAAAGCAGACATTTATAAAAAGGATTTTTAAGACAAAAAGACAAAAATGCAATAAAAAGCTTTAAGAAAAATTACTGAGCATTGCACCATTTACACAAGCTTACATACCGGTTTTTTGTTCAGTTTGAATCAAGATAATAGTCACAATTGATTTCAATTTCTTCTATCGCGGCGCCGAGTTTTTTATAAAAGCTGATAGCGTTTGAATTCCATTTTGAAACCTGCCAGCGTACCTTTTTGCAATTGCTTTCTTTTGCAAGATTTATTATTGTTTCTAATAAACGTCTCCCTAATCCCTGGTTTCTGAAAGCTTCTGTTACATAGAGATCATCGAGATATAGGGCTTTGCCTGACCATGAATAATAGGCAAAAAAGAAAGAAGCGAACCCAACGATTTCTTTACTGTCTGCTTCAGCTACGAAACATTGAAAATGATCTTGATCCACTTTCATCTGTTCTAATGTTATACTTACTTTTTCTGGTGTTTTTTGAAAAACAGCAAATTCGTTTATTAGTGATAATAAAGCAGGAAAGTCTTTTTCGGTCGCTCTTCGTATTGTCACGATAGTTATTGTTTAAATTTTCAATTTGGTCCCAGTGCTTATGTTGTTGTAGCCATGCTAAAGTTTATAAAGATATATTGGCTACAAACACTCATGCCCGTAATTGAAAATGTAAGACCAACAGGCAGCTGACAAATTTGAACTTTAATGCCTGTTTATTTTAATTGTCGTTAGCTCAATCTTGCTACGGCGATGCTGACTTATTTCGCTTTAGATATTAGAATGTAAGTTGCTGCAGTAAGAAATAAAAGTACAAGAGTGCGACGCAACGATGATTCGAGTAGATACAATTGCCCGGTGCCAAAGTAAAAATTTAAAGCACCTTGGTGCAAAGTATTGAAGCAGTGTTTAGTATAATGATTGCTGTTTGCGAATATTTTATTATTATTAGAAATAATTTCTTTTACTAACGATCTATCATGAAGCCATCCCTTGTTGTTGTCGGAAGTACCAATACCGACATGGTTATTATTTCCAATCATCTTCCTGCCCCCGGAGAAACTATTTTAGGTGGAGACTTTTTTATGAACCCCGGAGGTAAAGGTGCAAACCAGGCAGTTGCCGCTCAGCGGTTAGGAGGAAACGTAACCTTTATTGCTAAAACAGGAAACGACATTTTTGGAAAGCAATCTGTTCAACTGTTTAAAGATGAGGGTATGAATACAGAACTGATGCTTGTTGATCCTGTAAATCCTTCAGGTGTTGCACTAATTACACTTGATAAAAAAGGAGAGAATACGATTGTAGTTGCTTCAGGTGCCAACGCAACATTAAGTGCTGATGATGTAAGAAATGCACGGGGCGCTATAACCAACGCAACACTTGTAATGATGCAATTAGAGATACCAATCGAAACGGTAGAATTTGTTGCAGATATGGCAAAATCGGCAAATGTTCCTATCATTTTAAATCCGGCACCTGCGTGTGAATTGCCTGCTTCATTGTTAAGCAAAATTTCTATACTTACACCAAATGAAAAAGAAGCAGAAATGCTTACCGGGATCGTTATAACTGACCTCTCATCTGCAAAAGAAGCTGCAGAAAACCTAAGGGCAAAAGGTGTGCAAACGGTGATTATTACGTTAGGAGCCAAAGGTGCTTTTATTTGTACAGAAGACACGTGTGAATTAGTGAAAGCGCCGGCAGTAGCCGCTGTAGATACAACCGCAGCCGGAGATGTTTTTAACGGAGCACTTGCAGTAGCATTATCAGAGAGCCAATCTTTAAGAGATGCAACATCTTTTGCTTGCCATGCGGCGGCATTATCTGTTACAAAATTAGGAGCGCAGGCTTCAGCACCTACCAGGCAAGAGGTTTCCGTATTTTTGAGCAAAACAGTTAGCGATGTTGCTCAGGTGCTATGAAGTTCAATGTTCAATGTTTAGTGCTCAACGTTCAATGCTGAAAATTCACGCTACTTGTTGGATATTGAGCATTGAGTATTGCTCATTGAACATTAAAAAAATCACTTAAAATTCCTCTAATCAAAAACCCTCTAAATACTCCTCAATTAAAACATGAAAAAATTATTTACCGTTATTTTCCTGCTTGTAATGTCTGGTTGCCTAACCGCTCAACAGGTAACATTTACAAAACAGCAATTGCAGGATAAGATAAAAGGCGGGTGGGCTGGACAGACGATCGGAGTGACTTTTGGTGGTCCTTATGAGTTCCGGTTCCAGGGAACTTTTATAGGCGACTACCAGCCATTGTTATGGTACGACGGTTATCTTAAAAAGACAATGTTGGAAAACCCTGGATTATATGATGACCTGTACATGGACCTGACGTTTGTAGATGTATTTGAAAAGCATGGACTTGACGCGCCACTTGACTCTTTTGCGAATGCTTATGCCAATGCGGGCTATA
>JAOQAJ010000373.1 GCA_025963675.1 Segetibacter sp.
CAAATAACAAAAAATAAAAAATAGGCCGGATAAAATTAGGCGATCGAACTGATAGAAGATCTGTGTGTTTAGTCACTTCCTATAGCTAAAATTTTTATTATTAACCCGTTGATTATAAGTAGCTGGAACAATTTTTTTAGCGTTAATTGTCTAAAATTAAATTTTATGAAAATGAAACTTTTTGGCCCGGCATCTATCTTTTTTCTTCTATGTATAACTGCCTGTGGAGATGGAAGTACTACAACGTCAACGGATAGCACAACAGTTACAACCGGCTCTACACAAGCCGCTACTGACGCCATGCCTGCTTCAACAAACATTAACGTCAACCTTGATCCGTCAGCTTCATACGTAGATTTAAAAACGGGTAAATCTGTGAAGCTAAGGGTTGATACAGTTACAAGATATATCGTTGATGAATCAACAAATGAACCTGTGACGTACTATGTAAACCCTGCCACCAGGGATACGTTTGACCGTAGCGGACGCCTTGTAAATCTAGCTTTGGTAAGAAGTTCAAGCGGTGACTACTCTGTTGATGAGACAAGAATAACAGTTACTCCCGGCAATAGCAGCAATACGATTAGCACCGACACAAATACAACTTCTTCAAACGCCGCAACGCCAACAGGAGATTCAAAAACAAAAATTAAAGGCGATAAGTTTAAACAAAAGACCGACACTACAACTATAAAGGTGAAGGATAATAAGATTAAAATAAAAACGAAAGATTAATTATAAGACCCATTCAAATTGCAATAAAAAAGTCACTAACGATTAGTGACTTTTTTATTGCAATTTTTTAGATGCAACTGATATAGTTTAGGTTTACACGTTTGTAACATAAGGCAATTCCCAGACTAAAGTGCTGGCACCTAATATAGCTGCATCTGCTTCGTTTAGTTCACTTAAAATAATCTTTACTTTATTCTTATACAGTGGCAAAAGATTCTTTTCCATGTGTTCGCGTGCCGGTGCTAAAAACAATTCTCCTGCTTTTATAACACCACCAAATAATACAATCGCTTCAGGCGATGTCACCATTACGAAATTTGCCAATGCTTCACCAAGTATCTGACCTGTAAAACGGTAAACTTCCTTCGCTATTTTATCACCTTTCATTGCACATTCATACACCAGGCGAGAGTTGATTAGCTTATCATCATATTCGCGCAGCGAACTGTATTCATTGCTTTGCTGCAACATCTCTTTTGCAGTAAGCATAACACCGGTTGCAGACACGTAAGATTCAAGTGAACCAAGTATGTCTGTTTTCCAATGTTTTCTTCCACCACGTATAATTGTTGTATGACCTAGTTCGCCGGCATAACCATCCTGGCCGTAAACAAGCTGCCGGTTGCAAACCAATGCACTTCCCATACCTGTACCTAAAGTAACCATAATAAAATCGCGAAACCCTTTGGCAGCTCCATAAATCATTTCACCTAAAGCAGCAGCATTTGCATCATTGGTTAAAGTACATGGCAGACCAAACTTTTGAGTAATTAATTGAGCCAACGGAACAACACCATTCCAGCGGAGGTTTGGGGCGTATTCAATGATCCCTTTATAATAATTAGCATTTGGAGCACCAACGCCAATACCTAAAACATTACCTACTTTCCTGTAATCATCAATAATAGGCATCAGGTTCTCATATAACTCGTTGATGTATGGTTCAACGGTATTGTAAGTGTCGGTTCTTATTTTGCCTTTAATTAAAATTTCTCCGCGGTGATTGACAATGCCATACTCGGAATTAGTGCCACCTATATCAATTCCAATAGCAAGATTAGGAGAAATATTAGTCATCATTTATATCATTTGAAAGGTGGCAAAAGTATATAAGTTCCCTTTATGATAGCAGAATTTCCGTAGATCCCCGGTAAGTAAGCAAATTGTCGGGACGAATTGAATTAGCATCTTATCTGTGACTACATTGGAATTCATTTTACCGGGTGGCAAGTAACGCTAATTACTATTAATTTTCAAAGCTGCCTCTTCATCCATAAACCACGCTACATCTCCATTTGATGGTTGAATTAATTGTGCAGGATAGCTGTTATACTCTTTGTCGCCTTTTAACACATGGCGAACAGCTTCTGCTTTAGAACTTCCGAAAACAAGGAAAGCAATATGATACGCGAGGTTAATAAGCGGAGCTGTAAAGGTGATACGATAAACGTTTTTGTCAGGTACGAAAATTTCTTTCACACCAATCTCTGTTGCATTTACAACCTCGGTGTGAGGGAACAATGAAGCAGTATGTGCATCGTCTCCAAGCCCCAGCAAGATTAAATCAAAGGTGGGTAAACCCGGAGCAAAATGCTTTTCAATTTCTTTTTGATATGCTTCTGCTGTTTCTTTAGGTTGTAGCGAAGTATCTATGGCAAAAATTTGATTTGGCGAAATTTTCAGAGAATCAAACAACGCTTTCTTAGCCATCAGAGCATTGCTGTCAGGATGGTCGGCGGGAACATAACGCTCGTCGCCAAAGAAGAAAAAGACTTTGGTCCAGTCTACCTTAGAATGATATTCAGAAGCCAGCAATTCAAATAATCCTTTTGGAGAACTGCCGCCTGAAAGTGCGACAGTAAACCTTCCCTGTTTTGCAATCGCCTCATCTGCCGTCTTTACAAAATATTCTGCCGCTGCGTTTAATACCTCTTTTGTTGTTTTTGAAATGTGTAGCATCCTATTTCTTTTTATCTTTCTGAGGAAGTGTAACCCAATGAAAGCCATCACGGGCAATGAGCGCTTCCGCAATTTCAGGTCCCCAAGAGTCTGAGGAGTAATTAGGGAAGTTGACGCTTTTCTTACTTTGCCATGCAGTCAGAATTGGCATGATCAGGCTCCATGCAGCTTCTACCTGGTCGCCACGCATAAACAACGTTTGATCCCCAACAATTGTATCGAGCAATAAGGTCTCATATGCTTCAGGAGTATAACTGGTATATGCGCTTTCATAATCAAATACCATATCTACCGTGTTTAAAACCATATCAAGGCCCGGCCGTTTTGCCTGCACCTGTAACCGGATACTCATCTCGGGCTGAATGCTGATGATTAGACGGTTTTGCTGCCAGTTATCGGTTGCTTCGCCGGGAAAGATGAGGTGAGGAACATCCTTGAATTGTATCGTTATCACGGATGCAGATTCGTGCATCCTTTTACCGGTTCTTACATAAAACGGCACATTTTGCCATCTCCAGTTGTCAATAAAGAACTTAATTGCAGCAAATGTTTCTGTGTTTGACTGAGGATGTACTTTGTTTTCCTTTCTATAGGCAGGAACTTGTTTTCCTTCAATCCATCCTTCGCCATATTGACCTCGCGCCGCATTTTTTCTTACGTCTTCTGAGGTAAACGGACGCATCGCACGCAGCACGTCCACCTTACGATTACGCACTTCTTCGCCTACAAAGGTTACAGGCGGTTCCATTGCTATCAAACATAACAATTGTAAAATGTGATTCTGAACCATGTCGCGAAGTGCCCCTGAGGCATCATAATAATCTCCGCGGTCTTCCACCCCTAATTGTTCGGTTACAGAAATTTGAACATAGTCAATATAGTTCCGGTTCCATATCGGTTCGAAGAGAGAATTCGCAAACCTGAAGGCAAGTATGTTTTGAACAGTTTCTTTACCCAGGTAATGATCGATGCGATAAATCTGTTTTTCATCAAAAAGGCCTGCAAGTAGTTTATTTAATGCGGTTGCAGATTCAAGATCGTTACCAAAAGGCTTTTCTATAACTATTCGTGTATTTTCAGCATCCTCTGCCAATTTGCAAGCCGCAATACTTTCTGCAATTACCTTGAAGAAATTAGGAGCAACGGCAAGGTAGAAAATAATAGTAGCAGGAGTTTGCCATTCGTCCTGGTGAGTCTTTATTCTTTGACCGAACTCCTGGTAAGTTTCTATCTTATTTAGGTCAGATACCTGGTAATAGATGTGTTTTGCAAATTCCTGCCATTTATCAGGATCAGCCTGGCCCGTACGTGAAAAATGATTGATATCATCCAGAATAGTATTTCTATAATCTTCTTCTGTAAACTTACTGCGCCCAGTTGCAATAATGGAGAAGTTTTGAGGTAGCCAGTTATCTAAATAGAGGTTGTATAAAGCCGGAGCAAGTTTACGCGCATTTAAGTCACCGGTTCCACCAAAGATGATAAAAATCGTCGGTTTGTTTTTGCTATCAATACTCATTTTAAAATTTCATTTTTTCAATTAATAATACCAAATACTTCGTTGCAATCACCCCGGATTAGTAAATCGGCCAATAATTATCGACTTCCGGTTTTTACTACACGTCTGGCTCTGTATACATGTACCAACAATTTTTATGTTGCCGGGTTCGATGCAGTGATTGTTGCAGTACAAGAGTGCGACGCAACGAAAGTATAACAGTGCGTTACGGCTTTGGCGCCGTAGGTTTATTTACTGGCTCACCAGTGCTTAAAGCGGTAACAGGATCACCAGACCAATGACTATGAAAGAACCCCTCTTTTCCAATTAACTCGTAAGTATGAGCGCCGAAATAATCTCGTTGCGCCTGGATTAAATTCGAAGGCATCCGCTCACTTCTAAATGCATCAAAGTAACTGAGCGAAGCAGCATAAGCCGGAATGGCAAGACCACTTGTAATCGCACCTGCGACAACAATTCTTGTTGCCTGAAGCGTTTCAACAACCTGGGCAGCAATCTGCTCATCTAGAAGCAAATGTTGCAGATCCTGGTTGCTTTGATATGCATTGAAAATATCATTGAGAAAACGTGAACGAATTATACAACCGCCCCTCCAGATCTTTGCGATTTCCTGTAGTCTCAAATCATAATTGTATGCTTTTGAGGCCTGGTACAGCAGATGCATTCCCTGCGAATAAGTAACGATCATACTAAAGTAAAAAGCCTGCTCAAGGTTAGTAAGAAAATCCTCTTTGTTTATAATGTTTAACCTGGGTAAAGTAGTTCCGTAGATAGAAGCTGCCTGAGTACGTAAGGGTTTATACTTCGACAGGTCACGCATCGACACCGCGCTGTCTATTGCTGTTATGGGTGTTTCTAAATCGTATGCTACCTGCGAGGTCCACTTACCAGTTCCTTTGGCCCTTGCCTGGTCTTTAATATCGTGTAACAACAAATGATCAGTACCGGGCTCTTTGAAAGAAAAAATATCACGTGTAATCTCTATAAGGAATGACTGCAGACGGCCTTCGTTCCATTTTTTAAAGAGGTCGTAAATTTCGTTTTCCGGTAATTGAACTCCTTTGGAGAGCAGCTCATACGTCTCTGCAATCAATTGCATGATGCCATACTCAATACCGTTGTGCACCATCTTTACGAAATGACCTGAAGCTCCGGGACCGATGTAAGTGACGCACGGAGCACCATCGACTTGTGCAGCTATTGTATCAAGCACAGGCTTTACAAACTCATAAGCGGCTTTGTCTCCACCCGGCATCATACTTGGGCCTTTTCTCGCACCTTCTTCACCACCAGAGATTCCCATTCCGAAAAAATGAAGGCCTTCTTTTGCCAGTTCAGTATCACGAAGAATGGTATCTGTGAAATGAGAATTACCTCCATCTATTATAATATCACCTTGTGAAAGCAATGGCTTCACATCTGCGATAACGCTGTCGACAATTTTTCCTGCCGGTACCAACATCATCACAACTTTAGGGCTTTTCAGACTTTGAATAAATGCTTCCAGTGTTTCAAATCCTTTCACCGGAGAACCTTTTCCCTCTTCGCCCAATAGCCTAACCTTTTCTGGATCTTTATCGTAACCTGCAACAGCAAAGCCGTGCTCAGCCATGTTTAATAATAGATTGCGCCCCATTGTTCCGAGGCCAATCATACCAAATGTTAACTGGTTTTCTTGTACACTGTCCATAATAACTTTTGAAATTTCTTATATTAAAAATATCACCGGTTTTGTTGGTAGCAGTTGGTCAGGCGACCAACAGCCGAACCAGGCTCCTGCGGTTGATCCGCATGATATGGCCCTTGTTGGTTCCCCGACCAACGACCGGCTTAACAAAAAACTAGCTCAACTGCTTTCTTTGAGTTTCAATTGCTTCCATTAATTTGTTGTATGGCTTGTTGAATTTTTCTACCCCTTCATCTTCCAATTTTTGGGTGATCTCATCCAGGTTAATGCCCACTCTTTTTAATTCATTCAGAACGTTAGTGGCGTTTTCTAAACCAGATTCTAAAACATCTTTTGCTTCGCCGTGATCGCGAAAAGCTTCCAATGTTTCCATCGGAATAGTATTAACTGTATTAGGTCCTATCAAAGCCTCTACATATTTTACATCGCTGAAAGCAGGGTCTTTGCTGCCTGTGCTTGCCCATAACAACCGCTGCGGCTTTGCACCTTTCTCTTCCAGCTTTTTAAACCTTTCGCTGCTAAATACCCGTTTGTAGATTTCGTATGCTTTTTTTGCCGATGCAATAGCTACCTCACCTTTCAAATGTGATAAGCCTTTTGCTTCCAACATGGGATCTACCATAACATCTATACGGCTCAAAAAGAAACTTGCGACAGAAGCAATCTGATCGATTGGTTCATTTCTGGCAACACGCTCTTCCAATCCTGAGAGGTAAGCCTCAGTCACTTCTTCATATCTTGGAAGCCCAAAAAGTAAGGTTACATTTATATTGATCCCGTCACTAATACATGTTCTGATTGCTGCAAGACCTTCGGCTGTTCCAGGAATTTTGATCATCACATTTTTGCGATCCACCAATTTCCACAGTTCTCTTGCCTGTCTCACTGTACCTTCAGTATCTTTTGCCAACAGTGGAGACACTTCAAGACTTACATATCCATCAGCACCCTGCACTTCTTCATTATATACCGGCAACATCATATCTGCTGCCCGTTGAATGTCTTTTATAGCCATTGCATAAAACAGTTCTTCATTATTCTGTTTTTCCTTTGATAAAGTTTTAATATCCTCATCATAATCAGAACTGCTGCTAATTGCCTTTTCAAAAATGGCCGGGTTAGAAGTAATTCCTCTAACGCCATCTTCATTGATCAATTTGTCCAGCTCGCCGCTGTCCATGATCTTCCTGTCTATAAAGTCAAGCCAGATACTCTGGTCAAAGTCATGAATTTTTTTTACTCTATTTGTTTCCATAATCATATATTTTTTGTTGTTTAAGAAGCTGCTAGCTGTTAGCCTCTAGCTGTTAGCTATTAAAACAGTTTGATAGCCTGCAATTTGAGGGTAAAAGCTAGTAGCTAATAGCTAGCGGCTTTCTTCCAGTTGCTTTACTTTCCTCAACCTCCGCTCGTGTCGTTCTGCGCGGGTAAATTCAGCCTGTAAAAATGTTTCTATAATTTCCTGTGCTATGTTGTTCCCTACTACCCTACCACCTAAACAGAGCAGGTTCATATCGTCATCCTCAACTCCCTGGTGCGCAGAAAAATGGTCATGCACCAAAGCCGCACGTACGTCTTTCACTTTGTTAGCAGCTATCGATGCTCCAACCCCGCTACCGCAGACAGCGATTCCACGATCCACTTCTTTATTGGCGACTGCTTTTGCAAGAGGAATTACAAAATCAGGATAATCATCCTGGTCGTTTTGTTCATTGGCACCGAAGTCAACAACGTCATGACCAAGTCTGGTGATTATAGGAGAAAGGAATTGCTTCAGTTGAAATCCTCCGTGGTCTGCTGCTAATCCTATTTTCATAATAAATTGAATTATGATTTTTTCTGCACTTTTATAAATTCCTTTGAAACGAACTTTAGTTTCTTAATGCACCTCCGGTTGTGTCACTCACTTGTACGGTTGGTTCCCCTGGGATCGGCCTTTATTGCAGGCTTTTTTGAAAATTTTGTAAAAGTATTACTTTCAAGGTTTTACGCTACATCTTATTTTGAAATCAACGCTTTCGCTCTTTTAACCACATTTTCCACAGTAAAGCCAAAGAGTTCAAAAAGTGCTTCTGCAGGCGCTGATTCGCCAAAAGTAGGCATGCCTATAATATCGCCTTCATCAGTTACATATTTATGCCATCCTAACGTTGAGCCAGCTTCAACCGCTAAACGCTTTCTTATGTTTTTTGGAAACACCTTTTCCTTATACGCATCATCTTGTTTTTCAAACAACTCCCACGATGGCATGCTTATAACCCGTGCAGGTATTCCCTCCTCCTGCAGCTTTACCTGCGCTTCCATGATTAGTGAAACTTCTGAACCTGTTGCAATTAAAATGAGTTGCGCTTCGCCATTTGCCTCAGACAAAACATAGGCACCTTTCTCAAGCTGGGTAGCAGGTGCATATTTTTCCTGGTCAATCACGGGAAGATTTTGTCTAGATAACACCAATGCTACCGGGCCTTCATTGTGTTGTATCGCCCACTTCCATGCTTGTGCTGTTTCGTTTGCATCGGCTGGCCTGATCACATGCAAGTTTGGAATAGAGCGAAGTGATATTAATTGTTCTATCGGCTGGTGCGTTGTTCCATCTTCACCTAGCCCGATACTGTCATGCGTAAAAATAAAAATAGATCGAACCTTCATGATCGATGCCAATCGAATCGGTGGCCGCATGTATTCGGAAAAAATCAGGAAAGTTGCACCATAAGGAATCATCCCTTCTGATAATGCAATCCCATTCAGCGCCGCTCCCATGGCGTGTTCACGAATACCAAAGTGAAAATTGCGACCGGCTGGTGTTTGAGGTGTAAATGATTCGAAGTCATTCAGGAAAGTATCAGTAGATGGAGAAAGGTCTGCAGAACCACCAATCAAACTAGGCAGACTCGATGCTATCGCGTTCAATGTTTTTCCTGATGCTTTTCGGGTAGCGATTTTTTCTCCGGCTTTAAATACCGGCAGTTTTTCAGTCCATCCTTCGGGTAATTTACCGCTTCTCATCAATTCATATTCTGCTGCCAGGTCGGGGTATTGCTGTTTGTAGGCGGCATATAGCTTATTCCACTCTTCTTCTATTGGTGCGCCCCTCTTTCCTACTTCATCGTAGTAACTTAAAACTTCTGCCGGCACATCAAATGACTTTTCAGGATCAAATCCTAAAAACTTCTTTACTTCTTTCACCTCATCAGGCCCCAAAGGAGAACCGTGAGCACCGGCAGTGTTTACTTTATTCGGGCTGCCATAAGCTATCTGGGTTCTTACTTTAATTAGTGACGGCCGCTTTGTTTCATGCTTTGCATTGTGTACTGCATTTCTAATCGCATCGATATCATTGCCATCTTCTACAACCTGTACATGCCAGCCGTAAGCTTCAAAACGTTTAGCAATGTCTTCATTAAAAGTGATATTGGTATTGCCTTCTATTGAAATATGATTGTCGTCGTGCAGGTAAATCATATTACCCAATTCAAGGTGCCCGGCTAGTGAAGCAGCTTCTGCGGTAACTCCTTCCATCAAATCGCCATCGCTACAAATAGCGTAAATGTGGTAATTGAAAATTTCAAAACCCGGCCGGTTAAAACGGGCAGCGAGGTGTTTTTGTGCTATTGCAAAACCAACACCTTCAGCAAACCCTTGCCCTAATGGTCCGGTTGTTATTTCAATTCCATCCGTTATTCCAAACTCGGGATGTCCGGGCGTTTTGCTATGTAATTGCCTGAAGTTTTTTATATCTTCTAAAGTGAGATTATATCCCGTCAGGTATAAAAAGTTGTATTGTAAAAGGCTTCCATGACCGGCCGATAAAATGAACCGGTCGCGATTAGGCCACTTGGGACTTTTGGGATTGTAATTCATACTATGTGCCCACAATACATGACCCATTGGCGCTGCTCCCATTGGCATACCGGGATGTCCGGAGTTAGCTTTTTGCACAGCGTCGGCAGCTAGTACCCGAACCGTATTGATACATAATTGTTCGATTGACCTGGTTGCTTCTGGCATAATACCCTCTTTAATTACTTATTGTATAGCAGTATAATTTGGTCTTACAGTTGGGGTTTCTTCAATACGCCACAGTCTTGCACCGCCCTTTATTCCATCTTTATTTGATACAATGGTAATATTAGAATCCAGCTCAAAATCTATCTTTTTCGCATTTCCACCACCGATGTACAAATGGTCATAATTGAATACAGTTTGCAAAATTCCAATAACCTTCTGTACCCTTTTGTTCCATTTTTTATCACCTATTTCCAACATTTCTTTTTCACCTATGTACTGGTCATAATCTTTATTCTTTGTGATTGGATGATGGGCAATTTCTAGGTGAGGCAAAAGGTAGCCATCCATCAACAAAGCAGTACCGAAGCCGGTGCCTAAGGTCACCACAATTTCAAACCCTTTGCCATTTACCACACCCAGACCTTGCATGTCTGCATCATTAACCACTTTGGTTGGTTTACCTAACGTATCCTGCAGCAACTGTTTTAAATTTACGTTGTGCCAAAGTGAAGTATCGAGATTTGGTGCCGTAATAACAACTCCATCCCTGACATAACCTGGAAAGCCAACAGAAATACAATCGAAAACAGGAAAATTCTTTGTAAGGCCAACTATTGTTTGCAATAACTTTTCAGGAGTAGTAGGCTTCGGTGTCTCCACTCGTTGGTAGTCCATTGTTAGTGCTCCGGCCTGGTTTAAGATTGTTGCTTTTACGTGAGAACCACCGATATCTATAGAAAGAATGTGTTGAAATGAATTGTCATCCATGTGATTGTTGTTGTCTTTGGTTACAAAATGTGATGCAGGGTTTTGAATTATAAAAGGTCAGTAAACTCTTGTGATTTTGATAAAAATAACAAATTGAAACGGATTGACCTTTTTAGATTGAGTTGCCGTAAAAGCTGAAGCTGCAATTGGCTGTACGGATGAAGTGATTGCGACGCAACGATGTTGCTATGAAAACTAATGCAGGTACCATAAAATGTATTTTAAAAGCTTCTATCATTGCTGAAAAAATCAAGCCGTTGATATTACACCTCATTTCACAATATTATAGGTCGTACCATTTCTAACTTTGCTACACGTTACAATGTAAAAAGGATACCTTAGAAGATATCCTTTTTACATTTTTGCAGTTAAAGTGCCTTACAAGTTGGCTTGCGTCTTTTCACTTGCAAATATTCAATCTGTCGTAATTACTAGTGCACTGCCATAGTCATTTCAGATTCGTTAGCCGTCTTCTTCGAATTTTTCTGCCATATGAAGAATATGATAAACAGCACAATTAAGATGGCTGGAAAGGTCATCATCTTCATTAATGCCTGTTGCCCGGTAGCCAGTTCGAGCGCGTTTCCTGTAAGACCCTTCGCTGTATTTTCTGTACGTGCACCATCAATCCAGCTACCAATGAAAGGCTGAAAAATAGAGGTAGAAAACATGCCGACGCCTCCCACAATTGACATTCCCAATGCACTACTGCGTGGAACTCTGTGTGCTACTGAACCAATCATGACAGGCCAGAAATAACAGATGCCAAGAGCGAACACTATGGCGGCTACGTATGCCATTGGTCCGGTAACAGTACTGAACATATAGATACCTATAGTTGCCAGGATCGCTCCTAAGAGCAAAACACCCGTTTGGCCGAGGGAGCCAACGACTGGTCCGGCGAAATACCTTCCCACAGCCGACACTCCAAATGTCAAAGCCAAAATGAGCATGGCATCTGCTCCACTTGCACCCAGAACAATACTAACCCATTGGCTAGGACCAAACTCTGAAATAGCTGTGAGGGCCATGCAACAGAACAGGAAGATATAAACGGGACTCAACATGGCCTTAAAGTTTTCTCCAAGAGAGATAGCTCCTTCCACTTGTGATTTCGGAAAGGTTTTTCCAAAAAATAAAACTGCATAAATAACAGTTGGGATCATCGTCACCCACATCTGTGCCTCCCAGCCTAAACCCATGCGGGTCATGAAGAAAGAAATGAGGGAGCCTACGAGTATTCCACCTGGAAACCACATGTGAAACCTGGCGAGCATTTTTTGCATTGTCACACCCGAGTACATGTCTGCAATCATCGGATTACAAGCAGCCTCGGTACAACCATTACCAATACCAATTAGTAGTGTGGAAATTAATAAGGTAGTGTATCCGCCGGCGAAAATAGTTAACAAAATTCCGATGGTGTGGCATACGAAAGCCACCAGCATAATGTTTTTAGGACCAAACGTATGATAAACAAGACCACCAATAATCATGGAAATAGGAAATCCCAAAAACCACATGGAATTGATAAATCCAAGTTGTTCGGCAGAAAGGCCAAAAGCCTCACCTAACTGAGGGAGGATGCCAGCGCGGATGGAGAAGGTAAAAGCTGTGGTGATAAGTGCGAAGCAACTACCGTTGAACAAGGCACTTTTGTTAATGTTGTCGTTTCCGTTCATAATGATAAGCTGTTAGATTTTGTGAATGAGGGGTTTGTAATTTGATTATAAAAGGTTTTTGACGAAGTAAAATAAATACATCTGGCGAAATATTGAGATATTTATTGAACAAAAATTAAATGTAGTATTTTAAAGGCATTGTACTTTAATTGATAATAAAATTATTTAACGATGTCGTAATATCAACATAAGGCCAACCGAACCAAAAAGAAAGAGAAACCAGGAAGGAAGTGACGCTGTTTAGTTATTGCGTACTCCTGGTTAATTGCAGGTTATTTAAAAAAGGCGCTCTGTCATCACAAGGGTCCTCAACGAGTGTTATTAATAAGCCGTTATTTTTTATTTCATACTTATACTTGCCGACAGTAGAGTTGACGCAATCACTTTGCCCGGAAGTTTTCATGACCGTGAATGTAGAATTGGTGGCTGTAAAAGTCATTGATTCAACCATTGAATTTTGATCAAGGTTCATTACGACCAAAGTGTCTTTAGCAAAATTAAAAGAAACATTAACCGGACCATCCAATGGTAAAGTTCCCTTCCATTTCGTGTTAGCCAGCTGCGCTTTTATTGAACCCGATACCAATGTTATCAGCAATAGGCAAAAGAGACTTTTTTTCATGATTTTTATTTGTTTGAGAAATTGATTAATTTTTTACTTAAAGTACAAAAACTTTTAACTCTGCCCTAAAACGTTATTTAGTTTGAACAATTCTTTTGTCTATTTTTTTGGTAGAAAATACTGCAACTGCTACTCTTGAATCAGCACAGCCATAGTAGAGAAACCATTTGTTCTTAAAGAATACCAGTCCTTCTGTGAACACTGTTCCGGCGGGGTACTGGCCGCTTTTTTCGAATGGCTCTTGCGGTACAAAAAAAGGTTTGTCCAATCTTGCAATTGGCTTTGTTGGATCCTTTAAGTCAAACAAAACCTGGCCTGCTGCGTACGTGTTAGTCGTATAATTTTCGTCGCCATCTTTACCGGCTTTATTCTTACCGTTGTAAATAAGCAAAATGCCTTTGCTAGTCATGATAGCCGGTGGACCGCATTCTGTAAGATCACTGTCGAAGAAACCTTTGCGGGTAGCGATACATTGCTTAAGCTCGCCTTTTTCATCAAGCATTGGCCGCCAGTTAACGAGGTCATCAGATGTTGCAGTGTTTACAAAATGTTCTCCCCAATACATCCAATATTTTCCATTGATTTTTGCTATCACCTGTTTGCCGTTTACAAGCCTTGTGATTATTGATGCAGACTTACTGGCCATATTAAAAAACCTGCCGTTATATGCCTTTCTGAATGCCGGCCCATGTTTCGTCCAGGTTATTAAATCTCTTGAAGTGGCTACGCCAATCCTTGGTACTTTCTTATTCCATTGGGTATAACACATTACGTACCTTCCATCTGCTGTCATTGCAACACGGGGGTCTTCACAACCTCCCGGCCATTCAAATTCTTTTTGACTATCGTTTCCGGGAAACATCACTGGAGTTGATCGCCGCTTCATTGCAATGCCATCTACACTTTCTGCTAAACCAAGTCGTGACGTTCTTGTTCCAATCGCTATTCCCGATTTGTCTTCAGCACGGTATAACACATAGATCTTATTATTTTTTATAGCTGCGGCGGGATTGAACACGTCATTTGCTTCCCAAGCAACTTCCTTTTTGCTCATAGGATCTATAAACCTGCTTGCAGGATTTGGAGATAAAACAGGATTTACATTTTGAGGGCGCACAAAAGGACCAAAAGCCCAATCAGGCAAAGTGTTTTGCTTTTGGGCAGGTAAGGTTAGCGCTGTGAACAGCAATGAAGTAAATAATAACATGCATCGAAAAGTCTTCAGGCAATCGTTTCTATTTAGCATGCTACTATGGTTTGTCTTGTAAATTAAACTGATAATACTTTATAATTGAATAAAATTATTGACGTTTACAAATCATCGCAATAAGGGTTGTAGATTTTACAAAACCTGCTGTAACAAAGAATCGATTTGATTTTGGAGAAAATCGAGGCGTGAAAAAATTATCGATGATCACTAGTTATTTTAAAGCAGCATCTTGTACATACTTCCATTCCCCTGTCTTTACGTTTATTGTCCATGGCTTTGGTTCAGGTACCCATAGCTTACCGTCACCGATCTCCAGAGGCATCCAGATGTAGCGGGAATCCCATTGAGTTCCTGGCTTCCAGACATCAGCCATAAAAATGATGGTCGTCGATTTTTTTCCGGCAACCTTGATCAACATGGTAGATTGAGAACCGTAAGTATTTGTCTCTGGGGGAGCAATATCTTTGAATTCAGTCCATGGACCTTCTAATGTTGGCGCAGTAGAGTATTTATTAGGATTCGCTTTCCAACCTGTTAATGCTGAACCGATCGAATAATACAAGCCTTTATAATGAACAATTGCACCGCCTTCCATGTGTGCTTTTATCAGGCTCATCTCTTTTTCAACATTCATATAATCTTCTGAGAGCTTTGCAATGCGAAAACCGAAAGGACGGTCTTCGAAAACCAGGTACGCGGTTCCATCGTCGTCGATAAATTGCCCGATGTCACGGCTTTCATGATCGAGCGGGCGAAAGCTTTTTACATAGGTAAAAGGTCCAACAGGTCGGTCACTTACAGCTATGCCCACCCTTGCCACTTTATAGCTGCTGTTGTCGAGGTAGAAGTACATTACATACTTCTTAGTCTTTTTATTAAAGAAAACTTTCGGCCTTTCCAATACCCATCGCGTGCCTAAGTTTTCCGGATCCGCCATCTTTACAACATCCCCCATAAATTTCCAGTTCATCAGGTCTCTGGATGAATAACAACTTACATAACGAAAGTTGGTATCCAATCCCCGTGAACGCTCTTCACCATACCAATAATAAGTCTTACCCATCTTTATGATGCCTCCGCCGTGAGCCTGAATGTGTTTACCATCTATATCCGGCCAAACCTCTCCGGGCCTGATCACAGTTTGCTTTTGTGTAAACCCACTTGCTACAATTGCCATTAGTGAAACGGTTGGCAAGAGTTGTTTTAATAAGATATGCATGTCTGTTTACTTTACTGTTTCAATGATACTTCCCTCAGTTGCTACTTCCAATTTTAATTGTGATACCAGCCCATCTTTTCATAGCATCATCGTTGCGTCGCAATCACTTCATCGG
>JAOQAJ010000391.1 GCA_025963675.1 Segetibacter sp.
AAGCATGTGAAATCTATTGACACAACCCGTTTAGGTGTAATGGTTAGTCATACCGCAAACAGGCCTCACGATCCCATTCAATATTCGGATCTTGGTCTCGTAAATAAATATGGAACAGGTATAGGTAGGCTGGCAGACCAGATGCATACCTTACATCGGGATAAGGTATTGTTTTACTCTGAATATGGTTATGGGCAGTTAAGTGAAAATCTTGATGCCGATGTTGATGCCAAAGGCATGGTAGACTCGTTAAGGTTTAAGCCTTATTTGATCGGTGGATCATTGTGGACCTTTAATGATTACCGTAGCAGTTATATTGGCACGAAAGAATCTTCAGAAAACCGGCCATGGGGAATAGTGGATGTGTTCAGGCAAAAGAAAAAAGCCTGGTATTCTTTCAGGAAGGAATATTCACCAATCGCTGACTTAAAAGTAGATGCTAATGATAGAAACAGAACTTCTTCGATAACAGTTACTATTACTCCACGGAAAGTCTTTGACTTGCCTGCTTATAGCATGAAGGATTATGTGTTGCTATGGGAAGGGTTTAATGAAGACAAGACCATTAAGGATGGTGGATTTATTAACCTGCCCGTAATAAGGCCAGGCGATAAAGATATACAGCAAGTTATTCCATGGAAAAATATGACTGGTATAACGCACTTCAAAGTAGAACTGCTAACTCCGCACAATTACTCCGTGCACGATACCACGCTCTTCTTTCAGAAACCTTTAGCTCCAAAAGTTGTTTCGGCAACGGGAGTAAGAACCTATCAAAATGGTGTTGGTCCAAACACTGGGGCAATCAGGGTGATATTTGAAAGGAAGGATCCTTCTACTCTTTACAAAGTCAAATATGGTATCAATGATTTTTCAAAAGAGACTGTACCTACCCTAAACAATTATATAGATATTCTAAAGCTCCCTTATAATGAAACTTACCAGCTTGTTGTAGCTGGAGTAAACTCTCTCGGCGAAGGAACTGTTTCAGAAGTGAAAAAAGTAAAAGTTGAAACGTCCTATGCTCCCCCGGTAATTTATTATACAGAACCTGCTGATAAAGGATTTTATGTTGGTTATGTTACCGAAAGCGATGACTACGTTTTTAGAATTCAGTATACAACAAAGGCAGGTGATTATACGAATGCGCCCACCATTCAAACATCTACAAAAGGTGTATTGTTTGTTCCTGGTTTAACCAATGGTAAACAATACTATTTCAGGATGAGCCGGATAAAAGATAATAACTATAGAACGGGCTGGAGCGAAGAACATGCAGTAGTTCCGGATGGACAGCAATTACCGGCAAAACCGAATTTACAAGGCGTGTTCAGAAGTAACAATCAGGCAATATTGGTTTTTGAACCACTAAAAAAAGCGATTGGATACACCGCTCAGTATCGTGTAAAAGGTTCAGGTGAATGGAAAACCGTTAAGGTTAACGCTGCGGAAATACATCATTTTAAAATTCGTGGATTGAATACAAACGAAACGTATGAGTTTAGGATGGCTAGTGAAAACGGGTATGGACAATCTCCATTTACGGCCTCTTTTTTCAAATAGTGTTTTTCGCGGCATCCGAACTGCTTTGGCCATTTAGTTGGTGCGCTGGCAGGATAGGTTACGTCAATAAGAAAAATGGTCAACTACGCGACTGGCTGAAGCGAGAATATAAAATTAAAAAAAGAAGCTATGATTAAGTCAGATAAAACAAGTAGCAGGGTACTGCCGGTAACGTCAATAAAACGCGACCTGGTAGTAGTTGGTGGAGGGCTTTCAGGTGTTTGTTGTGCTATTACGGCTGCACGTGCAGGAATAAAAGTAGTATTGGTACAGGACAGGCCTGTGTTAGGTGGTAATTCTTCCAGCGAGGTAAGGTTATGGGTGTTGGGCGCTACGTCTCATATGGGTAATAATAATCGCTGGGCGAGGGAAGGGGGAGTTATAGATGAGATCCTGGTTGAAAACACTTATAGAAATCCTGAAGGGAATGCAATCATTTTTGATACCGTATTATTGGATAAAGTAGTTTCAGAGGCTAACATCACTTTGTTGTTAAATACTGCCGTTTATCATGTTGAAAAAAAGAATGAGGAAACAATTGAATCAGTGAAGGCTTTTTGCAGCCAAAGCCAGAATGAATATGAATTAGTTGCACCACTGTTTTGTGATGCTTCCGGTGATGGTATCGTTGGTTTTTTAGCCGGAGCTGCTTTCAGAATGGGTGCAGAAAGCAAGGAAGAGTTTGGCGAAAAATTCGCGCCATCAGAAGAATATGGTGAGTTGTTAGGTCATTCTCTTTATTTCTATTCAAAAGATACCGGTAAACCTGTAAAATTTGTTCCGCCTTCTTATGCTTTAAGCGATATAAGCAAAATACCGCGCTATAGAAGTTTTAATACCAAAGATTATGGTTGCCGGCTGTGGTGGCTTGAGTATGGAGGAAGGCTTGATACCGTGCATCAAACAGAGGAAATTAAATGGGAGCTTTGGAAAGTTGTATATGGAGTTTGGAATCATATAAAAAATTCAGGGCAGTTTCCCGATGCTGAAAACCTAACATTGGAATGGGTAGGCACAATACCCGGTAAAAGGGAAAGCAGGAGATTTGAAGGCGACTATATCTTAAAGCAACAGGATATCGTTGAGCAAACAAAATTTGAAGATGCTGTTGCTTTTGGTGGCTGGAGCATTGACCTGCATCCTGCTGACGGAATTTTCAGTGAAAAGCCCGGGTGTAACCAGTGGCATGGTAAGGGAATTTATCATATTCCATACAGGTGTTTGTATTCAAGAAACATAAGTAACCTTTTCTTAGCTGGGCGGATTATAAGTGCAAGTCATGTCGCTTTTGGCTCCACAAGGGTTATGGGGACAGGTGCTTACACGGGACAGTCAGTTGGTGCAGCAGCAGCACTTTGTGTTAGAGAAAACCTTACGCCAAGGCAATTGTTAAGCGAAGGTTTGATGAAACCGTTGCAATCAAATTTAACGGCCTCAGGGCATTATATTCCCGGCATAATTAATAAAGATGAAAACGACCTGGTGCAGGAAGCTACTATAACTGCAAGTAGCAATTTATTGCTAAGTGAGTTTCCGGAGAATGGGGGACTACATGTTTTAAACGAATCTGTTATCCAGATGATACCGGTCAGGGCTGGCAATATGCCGGGTATAGTATTACATGCTTATGCCGAGGCACCCACAAACCTTGAAATTGAATTACGTAGCAGTAATAATACTTTGAATTATACCCCGGAAAACATTGTTGAAGCCAAGTCTGTTCAATTACTCCCTGGAAAAAATTGCATACCTCTTTCTTTTACTGCAACTTCTGAAGCAGATGGTTATCTGTACTTGTGCCTTAAGAAAAATGAACTGGTTAAGGTTGCACGTTCTATCAACCGTATTACCGGTATATTGTCCCTGTTCAATAGCATTAATGTTGCCGAGACAAATTATGGTAAGCAAGAGCCAACAGAAGATATTGGTGTAGATGCTTTCGAGTTTTGGTGCCCTAAAAGGAGGCCGGCAGGAGAAAATATTGCAATGAAGTTTGTGGAGCCTATCAATGTTTTTAACGTTGAAAATGTTCGTAACGGCATTACCCGTCCTACCAATATGCCGAATGCCTGGATCGCAGACCTTGATGATAAAATGCCTTCTGTTACCTTAAGCTGGGATAGTGATAAAACAATTAAGCAGGTCGTGTTAACCTTTGATACAGACTGCGACCATCCTATGGAGTCCGTGTTGATGTCTCATCCTGAAAATGTAATGCCTTTCTGTGTTCGTAATTATAAATTGGTTGATGAGCTTGGAAATGTACTTTATAAGAAAGAAGGTAATTACCAGACACGTAACATAATAAACTTTGAAGAGCCGTTGCAGGTAAAGAGCTTATCATTAAGACTGGAAGCACCTGCTGAAAATATTCCTGCTTCTTTGTTCGAGATAAGGTGTTATGCCCCAACCCCTAAAGGGGAGTAAGGAGTACGTTTGTTAGCAGCGGTAGAAAATTATTGGAAGGAAGCTTAATGGACCTCATTGTGTTTGATATGGTTTGCTGTGTTCTTTGTGTTTCCAACGAGGAGCCCAAAGATCAGGAAGTCTGACAGAGTGCACGAAGACAAATGAAGAAGTCAAATGTGTCAGTGCAAAATTGGAATAAAAAAACAAAAATCTTGGTTCCCTGCCCCGAAAGAGAGAGAACCTGGTTAAGGTAAAAAAGCTGCATAGAGGAATGAAAGCAAAAGTGTGCGACGCAACGATGAATCATAGTAGCAATATTGCCGGGCTCATAAAATAAAAAAGTATTGCACCTTCTTATAGCGGTATAGAATAAAAATCATTAGATGAACCCCACCATTGACACCTACGTTATTGTTATTTTTTCCGTATTCATAATGCTGGTTGGTTTCCAGTTCTCTCGGACGGGACGAAACCTTAAATCATTTTTTGCAGGAGGTGAGGCAGTGCCGTGGTTCATTGGCGGCCTTTCGTTGTTCATGAGTTTTTTTTCTGCCGGAACTTTTGTTGCATGGGGATCGATAGCGTATAAGTATGGATGGGTAGCGGTTACTATACAATGGACTATGTGCATAGGTGGGTTGATTACCGGCTTATACATTGCACCAAAATGGAAGGCGACCGGTAATCTTACAGCAGCAGAGTTCATTAAAGAACGCCTCGGGGAGAAAGTACAAAAGAGTTTTATATACATCTTTATGTTGGTGTCAATTTTCATAAAGGGCTCTGTACTTTACTCGGTATCAAAACTGGTAAGTTCCTCGTTAGGATTGCCAATAATGCCATCAACCGTTGTGCTCGGTATATTTATGATTTCTTATACAGCGGTCGGCGGCCTGTGGGCTGTTATGGTAACAGATATACTTCAATTTGTAATTCTTACAGCCGCGGTTTTTATCATTATTCCTTTGGCACTTGGTGAGGCAGGTGGGTTAAATACTTTTTTGACCAAGGTCCCCGACAACTTTTTTGATGTTGTAAGCGGTGAATATACGTGGGGTTTTATTCTTGCATTTGCCTTATACCATATTTTTTACATTGGCGGTAACTGGACGTTTGTTCAACGCTTTACCAGTGTAGATTCTCCAAAATCCGCTTCAAAAGTTGCCTTTCTTTTTGCGGGTTTATATATTATCAGCCCGGTATTGTGGATGCTTCCACCTATGGTTTATCAAACAATTAATCCTTCTTTAACCGGTCTTGATACAGAGAATGCATATTTAATGGTTTGCAAACAAGTACTACCTGCAGGATTGATGGGACTGATGTTAACAGGCATGTATTTTTCCACTTCAGCATCTGCTAATACAGCGCTAAATGTGGTATCTGCAGTATTCACCAACGACATTTATAAAGGAACGTTTAATCCTCATGCCTCTGACAAACAGCTAATGCAGGTGGCACGTCTTTCATCATGGGCTTTCGGGTTGGGAATGATCGGCATTGCCTTAATCGTTCCATATATAGGTGGGATTGTTGAACTGACTTTAAGCATAGGCGCAATTACCGGTGGCCCTTTACTTGCTCCACCCATATGGGCTTTGTTTTCGAAAAGACTAACCGGCAAAGCCACTATTTTCATTACTTTAATAAGTCTTGCAGTAAACCTGCTGTTCAAAATAATTTTGCCTTTTGCGGCAGCCTTTAAATTGAGCCGCGGTGCTGAAATGTTATTAGGTGTTTTATTGCCATTTTTCATGCTGCTTATTTACGAACTATTAGCGGCTTATAAAGGCAAAACAAGCAACGAATATGTAGAGTATAAACGTCTCAGGCAAGAGCGTAAAGACCAGGCAATAGAAGCAAGCAAAGAAGAAGTATTTGAAGTTAAAAAGCAAAACAAGTTCGGCTTAAATGTAATCTCATTTTCATTGTTCTTTATTGCACTGCTGCTTTACATACTGAGCGGTATTACCCTAAAAGGTGGAACGATGGTGGCTGTTATTGCTACCATTATTTTATTCAGTTCTCTCATACCTTTTTTTAAGGCAAGGAAAATAATTTTAGCGTAGTTTTTTTGGTACCGGCATTGGTATTCGATAGCATCATCGTTGCGTCGCAATCCCTTGATCGGCAACTCTTTATGGGCCGATTGTTAATAATGTAAAAGTGGGAGAGATGGAATTGACAGTGAGATAAGCGTCTTCTACCTTATTATATTTAAATGAACTTTTTTCTATTGCTTCATCATTTGTAAACACGAAGGTTGAGGCACTTTTATTTCTATACCCGTTGGTGTTAATAAACCTGTTTGAACATCTCTTTTAAAGACTACTACATTGTCACTTTCCTGGTTGGCAACCAGTACAAAACTACCTGTTGGGTCAATGGTAAAATTCCGCGGTGTCTTGCCCAAGGTAGATTGATATCCTACTCCTGTCAACTTCCCTGTAGACTCATTAATTGAAAAGATAGCGATGTTATTTTCGTTAGCCCTGTTTGAAGCATATAAAAATTTACCGTCAGGAGATACATGAATATCTGCACCACCAAATGGTCCTTTAGCATCACCAGGGTGAGTGAAAATTCGTTGGATTGAATCTAATTTTCCGTTAGAATTATTGTAATTATAAGCAACAACAGCCCCGCTCATTTCCTCGATTAAATAAGCATATTTCTTATTTGGATGAAAAGTAATATGACGCGGTCCGCTTCCCTGTACACTTGCTGCAAAAGGTGGGGAAACTGTTACTAATGGTGTTGTTTCATTTTCCTGCACCGCATATGTCATAACTTTATCAATACCTAAATCAGGAACATAAACATATTTGTAATCAGGTGAAAATACCGTGCAGTGAACATGGGACTTTTCCTGTCGCTCGGGGTTAATGCTTTTTCCTGTATGTTGTATTGACTGACTGTATGCTTTAATGCTTCC
>JAOQAJ010000395.1 GCA_025963675.1 Segetibacter sp.
CTGGAGCGGCGGAAAAGACAGCTGCTTTGCGTTGATGCTAGCAATCAAGCAAGGATATCAACCAAAAGCTTTACTAAATGTTTTAAATGAACACGGTAAAATATCACGAAGCCATGGAATACCCTCAGAAATTTTAAAAGCCCAGGCTGAAAGAGCGGAACTTCCTATGTATTTACTTCCTAGCAGTTGGCAGGAATATTAGACCAGATTTGTGGATGCATTACAACTACTTACAAAAGAATATGATCTGCAGTATGCAGTATTTGGAGACATTGATCTGCAAGCACATCGCGACTGGGAAGAAATGGTCTGCGCTAAAGCGGGCCTGAAAGCAATATTACCATTATGGAAACAAGACCGCCGCGAATTAGTAGATCAAATGCTTGCAAGCGGAATCGAAACAATCATCGTAAGCTGCAATGAAGTAATGGGCGAACGTTTTCTTGGAAAAAAACTCGCACCATCTTTAATTGACGAACTGGAAGCAATAGGCGTAGATGCATGTGGAGAGAACGGAGAATACCATACACTTGTTTTGAATTGCCCGTTGTTCTCAAACAGCTTGCAAGTGGAAGTAGGCGATAAGATCTTGCACGAAAAATATTGGTTTTGCAATCTAGCCCTTGCGTAAACACCGCCAGATTATTTTACGACTATTTCATAATGTTCAACGTCATTGCCTTCTGGTTGTATCGATTACTCTTCTGGTATTAGGTGTGTCAAGTGCCGGCAGCTGATTGCTGGCTCTTACAGAGCCCATTGTTCCACTTGTGGTTTGTTGTGGGTCTGTCTTTCCGGTAACAGTCAAGGGGCTGTTACAAGCTGCTACATATCCTACCGCCAATAAAAGAATTACTTTTTTCATGTTTTTCTTTTTCAATACTACCATCTATCACCAATATAATACCAACCCCATCACTTTTAATGTGTGTCAACAGCAGCCATTTCTTTATTTTAGGAAGACTTGACGCTGAGCATAATGATGCCAAATGAATTATTTGTACAAATGAGTGACACAACAATGACGCTATAAAAACGACTGCTGGTAACAAAAAATCCTGCCTAAAACGGCAGGACTTTTTTAAATATGATATAGAAAAGAGTTTATGCAATCGCTTTTTGCATCGACGTTTTTCTTTCCATAATTGAATAAGCACCAAATAAAAGGGCAGAATAAAAAAAATTTCCCATTATTGAATTCAGAATAAAATTGCCGAAAAATTCATTTCTATAAAAGGGTATCGCAGCCGCATAACAAGCGCCCAAACCTGCTAAAGATTTAGGATAAGAGTGGCTGCTTGCCCAAACTCCAAGGTTTGAAAAAATGAAGAAAATACCCCCACTCCACACTGCAGCGAGCGCAATATTGCCAACTGATCTTTTTTGCATGAAAGTCGCTAATCCTGTAATAATCAGAAAGGCAGCGTAAACAAAAAATTGTGTTGTACCGTAAAAACCTTTGGTTTCAGTAAATAATTGAAGGCAAACATCCGACAATAATAACGCGCCTAAAGGCATTAAAAACCCCAGCTTTTTATCTTTGATCAACGATCCACCAAAGATTGCCATCGCCCCAACCGCGGTAAAATTTGGAGCATGAGGAAACAATCTTGTAAAAGCCGCAGCAACAACCAGTAAAGCTGCTGAAAGAAGTAGTGGGTTATTTTGTTTGTTCATTTGAGTTTTCTTGTGTGAGGCAAGAATAGCCTAAGTTTTTATTTGTTGTGCCAAACGGTTTCTATTAACAGTTGTTTGTACGATTTATTTTGATTTCGCCAAGGGTACAAATGCTTTGTACAATACTACATTCTCGATGCCGCGAATCGTATATTCTTCATTTGGAAGTACTACAAATGCTTCTCCTCTTTTACAAGTTATATTGTCACAGTGAGCCTCTCCCTCCATTACAATAAAAATTTCTGCAGACTTACTTTTCGACACATACTCGCGGCCATTTTCCAGCTTAATTGCGCTCACTCCAAAATCTTCAACGGGAAGCGGATAATCTATTTCCCCGGTTGTAGAAACCTGCCCGGTTAGAATGTTTGGTTCAACCCCCTCAAAAACAATGTGCTTGAGCAATTCAGGCACATCAATATGTTTTGACGTTAATCCACCACGAAGCACATTATCACTGTTTGCCATCAACTCAA
This sequence comes from Segetibacter sp., assembly GCA_025963675.1. Lineage (GTDB taxonomy): Bacteria > Bacteroidota > Bacteroidia > Chitinophagales > Chitinophagaceae > Segetibacter. The sequence goes on from JAOQAJ010000395.1 coordinate 2,154, forward strand.
CATTTTGTCCTTCGAGGTATGCATGAGGAACACCCGCCCCCTGGAAAACAGCTTCACCCTCATTCACCTTTACAATGTTGAAAAAATAAATGGAGAAGATACCGCGGTCAACATTAGACGTAGGTAAAACCCCATCATATAATTTAGAAACCCAATAACCGGGGTCATCTTTGGTATGTGGAGTAGTAATCTCGCGTTCTACCAAAGACAACAACAAAGTATCCGCTTCCTCCTGCGGCATTTCCATCACCGTTTTGTATAAATCATAATACCCCCCGCCTGCGAACACCTTACTTAAAAAATTAAATTCAGGAACTGTATCCAACACCTGTTGCAAGGCTTCCTCTTTTTTAAAACCATGCAACAACCAAAATTCTCCCAGAGCCACCATGACTTCCGGCTTATGGTTTTTGTCTTTATAATTTCTATGCGAAGCACTGATCGGAACACCAGCCGCCTCTTCTCTTTCGAATCCTTTTCTTGCTTCTTCCTTCGTTGGATGTACTTGTATAGAAAGCATTTCTCTTACATCCAAAATCTTTAATAAATAAGGCAGTTCTCCAAACTGTTCATAAACCCTTTCTCCAAGGTGTTCTATAGGTTCCTGCTTTATAAGATCGTACCATTTAGCCAATCCGTTCTCAGTCTCCAATGTACCAGAGGCGCTTTGGTGCGCCCCCATCCAATATTCTGCACAAGGCTTGTTCTCTGTGTTTTCAAAGCCAACCAGTTGGGGAATATACTCATAACCTCCCCATGCATAGTGCTGCACCTTTCCTTGCAACTTCAATATTTTATCTTTCACGTTATTGTGTTATTTTACTGATGCCGAAAATAATAACAATATGGCAGAGCACAATGAAACAGGTTTCGCGGGGGAAAAACTAGCTGTAGAATGGCTGACAGCAAAGGGATATAAGATGAAGGAGCTTAACTGGCGACACCGACATCTTGAAGTGGATATTATTGCAGAGAAAGGAGACACACTACATTTCATCGAAGTAAAGACGCGCCGAAGCACCAGGTTCGGAAACCCTGAAGAAAGCATCAACAAACAAAAGATGAAAAACCTGAAGGACGCAGCAGAACAATACCAACACCTAAACCCCGGCTGGAAGTGGATACAATTTGATGTTCTGGCTATTTTGTACAAACAAGACGGAATCGATTATTGGTTCAACCAGGATGTGTATTTGTAGGGGCAAGCTATTAGCTGCTAGCTACTAGCCACAAGCTGCAGGGCTAAAGCGTACCTGTATTTGTAGTACCAGCATTTATAACATACCATGAAAGCTTGCAGCTAAAGGCTTGAAGCTTTATTTTATAACATACCCATGAAAGCTTGCAGCTTGAAGCTAAAGGCTTGAAGCTTTATTTCCAGAAACCTTTATTTTGCATCCCTAACTCCCCTTTAAGGGTTAGGGGCTAACATGTGGGACTCATACAAAAAAGGATTCAAAGCTTACTTACAACTGGAGAAATCATTAAGTGATAATTCGGTTGAGGCATACCTGCGGGATGTAGATAAACTAACTACATTTCTGCTGGCAACAGAAGAAAAAAAATCTCCCGCAGAAATAGACCTTAAGCTGTTACAGAAATTTCTTAAGTGGGTAGGCGAATTGGGAATGACAGCTTCAACACAGGCAAGAACCATTTCAGGTATCAAGGGATTTTACAAATATTGTCTTATAGAACAGGTTGTAACTACTGACCCTACAGCACTGTTGGAAGCTCCCAAATTAAAAAGAAGTTTACCTGATGTCTTAAGCTTCGATGAGATTGAAAAAATCATAGGCCAAATTGATCAAAGCAAACCTGAAGGCGGGCGAAACAAAGCAATTCTTGAAACAATGTATAGTTGCGGACTTCGTGTAAGCGAAATTGTAAACCTGCAAATAAGCTGTCTTTATCTGGATGTTG
>JAOQAJ010000415.1 GCA_025963675.1 Segetibacter sp.
AAAGAGTCAATTGATAAACTCGATTCAATTAGAACCAAGATTATCGCAGGAAATTTCAATTTTGGCGAAGCCGTTAATAAGTACAGTGAAGATGAGGCAAGTAAGTTTAGTGGCGGTAGAAAGCAAGGACGTGATGGTTCTAGCTTTGTCACAATAGACCAGCTGGACAAAGATTTTGTTTTGGCTCTAAAAGACTTAAAGCCGGGAGAATATTCAAAGCCGGTTGCTTTTACTGACGAAAGAGGAAAAAAAGGTGTACGTCTGGTTTATCTTCAAACACGCACCGAGCCGCACCGCGAGAACATTAAAGATGATTATAGCAAAATCTCTCAAAGAGCCTTGGAGCTAAAAAAGAGTGATGTTTTAGAGAAATGGTTTAAGTCCCACATACCAAATTACTATATCACAATCGATAAAGAATTTGCAGGTTGTTCGAGTGTAAAAGATTGGTTAGGAAATTCCATCGCAAGCAATCCATAAAATAGAAATAATTCGTTAGCCTCCTTATTTAAGGGGGCTTTTTTGTTTTAATCAGGCTGTCTTGCAAATGATGTTTTTTTTTAAATACCGGCATAAGTTCTAACAGGAACACCGTTGCGTCGCAAGCACTTCATCGGCAAACCAAGGTGCAGCTTCAGTCTTTAATCCAAATAACACTTAATTTGAACACGGCCTAAAAAAGCAACAAAATTGTTTGGAATATTACGTGTACATACATACATTTGTATGGTGAAACTTGAAGATGCAATAAAATCAGGCAAATTTTCTTCCCAAACACAAAAGGCGGGGTTAAACATTCTGTATACAGGCTGGTGGCTTAAAACTTTGATCAGTCAAGAATTAAAGGAATTTGGATTAACTCACGAACAATTTAATGTGCTGAGAATTCTGAAGGGCAAACATCCTGAAACGATGTGTGTGAAAGACATCGGTTGCAGAATGATTGAACGAAATTCTAATGTACCAAGAATAGTGGATCGCCTGGTTGCAAAAAAACTTGTTGACAGGTCAACGTCTGAAATCGATAAAAGAGAAACGGTCATTGTACTTACTGCTGGTGGTATGAATATTTTGGAAAATGCTAATAAAAAGGTCGATACAATATTTACTAATAGTGTTGTTATCAACGAAGAAGAAGCAGCTCAACTTAATTCCCTATTAGAAAATATGCGGTCGAAAGAGTAAAAAAATTTGGGGTAATAGATGTACATACGCTTAAAATTTAAGTCATGAAAACAATATTGCATTCTGCTGATAGAAGGGGTCACGTAAGTTTTGGTTGGCTGGACAGTCACCATTCATTCAGCTTTGGAAATTACTATGATCCCGAAAAACTACATTTTGGGATGCTGCGGGTATTAAACGACGACGTTATTACCGGCGGATCGGGGTTTGGAATGCATGCCCACGATAATATGGAAATAGTTTCCATTCCATTAACCGGTGCTATCGAACATAAGGACAGTATGGGAACTCAATCCGTTATCAATGAAAATGATGTTCAGATTATGAGTGCAGGTACTGGTATTAAGCATTCCGAATTCAACCACTTTAAAGACAAAGACGCCAACTTTCTTCAAATCTGGATAATCCCTAAAAAAAGAAACATACAACCGAGGTATGACCAAAAAACTTTTGATCCGGCTGAAAGGGTAAACCAATTTCAAACAGTGGTAGCACCAGATAACGATAAAGCTGTGCGGATAAACCAGGATGCCTGGTTTTCACTCGCTAATCTAGAAGCCGGCTTTGCGACTAAGTACGAGATAAAAAACCCTGGCAACGGGGTATATGCATTTGTGCTCAACGGTAGTGTTACCATAAACGAACAAACACTGTTTAAAAGAGATGCATTGGGTATATGGGATGTGAATGAAATTGAAATAGACGCCGGTACCGATATGGAATTATTATTGATTGATATACCGATGGTAGCTTAAAATGTATCAGACTTTAATTAACAATAAAAAAACAAACCAATGGCAATTTACAAAATCGACGTCGATCATTCAGACATTATGTTTAAGGTAAAGCACCTTATGATTTCAACTGTGACTGGTATTTTCAAAAAATTTGATGCTACACTCGAAGTGAACGAGCAAGATCTTAGCGATGCAAAAGTCACTTTTGAAGCTGATGTAACCAGTATTGATACAAAAAATGAGCAAAGAGACACTCACCTTAAAAGTGATGACTTCTTTAATGCTGAGCAGTTTCCAAAAATGACCTTTACCTCAACAAGCATAGAGAGAACAGGCGACGATGAGTTTAGGTTAATGGGAGACTTAACCATTCGGGATACTACAAAATCGGTAGAATTAAAAGTAGAGTATAACGGTAGCACAAAAGACCCATGGGGATTTGAAAGAATGGGCTTTGAGGTATCAGGAAAAATTAACCGCAAAGAATATGGTCTCAAATGGAGCGCAGTTACAGAAGCGGGTGGATTGGTAGTAGCCGATGATGTAAAACTGGCAATGAATGTCGAAATGGTAAAACAGGCATAATGCAGCAAATAATTCATCGAGAGGCTGGCCGGGGTACTAAAGACCTCGGCTGGCTTCTTAGTAAATTCTCGTTTAGTTTTAGTGGCTATCAAAATCCTGCGATGAAAGGTTTTGGTACGCTCAGGGTTTTAAATGATGATACCGTACAGAAAGGTGGTGGTTTCGGAGTACATGCACACGTTAATATGGAGATCATAAGTGTAATGTTGCAAGGCCGGATGAACCACAAGGATAGTCTTGGATACACAGAAGTTGTAGAAAAAGATTGGGTGCAAATAATGAGTGCAGGCAGTGGCTTGAGGCATGAAGAATACAACGTTGGAGAGGAAGATGTTCGTTTTCTGCAGATCTGGATCGAACCCAAACTACAAAATATTACTCCCAGGTATCAAAAGAGATTTTTTAGTAAAGACAAAAGGCACAATAAACTGCAGACTATTGTTAGCAGTGAAGAGGGTGCAGAACATTGTTGGATAAACCAAAACGCGAAACTGAGCCTGGGATGGTTTAACGAAGGATTCGAATATCAATATTCATTAAACCCGACAAATAAATGTGTGTATATATTTGTGCTGGAAGGGGCATTGAAAATTGGTAATGAAACACTCGGCAAAAGAGATGGTATTGGAGTGTGGGAAGCAAGTTCTTTTCAGATAAAGGCACAACAAGAGAGTGAGTTTATTGTTATAGAGACACCGGTAAATCAATAGGCCGGATATTAGTGCGATTGAATCTTAAGAAGAAATGTTCAATGATCAACTTTCTATGTTCAAGACCCGGTTTTAATGGCACAAGTTTCAGATGAACATGGAGTATTGATTATTAAACATCGAATATTAATTTAACTTGAAATGTCGGTTCAATTTTTTTCATTCTGTTTTCCGAATAAAGAAAAAAAAGTACAAGTGAGTGACACAACGATGTTGATAGAAGCGCAAAGGCGGCGACCAAAAAAAGAATAACAAATGAATATTGAGATAGTTTCAGGGAGTCCGAGGCAGGAAAGTGTAACTTTTAGACTGGCTGTTTTCTTACAAAACCTTTTGCAGCAAAAAACTACTCATCAAATCAATATACTGGATGTAAGGGAATGGAACTTCCCAACGTTGCAGGAGCAGGTTTATTCTTCGATAGATAATACTCCGGATCCCTATAAACCGCTTGCACGAAGAATGTTTGGTGCGAATGCTTTTATAATTGTAACGCCGGAATACAATGGCAGCTATACGCCACCAATGAAGAATTTGTTCGACCATTTTCCCAAGCAGTTTCATAAAGCTTTTGGCATTGTTACAGCTTCCACAGGCGCCATGGGTGGCATGAGAGCGAGTCAGCAACTGCAATTGCTCATCGGTGCTTTATTTGGAATCCCGAGCCCGTATATGCTCATTACTCCTCAGGTTGATAAGAAGTTTGATGCAAATGGACATCTTGTTGACGAATCATTTTCAAATTCTATACATACTTTTATAACTGAATTTCTCTGGCTTGCTGAGCGAATTATCCCGTAAAGCTTTAATTAACCTAATATTTTACAGCGGAGTTGTACCTTCGCGACTTCTTTTTATACTATCATGAGTGATGACATAAAACATGAATGCGGTCTTGCATTCATTCGTTTAAGAAAGCCTTTTTCGTATTATCTTCAAAAATACGGTACAGTACTTTACGGCTTAAATAAGTTGTACCTGTTAATGGAAAAGCAGCATAATCGCGGCCAAGATGGTGCGGGAATGGCTGCAGTAAAATTAAACGTAGAACCTGGTTATCCTTTTTTACATAGGATCAGAAGTGTTGCTTCGCAACCCATTGCCGATTTGTTTGCTACAATTGGCAAAGAAGTTACAGAACTCGAAAAATTTCAACCAACAATAAAACAGCATCCGGGACTTTTAAAAGGTCATCTTCCGTTTCTCGGGGAGCTTCTATTAGGCCATTTACGCTATGGCACCCAGGGGAAAAATAATGCTGATTTTTGTCATCCTTTTATACGAAGAGAGGTAGTGCCGGCAAGGAACCTTGCGCTTGCAGGCAATTTTAATCTTGTAAATACCGAAGAGCTCTATCATCATATAAACTTCGATCCTGGCACATTCTCAAAACAAAGTGATCTTGCTGCAATGCTTGAAGTCATTCATCACTTTCTTGTAAAAGCAGATATGGAAAGTCCTGAAAAGCTCGATCTTGCTTCAGTTTTAAAACAATCTGCTTCTTTGTTCGATGGTGGTTATACAATAGGTGGACTAGTCGGTAACGGTGATAGTTTTGTATTGAGAGATGCTCACGGAATTCGTCCCGCTTATTATTATATAGACGACGAAGTGATCGTTGCTGGAAGTGAAAGAGCCGCTATCAGAACTACATTTAATGTTGGCGAAAATGAAGTGCATGAACTAATGCCGGGAAATGCATTGATCGTTGAAGCTCATGGAGAATATAAAGTTGAGCAGGTGCTTGACGTAAAAGAAAGACGGGCCTGCAGCTTTGAGCGAATTTACTTCTCACGCGGTAGCGATGAAAAAATTTATCGTGAAAGAATTGCTCTTGGCCATCATTTGAGCAAGGCTGTATTAGAAGCAGTGAGCTATAACTTAAAGGATACTATTTTCTCGTACATTCCAAACACTGCGGAAATTGCCTATTATGGAATGTGCAAAGGCATGGAAGATTACCTCAACCAGATAAAAGTGCAGCGCATTTTAAGCTGGGGAAATGACGTAACTGAAGAGAAGCTTGCCACGATGATCAATCGGAAAATACGCCAGGAAAAAATTGCAATAAAAGATGTTAAGCTGAGAACTTTTATTACTGAAGATGCTAACCGTAATGAAATGGTTCAGCACGTGTATGATATCACTTATGGCACCGTTCGCAGAGGAGAAGATACACTAGTTGTCATAGATGATTCTATCGTGCGCGGCACCACCCTTAAAGAAAGTATTGTAAAAATGCTTTCAAGGTTAGGGCCTAGAAAAATCATCGTTGTTTCATCAGCGCCGCAGATCCGCTATCCTGATTGTTATGGAATAGACATGAGTAAACTAGGTGACTTTATCGCATTTAGAGCAGCAGTAGCATTATTGAAAGAAAGAGGTAACGAAGAATTGTTACAGGATTTATATCAAAGGTGTTTACAACTACAACAATGCAATAAGCTGCATCTTGAGAACGTGGTAAGGCAGGTATATAAACCTTTTACAACAGAAGAAATATCAAAGAAAATCGCTGAGCTGATTACACCCGAAGACATTGATTTTCCGGTTGAGGTGATTTACCAGACAATAGAGGACCTACATGCAAGTTGCCCAACCAATACAGGCGACTGGTATTTTACAGGCAACTATCCAACAGCTGGTGGAAACAAAGTAGTTAATAAGGCATTTATCAACTATATGGAAGGCAGCAATTCGAGAGGTTACTAAAACTTAAAGTCTTGTAACTGCATATATTTGTCTCTCAAAAGACTGCTTATGAAATCGTTACTCATCATTCGCCACGCAAAGAGTAGTTGGGACTTTGATTTTCAAGATTTCGATCGCCCGTTGAACCATCGTGGTGAAAATGATGCTCCTGCAATGGCTAAAAGGCTTTTGAAAAAAGACATCAAAATAGATGCGTTTGTAAGCAGTCCTGCGAAAAGAGCTTTTACAACGGCAGCCCTTTTTGCCGAAGTTTATGATGAAAAGAAAAAGAACATCATTATTGTTCCCTCATTGTATGAAGCTTCCGTAAGTGATTTTTTTAATGCGATAGAAGGATTCGATAAAGATTGTAAGAATGTTGCACTGTTTTCGCATAATCCCGGCATCACAGCTTTTGCAAATAAACTAACAGATACTAAAATCGATGATATGCCCACTTGTGCCGTCTTCGCTGTAAAAGCGGATATTAAAAAGTGGGAAGATTTTGCTACATCAAAGAAAGAGTTTTGGTTTTTCGATTACCCTAAGGCCCATCAATAATTGCAGTTATTTTATTTTTAGGTTTCCAGCACCGTTTTTCATGGCATCATCGTTGTGTCACTCACTTGTACTTTTAATTACTAATTCAACAAAGCTTACCATCAAATTAGCTGCTATTGCGATAGGAGTTTGATTAGGTCCAGAGCGCACCATTTGATGACAGATAAATTTTCCAATCTCTTTAAAGGTTTTTTCGACAGTGAAAAGGTAGCTGGTTTGCTATTGCTTTTTTGTACAGTTATTTCTCTTGCCATAGCTAACTCATCCTTTGGAAGCGGTTATGCGCATTTCATGCATCATAAGATAGATCTCTCATTCATTCATTCTTCACTCAATTACAGCGTAGAACACTGGGTGAACGATGGCCTTATGGCTATCTTTTTCCTGATGGTCGGTCTTGAAGTCGAGAGAGAAATATATGTTGGTGAACTTTCTGATTTTAAAAAAGCAATTTTGCCAGTTGCTGCTGCACTTGGCGGAATGCTGATTCCTTCGCTTATACATTTTCTGTTCAATAAAGGCACTCCGTCACAAGCTGGTTTTGCTATTCCTATGGCGACTGACATTGCATTTGCTTTGGGGGTGCTTGCTTTAGCTGGTAATAAAATTCCTACGGCAGTTAAAGTGTTTCTTGCTGCATTGGCTATCATCGACGATATAGGGGCCATTATGGTAATTGCTTTTTTCTATACAAAAACAATTTCATTCATCTACCTGCTGGTTGCGTTCGGAATTTTTGCGCTGCTTTTAATTTTTAACCGGATTCACATCAAAAATCTTTTGTTTTATTTGCTGCCGGGAATACTGATGTGGTATTGTTTTCTTCAATCTGGTGTTCATGCAACTTTGTCTGGTGTTCTGCTAGCTTTTGCAATCCCCTTCCATTCAAACGATAAGAAGAATGTTTCATTACGCTTACAGCAGTTTTTACATAAACCTGTTGCTTTTATCATCATCCCTGTTTTTGCATTGGTAAATACTGCCATAGAATTACCCGGAAATTTTATTGAAAGCCTTGTAAACACTAATTCGATAGGAATTATTGCCGGCCTCTTTTTGGGAAAAGTTGCAGGCATTGTACTCTTTCCTTACCTGCTTATTAAGACAGGCAAAGCAACACTGCAGGAAGGAATAAATTTAAAATTGCTTACAGGGATTGGATTTCTTGGTGGTATAGGCTTTACCATGTCTATGTTTATAAGCAACCTGGCTTTTAGTGACAGTACTTTAATAGCTACATCTAAGTTGAGTATTCTTATTGGTTCCGCTTTATCTGCTGTAACAGGCTTACTTATTCTAAAGAAAAGTGCAGGACCAATTCGATAACACCCCAGCTAAAGGGCCCAGTGGCGAATGAAAACGGTGCAAATAGCTTTATCATTTAATAAGATGAAGCTTTTTTATAATTTATTTAAGCCTGTTTAATTGAAGTTTAATAGTCGAGTTGAGAATGTCACTTTAAATTTGTATAGTAATTAAAAAACAAACAACTCTTCCTTTTCTTCCTAACCTTACCTGGACCCTAGACCCTTATCAAACATCACGTAGAGTCCATTCTTTAAACCTTGTCAGCGATGAAAGGTTTTTTTATTTTACTCATATCGCCCTTCAATTTATCAACGCAAGGCCTTAATTTTTGCCAGTTTTTCGACCGCCCTTTCTAAGGTTTCTTCTTTTTTACAAAAACAAAATCTAACTACTTTATTATCCTTTCCGTCTTTATAAAAAGCTGAAAGCGGAATCGTAGTTACCCCATATTCTTTTGTTAACCTGATTGCAAACTCTTTATCGTTTTCGTTGCTCAATTCTTTATAGCTATAGCATTGAAAGTAACTACCAAAACTAGGTAGGGGTTTAAATGGTGTAGCTGCCATAAGGGATCTAAAAAAATCTCTCTTTTTTTGTACAAACGAACCTAGTTGTAAATACGCCTCTTTATTTAACAGGTATTCCGCCAGTCCCGCTTGCGAAGGAGTATGTACAGAGAAACAGTTGAACTGGTGAACTTTTCTAAATTCTTTCATTAAAGAAGGGGATGAAATACAATAACCGATTTTCCAACCTGTACTGTGATAGGTTTTGCCGAACGAAAAGCAGACAAAAGATCTGGCGAGCAGATCAGGGTATCGAAGAATGCTTTCGTGCTGCAATCCATCGAAAATAAGGTGTTCGTATACTTCATCACTCAATATAAAAATGTTGGTTCCTTTTACTATTTCTCTTAACCGATCAATATCTTCTCTTCTAATAACACTCCCTGTTGGGTTGTGCGGCGAGTTGATCATTATCATTTTAGTCCTTGCTGTCACCTTACTCTTAACAAGATCCCACGGGATGGAATATGTAGGAAACTCAAGAGGTATTAAAACAGGAATAGCTCCATTGATTTCAATGTTTGGGATGTAGCTGTCGTAGGCCGGCTCAAAAACAATTACTTCATCCCCTGGCTGAAGAACTGTAGTTAAGGCTGTATAGATTGCATAGGTTCCACCAGGGGTAATCGTAATATCTGTTAAGGGATTTACCTGTGTATTATAAAGATTGTAAACCTTTTCTGCTAACCTTTCCAGAAGTATAGGTAAGCCTGCCATTGGTGAATATTGGTTCATCCCGCTTGTCATTGCTTGTGACACAAGTTCAGCGAGCTCTTCACTCATTTCAAAGTCAGGAAAACCTTGTCCAAGATTAACAGCATTATATTCTGTCGCCATGTGACTCATTGTTGTAAAAACAGTCGTCCCAACATTTGGCAGCTTACTCTTAATATTCAATTTTATTGGCTTTTTTCAAAAGTAAGATAGAACCCCGGTTATTGCGATTATTAAGATTAAAACAGAAATGGAAACGGAGGCGATCTGAAAACGCCAGATTAGAAATATGAGAAGTTGTTTGATATAGGGCATAACACCTGCGGTGATAATTTGTGAAAAATTGAAAAGCGGATCTGTGCATACAACAAAAAGGGCTGCCACTTCCCAGTGACAGCCTCGTCCTATAATCCGTACCCATGAAAACCTCTAAACTTTAATGCGATACAAAGAGTTTAAACCAGAAACATATAAGTCGTAACTGCCTGC
>JAOQAJ010000441.1 GCA_025963675.1 Segetibacter sp.
TCAACCAATTTAGATAAATAAATATTAACTGTTTTTTTGATACCAAGCTGCGCAGAAATTTTTTGAACAAAATTCTTCCACTCGTCCTCTATTTCGTTAAGACCAGACACTCTTACCTTTTGGGTAAATCGAAATGCATAAATCCAACGGACAGCGAGAATAAAAAGCAAGGCCAGATATGCAATTGATAAATACGGAAAGAATTGTTCAGTTTTAAGAATTAGCAGAAAAAACTGCTGTTTAAATGTCGTGGCCGAATTCGTAAAAAGTCCGGCCAAATGGATAGGGGTGTTTTGAAGATTTTGGGGTAAGAGTAAAGTTTGGTTGTAGTAAAAAACCAGTGTTATTAAAAACCAGGTAAAACCTGTTATTTCTAAAACAAGGCCAGCTGTATACTTTTGATGAGACGATAATTTGAAAATAGTATTAATGGCATAATACAATAACCATAAAAAAGCAAACTGCCATAAACTATTGATAATGCTGTAGCCCAATGCCTGTAAAAAAGGAGAATGGAGCAGAGGTTGCATCTTTATTGATTTTTCAAATTATCAAGAAGTTGTTGTATTTCATGTAATTCTTCTTTGCTCGGAGACTGGCTTCCCAGCGCCTGCATCACTAGTTGAGTCGATGAACCTCCAAAAAGACTCGAAATCATTTTGCCAACAAACTGTGACTGTGTTTTCTCCTTACTCACGTTCGCTTTATATATGTGGGTTTTCGCAGAATCGTCGCGGGATACCAATCCCTTCTCAAACATTATCTGCATGAGTTTCAACGTAGTAGTATAGCCAGCCTCTTTTGATTTAAGAATTGTTTCATGCACTTCCCTCACGGTTGCCGTTCCTCTTTCCCATAAAACTTGTAAAATTTCTAATTCTCCTTCAGTAGGTTTAATCTGTTTTGCCATATACGAGTGATTTCGTATCAATAGTAAAATTTTTTATCCAAAATCTACTTTTGGCATAATTTTTTAAGTCAAGTTTAACAATTTTACTTTTTCTCGATCCATTCTTAATTTTTATTTATAACTAAATTCTACTCTATGACCCTTAGAAAACGAGCAAAGGAAAACCTCCTTTTCGGTATCGTATTGCCTATTTTCCTGTCTGCAAGTAATTACAGTTCGGCCCAAAGACTTAATGGAATTGATTTTGTGTCGAGCTATGTAAAGACTAATTCTGATAAGCTGGGCTTAACACCTAATGAAGCTGAAAACCTGGTGTTAACGAAAGCGTATGTTGACAAAAGCACGGGAATTCACCACTTTTATGCTACTCAGACCCACAACGGGCTGGCAATTACTGGAACAAGCTTCTCGGTTCACACTGTAAGGGATAAGATAGTAGATGCAAATAAACTTATTCCTGTTGCTTCTTATAAAGTAAATCCTGTAGTTGTTAATACGACATCAGCCAGCGCAATCCTCGCCGTGATGAATGAAATAGGATATGTTGCTGAGAAAAAGTTTGACATTAAAGAGCCTGCAAAAGGTACGGATCAGGTAACCATATATAAAAGAAATCCGTATCCTCTTTGGGATATTCCTACCCGCCTGGTTTATTATAACATTGAGCGATTAAAAACATTACAACCTGCATGGGAAGTGCAAATGATGGATGCATATAAAAGGCATTTTTGGCTCGCATACGTCGATGCTGCTTCCGGTAAGATTTTAGAAAAGACTGATTTAATTAAGCATTGCAATTTTGGAGGGTTGGAGACAGATGCCCAACTTTCTGCAGAACATCCTGAAATCCCTCAAGCACCCGCTTCTTCAATCAACAAAGCTTTTCAAAGTGCGCAACGGGGAATTGAATCAATTGCCAATAATAAGTACCGGGTCTTCGATTTACCTTTAGAAAATCCAATTGACTCTCTACAGCAAACTGCAGCTCAAACTTTAAGTGGTAGGAGTGGGGACACTCTTGCTTCACCAGATGGTTGGCATAAAGTAAATGGCGGTGCGAGTACTTACAATTACACTCATGGAAATAACGTTTGGGCATTTCAAGACCCTAGCCCTGATGTTCCGGTTGGCGCTTTCGGCGTACCATCGGCAGATCCTACCCGTACGGCTTATCCTACAAACACCACACTTGGTGTTCCACCAATAGCGGAGCCCTTTGTCTTCGACTATATGTTCGATCAATCTAAACAACCGGAAGATAAAGGCTCGGGTAATCAAAGTAATTATTATGCTGCGATTGTTAACCTATTCTACTGGAATAACCTGATGCATGACGTGTTTTATTACATGGGTTTTACAGAGGATGCAGGAAACTTTCAGGAGTCACATGTGTTCTCTACAGGCACTAAGGGCACGGCTGGTTTACCAAATGATGAAGTATTAGCACAAGCACAAGACGGCGGTGGAACGAACAACGCGAACTTCTTTACGCCGCCAGACGGCGCGAACGGACAAATGCAGATGTATTTATGGACAACATCTGCTCCTGACTCCTTAGTGCAAATACGTTTTTCTACAAATGGAATTCCACCCCCCGGTAAAAAATATTTTGCTGTACAAGGTTCTTTCAATAGCAGCCCTGTCGCAAAAAATAATTTATATACAGATTCGGTTGCGAACAAACCTTTCGTCATTGTTCGAAAAAATCCAGCTTCAACAGTTGGTACTTCAACACAAGGTTGTAGCACGGGCCAGCAAAGTGTTGCTCTACCTCCAGGCAATGATGTTTCAGGCAAAATTGTTCTCATAGACCGTGGCGGATGCTCTTTTGTTGAGAAGGTATTAGGTGCGCAGTTGGGTGGTGCCGCAGGTGTCATTATAATAAATAACGTAGATGGTCCTCCAATAACTATGGGCGGCACAGATGCTCCTGGTAACGTGATCAACATTCCTGCTGTAATGATTAGCTTAAAAGATGGAAAAGAATTGAAAGCTATTCTTCAAAAGGGCGATGCCATAAGTGGATCATTAAAAGCGGAAAAACCACCGCTTCCAAAGCGTGACGGTGATGTAGATAATGGAATAATCGCACATGAATATGGCCACGGCATTTCGACACGTTTGACAGGTTCTTTAGGAGGTTCTGAACAAGGCGGTGAAGGATGGAGCGATTATGTGGCATTGTACATGACACTAAGAACTAATGACCTTGAAGCTGCGACGCCTGCCCATCCAAACGGTGTTTTGCCTACGCGCAGTATCGGTAATTATGTAACTTATCAACCTTACAACGGAAGAGGAATTCGTGAATATCCTTATTCAACTGACCTTACTAAAAACCCTGCAACATTCGCTTATGTGAAGCGCTCTGATTATTCAGAAACCCATTCCGTCGGTTTTGTATGGTGCACCATGTTATACGAGTTAATGCAAACCTTTATAGATGATTTCGGAATGAATGATAATGTCTACGAAGGTGCAAACCCGACTAATTCAATTCCGGCTTCCACGGCAAAAGGAAACAATATAGCAACCCGTCTTGTTATCGAGGCAATGAAGCTGCAACCTACGAGTCCTACTTTTGTACAGGAAAGGGATGCTATTTTAAAAGCAGATACATTGCTTTACGGCGGCAGCCACGCATGTAAAATCTGGAAGGCATTTGCCAAACGTGGATTAGGTTTTTCTGCTGTATCTGGTAGTAATTCTTTAGGCGATGAAGTCGAGGCATTTGATGTTCCTTTTTCTTGTGATCCTACGCAAACAAGAGTAAGATTAGAAAAAACGGGCCCTATAAAAGCTATGAATAATAGTGTAGTCACTTATAAAATTAAAGTGACCAATTTGCTTCCTTTTGCAGCAAACAATGTTGTTATCTCAGATACATTGGTAAGTGACCTGCAGTATCAGTCGGCTACGGCTGCCAAAGGAACCATAACACGATCAGGACAAATTGTTAAATGGACACTTAATCTTGCTGCAAACGACACGGCTACATTGACATTAAATACTATCCTGTCATCGGTAAGTGCTTCTACACTTGTTTTTGCAGATGATCAAGATAGTACGACGACAAATTTTGCGCCGGCAAATATGGGTGGTCTCGGGACATGGAAAAAACAAGACAGTGCCTCACAGGCCTACAGCGGTACACGTTATTGGTTTGCTCCTGATACTGATCTTGGAGGTGCCAACACAACACTTACAACTACAAAGGCCTATCCTGTTGTGGCAACCACAGACCTCGTTTTCATACACAAGTTTGCCACAGAAAGCGATTATGACGGCGGAGTGGTAGAGCTGTCAGAAGATAATATTACCTGGACTTACCTGCCTGCAAACAAATTTATTAAAGGAGTATACAACGGTTCAATCTCAACAATTAATAACCCGAGCATTGGTGCAGCTGATCTTGCAGCATTTACCGGCGCTTCTGACGGTTACATGGTATCTATTGCTAAACTTGAGGATTATGCCGGTAAGAATATATATATCAGGTTCAGGTTTACTTCCGATGCGGCTGGTGGAAGTGTGGCTAACGGCGGATGGTGGTTAGATGACGTGTATATATTAAACAACCTGAAAGAGATCTCTAACAACGCTGTTGCAGTAACGAATGGCTCTTCACCGGTAACATATAGAGAAGGTTCAAATGCAAATTCGACAAGTAGCAGCTTTGTTTTAGATAATAGAGCATTTGCAAATAACCTTGGAAATTTGGCTGCAACTGCTACAGCACAGTCAATTAATGTAAGCTGGAAAACATATAGTGAAAATAATACGCTAACATTCGTTGTTGAGAGAAAGGCGCCCGGAGAAATGGAGTTTAGAAAAATTGGCGAAGTGAATGCAGCAGGCGTTTCTAATACTACCAGGGATTATATATTTACAGATAATGCCGTGTCTTCAATGAAGCGGTACCAATATCGTATAAAGCAACTGAACAAGTCCGGCGACTTTGCTTATACAAATATTGCTGCAATTCAGTTTGGAAGCCTGGTCTTTAAAGCATCGGTTTATCCAAATCCTGTAGAAAATGTTTTGAATCTTAGCATAGTAAATCCTTCAGCGGGTAAAATTGCGATCAATGTCTTTGACGGTCTTGGCAAGAAATTGTTCACTCTAAATGGAGGTACAGATCAGAGCAAGTTGATAGCAATACCTGTAACTTATCTAAAACCCGGAACATATTGGGTAGAGGTGAATTCAGACCAGGATCATACAACTTTACATTTCATAAAGAAGTAAAACAGATTTTAATAATCTAAAAAGGTTGCTGAAAAGCAACCTTTTTAGTTTATCTGTAGAACGAAAATTTTTTGACCCGCCCGCAGAATAGCGATTTAGCTATTGTTG
>JAOQAJ010000442.1 GCA_025963675.1 Segetibacter sp.
ACGATCTGCCGGGTTCACCGACTCAAGGCTACTCTGCTTTTTTTAATGCTGATGAAAAAAGTGTAGAACAAAACCAGGGAGGGCAACGATGATGGATAAAGAGGTTCAACGCGAACAAAAAAATTGACAATCACCTAGGAAAGCAGACCTGTTTAAGCTAGAAATAAGTAGCTTTCCCATTCTAATTTTCGATTTGAAAGATTACCTGCTGTTTATTGATACAGAAGCTTCCGGCCTGCCTAAAAACTGGAGCCTGCCTTATGACGCAAAAGGTAACTGGCCTTTTTGCGTTCAGATTTCCTGGGCTGTTTATACTAATGATGGCAAACAGATAAAAGAAGCCAATCATTATATTAAAAATGATGATTTTATGATTGATGCGTCTGCCACTAAGATCCACGGAATTACCGGGGAGTATTTAAATCAACATGGCGAATGCAGGAAGGACATATTAAAGCAACTTACCGAGGATGTCCAGACATACGAACCATTAATTGTAGGACATTTTATGCAATTTGACCTTCATATGCTTGGTGCAGATTTTTTTCGTGAAGGCCTGGAAAACCCAATAAAAAAAGAGAATACTTTCTGCACCATGCTCGGATCAAAGCATTTGATAAAAAACCCAACCGTTAAATTCCTGCGGTTAGAGCAGTTATATAAAATACTTTTCGATAAAACGCTGGACAATCATCATAATGCTATTGTAGATGCTACAGCAACAGCTTCCTGTTTTTTTGAACTAATGAAACGTGGCGAAATAACCGGCGAAATAATTTTACAACACCAAAAAGAGTTTTCAAAAAAAGACCTCGTGCCGGAAAAAGAGGGCTGCTTATTCACAATGCTTGTTATTATTTCGCTGACAGTTTTAATCTATATTTTATGAATCAACGTCTTGAAATTTTAAAAGAAACTACCCCATTTAACTTGCTTCCCGATGATGTATTACTGGAAGTTTCCAGCTTGCTCGAGGAAGTAAAATATAATAAGGAAACGGTCATTTATCAGCAGGAAAGTACTAAAATGAATAAAGTGGATATTATAGTGAAAGGTGAATACGAATCTTTTTTCTATGATAGTTCACAAACAAAAAGATACATTGAGCACCACTCGTCTTTTTTTTCATACGGCGGCATTTCAATTTTATTAAATAGAAAGCGATCGCTGAAAACAGTCGTTGCAAAAAAGGGCACTTTGGTTTATACCCTGGGCCGGAAAGACTTCGTCGAATTATGCATGACGTTCGAAAAATTTTTTCACTATTTCACCGCAGAGTTTGGAAAAAGAATGTTGGACGATGAGTTTGCTCACTTTGTAAAACGTCCTACATTTTATGACGAGAGTTATATAGCTGCAGATCAATTGTACTCCAAAAAGATCGAAAGCATTCAATACCGCGACATTGTTTCATGCCCCGGCTCTACACCAATTTATATCGCTGCACGACAAATGGCAAAAAACAAGGTTAGCTGTCTGTTTGTCACAGATGACAGCGGTAAGATTAATGGTTTTGTTACAGATATTACCATTCGCGATAAAGTTGTTGCCAACGTTTCTGATGCAAATAATCCTGTTAGCAGTATCATTGATAAACCTATTATGTCGATAAGCACCGATGCCTATGTTTACGAAGCGTTGCTCATGATGTTTAGAACAAAAACAAGGTATTTACTTATTAAGAACAATGGCGAATACGTCGGTTTTCAGAGCCGTAATAAGCTGCTGAGCGAACAGGCACAATCACCATTAGTGTTTATACAATCAGTTAAATCGTCTTCTACGGTAACTGAATTGAAAATAAAATGGGAAAAGGTTCCCGAGATCGTGACCCAGTTACTTGAAAGAGGGGTGAATGCAGAGATAGCAAACCAGGTTATTACAACAGTGGCTGACACAATTGCAATAAAGGTGATAGAAGGGGTCATAGACGAAATGGGAACACCGCCGGCGAAATTTGCATTTATGGTTTTGGGAAGCGAAGGCCGCAAAGAACAAACCCTTAAGACAGACCAGGACAATGCAATCATTTATGAAGACAAAGCAAATGAACACCGTGAAGAAGTAAGAGAATATTTTCTGAAGTTTGCCGACACTGTTTCAGGACGATTGAATGATATTGGATTTAGCTTTTGTGAAGGAGAATTTATGGCTAAAAACCCGAAATGGACTCATTCTCTGTCACATTGGAAACGAAACTATTCCAGTTGGATTGAAGATGCCCTTGCAGAAACAGCAATCAAATTTTCGACATTCTTCGATTGCAGATTTTTATACGGAGAACCTTCATTGGTTGACGAACTAAAAATTTTCCTGGATGAAGAGTTGCAAAAGCCATTAGAAAAGTTGTTTTATTTCATGGCTAAAAATGCACTGCAATATGAGCCACCACTCACTTTTTTTAAAAATATTCGTACAACAACTGTCGGTTCGCAAGAGGTTTTCGATATAAAGAAGGCGATGACACCTATAGTAGACCTGGTTAGAGTGTATGCACTTCAAAACCGGGTATTTGAGGTAAATACCGGCGAACGTCTCAAAGCGCTGAAGGCGGCAAACGTATTTACAGAAAACGCCTTTAATGAACTAAATCAGTCTTATTATTTTTTGATGAGTATGCGATTAAAAAACCAGGCAAAACAGATAATAAACGATAAGAAAGCACCAGACAATTATATAGATCTAAATGCTCTTACTAAAATAGAACAGGGAACGCTGATAGAAATATTTAAGACCATAACAAACTTTCAGTCGAGGATCAGGATTTATTTTACAAACGAGTTGTTTGGCTAGGCATTCCCGAATCCTTCATACTTTAACAAACTAAAAGAGGTTGCCTCATCGACAACCTCTTTTAGTTTTAGCATTGCGTTCCTCTTACCAGAACCTGATATATAAAGCAGCAATCAACAATAGTATTACAACGATCAATGCCAGTGTTTGCGGCTTCAATCTAAACATTGTTGTATCTAATTCAAATGCTTTAGGATTGACTTTTGGACCAGCCATACTAATAGCAATCATAACTATCATTGTAAAAAAGAATGATAAACCCATACAGATGTGAAAAGGAATTTCATATCCGCCTTTACCATTTGGATAAGCAGTGTATAAGAATGTTTCATTTCCAGTAATCGACGGAGCCAGTTCATTAAAGAAGACCGATAACAAAAAGCCTAAAATCACACCCACTACAGCGGCTGCTCCGGTCGTCCTTTTCCAAAACATGCCTAAGAAGAACATAG
Source organism: Segetibacter sp. (assembly GCA_025963675.1). GTDB lineage: Bacteria > Bacteroidota > Bacteroidia > Chitinophagales > Chitinophagaceae > Segetibacter. The sequence continues at coordinate 3,246 of JAOQAJ010000442.1, forward strand.
CAAATACACCCGGACTAAAGAAGCCTGTATATTTCTGTATAAAGGTAAATCCGCCGGTACCGCCAATACCCAATATGTCTCCCCATGTAAATATAACAGCAACTATCATAGCTATAAACACTGCCGCTCTTCCTATATAAACCAGCTTTCTTTCATCAGCCTGTTTACCAAAATACTTCTTGTGTATGTCAAGAGTATAAATGGTAGAAATACTGTTTACTTTACCTGCAAGAGAGGCGACAATTGCTGCCGTCAAAGCTGCAACAGACAAGCCCTTTAAACCAGTTGGAAGGAACGTAAGTACTGCAGAGTATGCACCGTCTTTTCCACCAACCAACTGCGGTAAATGGCCATCCTTGTATAATACAAAAGCAGCAATACCGGGGAGCATTACTATCAGTGGCATCATCAGCTTTAGGAAGCCTGCAAATAAAATTCCGTTTCTTGCAGTTTGTAAGTCTGCACCCAGCGCCCTTTGAGTAATGTACTGGTTACATCCCCAGTAGTTAAGATTTATAATCCAGATACCGGCAGCGTAAGATGCAAGGCCCGGAAAAGTAAGATATTTATTAATGTCGTTTTGAGTAGATGCAGCGTTTGGCTTTGGAATGATCATTTTAAAATGCTCAGGAGCATTATTAAGAAGTGCTTTAAAACCTGCAATCGCACCACTTCCAGGGCCAGCGTAAGTATCACCAACCACTGACAAAGCAATATAAGAAGTAACCAATCCACCAATGATCAGGACGGCCACCTGGATAACGTCAGTGTATGCTACTACCTTCATACCACCAAGGGAGATCAGCAAGGCAAATATGGCAAGACCGAGCATGATAGTGTGTAAATATTCTCCACCGGCAAGTCCGTTAATTGCTACAGCGCCGAGATATAAAATTGAGGTCAGGTTAACAAACACATATAGAAATAACCAAAAAATTGCCATGATCAAGGCCACTGATTCATTATACCTCGTTTTCAGGAATTGAGGCATTGTGTAAATGTGGTTCTTAAGATAAACCGGTATAAACCACACTGCTACAATAATAAGTGCTACAGCAGCCAACCATTCGTAGGCAGCCACCGCTATACCAAGAAAAAAGCCCTCTCCACTCATTCCAATGAATTGCTCTGCTGAAATGTTCGATGCAATTAAAGAAGCACCGATGGCCCACCATGTCAGCGTTCCCTCAGCAAGGAAATAAGCTTTAGCATCATGTTCGTCCTTTTTACGTTTTCTGTAAATACTATAGCCATACGCAGATACAATAATAAAGTAGATAACAAATACGGCAATGTCCAGTGTAGTTAAGCCATTTTTCATACGGAATCTTCTGGGTTAGTAAAGTGGTTAAAACGATTTAAAAAAAGTTAAGATACTATGTTGTCTATTATTATTAGGATTTATTTATCTGGTAATAAACTTCACTCCAGCGAAGTTCATTCTTTAACTGATACAGAGAAGTATTTTTACCTATCAATACATATTCTACACCTGCGAACGATGCAAAATCTTCCATGTGTTCTGCGGTAAGGTTTTGACTATAACCTGTGTGATGGGCTCCTCCCGCATAGATCCATGCAGCACAGCCAGTCTTCATATCGGGCAATGGTTTCCAAAGTACACGTGCAACCGGGAGCTTTGGTAAGTCGTGAGGCGCTTTTACGGCTTCCACTTCATTAACGATCAATCTAAAACGGTTTCCCATATCGACAATAGATGCATTTAATGCCGGACCTGCACCAGAGTTAAAAACCATTCGTACCGGGTCAGCCTTTCCACCAATTCCTAATGGATGCGCTTCGATAGAGATCTCACCTTCAGCAAGAGACTCGTCCACTTCAAGCATATGAGAACCCAACACCATTGGATTGGAAGGATCAAAATGATAAGTGTAATCTTCCATAAAAGCATTCGCTCCCGGAAGCCCCGCTCCCATCACTTTCATTGCCCGCACTAAGGCTGCTGTTTTCCAGTCGCCTTCACCTGCAAATCCATATCCCTGGGCCATTAAACGTTGCGCGGCAATACCAGGTAACTGAACCATTCCGTGCAGATCTTCAAACGTATCAGAGAAACCTTTAAAATTCCCTTCCTGTAAAAATGTACGTAACCCAATTTCTATTTTGGCTGCCTCAATTAGCGTTTGATGACCTTCTCCCCCCTTTCTCAAATTCGCCGAAAGTTTATACCGGTCATTATATTCCTGTATCAATGTATTTATATCACTGCTACCTACTTCATTGATCACTTTTACCAAATCACCAATTCCATGGGTATTTACTGAAAAACCAAATTTCAATTCAGCTTCTACTTTATCGCCTTCGGTTACGGCAACATATCTCATGTTGTCTCCAAAGCGAACAAATTTTGCTCCCTGCCAGTCGTGCCATCCTGCTGCGGCTCTTGCCCACGCCCCTATTTGTTCACGTGCCTGTTCATCTTCCCAATGACCTACAACAACCTTTCGGTTGATCCGCATCCTTGTCATGATGAATCCAAACTCCCGGTCGCCATGTGCGCTTTGGTTCAGGTTCATAAAGTCCATATCAATCTCGCCCCATGGAATATCACGATTAAATTGGGTATGCAAATGAAGCAAGGGCTTCTTCAAAATCTTCAATCCACCGATCCACATTTTAGCAGGAGAAAACGTATGCATCCATGCAACAATCCCGATACAATTTTTAGCCACATTCGCTTCCTGGCAAATACCATAAATCTCTTCTGTAGTCTTAACAGTTGGTTTAAAAACAACAGTTACCGGTGTCTGTGAAGCGCTATTTAAAGATGTTGCTATCGTTTGAGAATGTTCCGCCACCTGCCTCAGCGTCTCTTCGCCGTACAGATGTTGGCTGCCGGTTACAAACCAAATCTCAAGTTGTTTTAAATCTATCATTTTTTTTGTAGTCAGCTTTTGTTTTTTTATAGCAGCGGCCGTTGCGTCGCACACTTGTACAGATTTTCATAAAGCATCTTCTTTTGAACCACCCGGACACCAAGACTGAAAGGATCACAAACACGCATCCTTTTATATCCCAAAAAGTCCCGGCTCACACGCTGGTTCTATTGCCCGTAATAAGAATCAGGCCCGTGTTTTCTTTCAAAATGTTTTTTGATAAGCGCATCTTTTAACCGTGGATTTCCTGGTCTTATTTGTTCGCTTATAAACGCCATTTGTGCTATAGCTTCGAGGACTCCGCTGTTGTAAACCGCTTTGTCAGCAGTTTTGCCCCAGGTAAATGGTGCATGGTTTCCTACTAAAATCATTTCGACTTCTTCGTAGCTATATCCTTTTTCTTTAAGGCAATTTATTATCTGGAATCCTGTTTCATGCTCGTAGTTTCCCTGTATCATTTCGTCATTCATGGGGGGTGCGCAAGGAATGTCAACGGTAGTATGATCAGCGTGTGTAGTTCCGTAGTTGGGTATGTCTCGTTGTGTTTGTGCCCACGCAGTGGCATACGTTGAATGAGTGTGCGCAATTCCCCCTATATTTTCCCAATGCTTGTAGAGAACCGCATGTGTTAGGGTGTCGGAAGAAGGGCGAAGCTTACCTTTTACTGTTACTCCGTCAAAATCTACTACCACCATTTTTTCAGGCGTCAGCTCTTCGTAAGGAACACCACTTGGTTTAATAGCAAACACACCTAACTGGCGGTCGGCAGCACTTACGTTGCCGAAAGTAAAAAGTACGAGTCCTAATTTTGGCAATTGCATATTTGCTTCATATGCAGCTTCTCTAATGTGCTTGTATTTACTCATATCTTTTAAGAAGTCTCTAAATTATTTATTGTAAACATCTTGGGATGTCGAACGCACCTTATATCAACAATAAAGATGGTATCATCAATTGAGTAAATAATACGGTAATCACCTACTCTCACTTTCCATGAATCTTCTTTTTCACCAACTAATTTTTTCGACCAAGTACAATTTACTGATTATGCTGTGGCAACTATTTCCTGTATTTCGACCTTATTTGTAGCAGCATCTAATTCTTTCTCCAAAAATCCACCCAGTCGCTTATACTTCTCATAACGCTTTTTATAGATCTGCACATTATCAGCATTAGGGTGGTACTCAGCATCAAACCCCTGCCCCATCGCATCCATCGCCTCTTCCACTTTAGTATAAAGACCAGCAGCGGTCGCAGCGAACATCGCTGCACCCAAGGCACAGGTTTGTTGTGATTTATGAATACGTATTGGCATGTCGATAACGTCGGCCATCATTTGCATTATAAATGGTGATTTCTTTGCTACACCTCCCATTCCGATTAAACCTTTTACAGGAACACCTTGTTCGTTGAACCGGTCAACAATTGCTTTAGCTCCAAAGCAGGTCGCTTCAACAATTGCTCTGAAAACTTTTGGGGCGTCACTTCCTAATGCAAGCCCTGATATTGCTCCCGTCAGTGCCTGGTTTGCATCTGGTGTTCGCCTTCCGTTAAACCAGTCTACAGCCAATTCATCATCTTCCTCAAGGGGTAAAGCTGCCGCCTGCCTGCTTAGTTCCGGAATTATTTTATCAGCCGTTTCATCTACCAATTGTTTCACCACTTCGGCACTTACAACTGTAGATTTTGAAAGAATATTTTGTAACGGCCACATCAGTACTTTCTTAAACCATGCATAAGCATCACCAAAAGCTGACTGGCCCGCCTCCATTCCCATCATATCAGGAATAACTGATCCCGGCACCTGGCCGCAAATTCCTTTAACCAGTTTGTCTTCAACTTCAGCAATGGGTGCTACAAGCATATCGCAGGTTGATGTGCCCATCACTTTGCTCAAATGATAGGGTTCTATCTGCCCACCAACTGCACCCATATGTGCATCGAAAGCACCAACGCCTATCACGACATCTTCCGGTAAACCAAGACGTTCAGCCCATTCTTTACTTATGGTTCCTGCTTGTTTATCTGAGGTGTATGTATCTTTAAAAAGCCTGGAAGTAAACCCGTCTAACAGAGGATCAAGAGAAGCAAACCATTCATTGGGAGGAAGCCCGTCCCATTCTTTTGCCCATAATATCTTGTGTCCAGCCGAACACACTCCTCTTTTCATTTGATGAATATCATTTCCGCCAGTTAATAAGAAAGGTATCCAGTCACAGTGCTCGACAAAAGAATAGATATTGTTTCTGATCTCTTCATCTTCACGAAGAATGTGCAAGAGTTTTGCCCAAAACCATTCAGACGAATATATTCCTCCTACAAATTGTAAATAGTCGATATCAAACTTTTTCGCATGTGCATTTATTTCTGCTGCTTCGTCTACAGACGTATGATCCTTCCACAACACGAACATGGCGTTTGGGTTATTTTCAAAACCAGTTATCAAGGCAAGCGGGGTTCCTGTTTTATCTACTGCTACAGGGGTTGAACCGGTTGTGTCAACGGAAATAGCTTTCACTTTTGCAGCAACTTCTGCACCTGCCTGTACAATACATCTTTTGATAGTTTCTTCCAGCCCTTCAACATAATCTAATGGATGTTGCCGAAACCTGTTAAGGGAAGCATTGCAATAGAGCTGCCCTTTCCAGCGCGGATAATAATAAACAGATGCAGCCACTTCATTTCCGTTTGCTGCATCAACAATGATAGTTCTGACAGAGTCTGAACCGTAATCAACACCAATAACATATTGTTCGGAAGCAATCATATTTATAGTACCGGGCATTAATAGGAAGAACAAACAAAGAATAAACAGACGAACTGTGCGACGCAAGGATGACTCGTGAGCGGACTAATGATGGCACCCAAAAAAAACAACACCTTCCTAGCTATTTTCTGCCTATAACCTTTTTCACAGATTCAACAATGCTTTTCGCATTCAATCCATACTTTTCCATCAGTTGTGCCGGAACACCGCTTTCGCCGAATGAGTTATTTACTCCAACCATTTCAACGGGTGTGGGGATGTTGCGACTGAGTAGCTGGCACACTGCATCACCTAATCCGCCATTCAACTGATGCTCTTCGGCGGTAACAACACATCTTGTCTTAGACGCCGATTTTAAAATGGCTTCATTGTCTAGTGGCTTAATCGTATGTATGTTTATGATTTCTGCATCAATCCCTTCTTTCTCCAGCATCTCACCTGCAAGAATTGCTTCCCAAACAAGATGACCGGTAGCGAAAATGCTTACATCTTTTCCTTCGTTAACTGTCCATGCTTTACCAATTTCAAACTTCTGATCGTCAGCGGTAAATATTGGCATTACAGGCCGGCCAAAACGCAGGTAAACCGGACCGTCATAATCAGCAATGGCGATAGTTGCGGCCTTAGTCTGGTTGTAGTCGCAAGGGTTAATGACAGTCATTTCAGGCATCGCACGCATCATTGCAAGGTCTTCTAAAATCTGGTGAGTTGCGCCATCTTCTCCCAACGTAAGACCTGCATGAGATACGCAGATTTTTACATTGGTACCTGAGTAAGCAACACTTTGCCTGATCTGGTCGTAAACACGCCCAGAGCCAAAGTTTGCAAACGTAGTAGCGTATGGAATATAACCACTCAGCGCAAGGCCGGCAGAAACGCCAATCATATTAGCTTCCGCAATACCAACCTGTATAAAACGGTCAGGATTTTCTTTTATAAATGTATCCAATTTTAAAGATGCTACCAGGTCAGCACATAAAGCAATAACCTTAGGATTTGATCTTCCCAATTCTGCTATGCCTGCTCCGAAACCTGATCGAGTATCTTTCTTATCTGTGACTGTGTATTTTTTCATGAATGAGTTTTGAGTGTGAAGTTTCGAGTTTGAGGTGTTTAGTTTAAAGCTCTTCAACTTTAAACCTTCAACTTTAAACTTTAATAGTCTCCTAAGGTTACAGGCAATTGATTTAATGCAACAAGAAGCTGATCATCATTTGGTGCTGCACCGTGCCATTTATGGGTTCCCATCATATAGTCAACGCCGTAACCCATTCCTGTCCGCATTAAAATAACTACCGGCTTACCTTTGCCTGTTTTTTCTTTTGCCTGTTTTAAAGACTCTACAACGTGTTCCATATTATTACCATTGTCAAGATCAACAGTATCCCAACCAAACGCGTGGTATTTTGCCTTTAGATCGAGGTTATTCATAACCTTTTCTGTTGGTCCGTCGATTTGTTGGCCATTCCAATCTATGATAGCAATAAGATTGTCTAATTTATGATGTGGCGCAAATTGGACTGCCTCCCAAACCTGCCCTTCCTGTTGCTCTCCATCACCCATCATTACATATACAAAACGATCGTCTTTTCTCAATTTTTTAGCATAAGCTGCTCCGCAGCCTACAGACAAACCCTGACCTAGCGAACCTGACGCTACACGAATACCGGGAAGATGCTCATGAGTAGCAGGGTGCCCTTGCAGCCGTGAATTGATCTTTCTGAACGTGCTCATTTCACTGACAGGGAAATATCCTCTTCTTGCCAGTACTGAATAAAACAAGGGAGAAATATGACCATTTGAAAGAAAGAAAAGATCTTCGCCAATTCCCTCTCTTACAAATTCAAGAAAGCCTTCTGCATTACGGTTTTCATTAATCTTCATTTCATTGAAGTAAAGAGCGACAACCATATCAGTACAACCAAGCGAACCACCGGGGTGGCCTGACTGAGATGAGTGAACCTGGCGTACAATGTCTCTGCGTACCTGTGCGCCTACATTTTTTAAATCTTGTATTTCCATAAGTTTGATTACATTTTTTTAGCGTCTTCCAAAAATTTGGCAAGGCCGATATCAGTAAGCGGATGCTTTAATAAACCTAAGATAGGCTCCAGTGGACAGGTACAAACATGAGCACCGGCCTGTGCAGCCTGGATGATGTGATTAGGAGACCTGATCGATGCTGCTAAAATTTCAGTTTTATATTCCTGTATAGCAAAGATCTGGGCGATCTGCTCTATTAGTTGCATACCATCCCAGCCGCTGTCGTCAATGCGACCAAGAAATGGAGAAATGTATGTTGCTCCTGCTTTTGCCGCAAGGATAGCTTGCCCTGCTGAAAATATTAAAGTACAATTTGTTCTTATACCATTATCAGTAAACCATTTGATCGCTTTTACACCTTCCTTAATCATCGGCACCTTAACAACGATATTAGGATGCAGCGCTGCTAACTTTTTACCTTCTTCAACTATCGTTGCGAACTCTGTCGTTAAAACTTCTGCGCTGATGTCTCCATCTACCATTTCGCAGATCGTTTTGTAATGCTGGTTGATCGCTTCCTCACCACGTATTCCTTCCTTAGCCATCAGCGATGGATTGGTCGTAACGCCATCGAGAATGCCTAATTCATTTGCTTCTTTTATTTGGGCAAGATTCGCTGTGTCAATAAAGAACTTCATAATTTTTTTTATTGCAGTTTTAGTGTTTGTGAAACCTGGTTTCGCAACAAATTTATTAATAAACCAAGCTTATTTACTTTTTACCAAATATTAGTTTTAAAACTTTTAAATAAACTACAAAATGATAATGATATAAGTTGCTTTTAAAATTTCTACAATGATGTCTTGACAAGGTATATAAGATCGGTTGGTCATCGTACATCTACTTTCGACATCGTTGTGTCACTCACTTCAACTTTTATTTTTCTATTCAGCTTTTTCCAAATTGCTTGTCCAATCTTTTAAAGCTCTTTGCTATTGTACTACTACCGTTTCATGATTTGTTTTAGCATTATGATCATTCAAGAACTCATTCTTAAAAATTTGAACATGTGCTTCACGACTGCTTATCAGCCCTTGTTTAAAAGATTTTATTTCGGCTGCGACAGCCAGCTATAATACTAATCAGGCAGATTGCTAAGTTTGAGAATTCAGGAGTGAAATTTTTATTTGAAGTTGTTTCGAGGCGGAGTCTTGAAAGTAGCATCAGTAAGCAAAAGTTTATTTATTAATTAATAGCAGATTTGTAAGCAGCAAAACAGTTTACAAAATGGCAGCGTTTACGGCTATGGCAAGGTGCTGCAAATTATGGTGAATCAAAATAAACTACTACTACTTTTTTATATATTACTTAAACTATTTTAACCAGAAAAACCTCTGCCGGTTAGCATACTACTTAAGATTGTATTATATCCAGCTGACGCACCCTGTTCATCTCATTGTCGCGGTGTAAAAAGCTCAGGCAAGAAAATTGAAACGATTATAAACTAAAAATGTACAGGATTACTCCTATACATTTTTAGTTTGCTATTAATGATGAAGTTTTGATTATTTCTCTAATGTCACCTTATACTTTGTAGTAGTATGGTATTTCTCTCCGGGCTTCAAAATAGTTGAAGGGAAATTAGGCCTGTTTGGAGAGTCAGGAAAGTGCTGTGTTTCTAAACATAGAGCAGCATGTTTTTGAATAGGCGTACCCAAACTTGTTTTAATAGTACCGTCTAAAAAGTTACCTGAATAAAATTGAAGACCTGGTTCTGTTGTATACACTTCAAGCTTTCTGCCGGTTGTTGGTTCTGATAATTCAGCAACTTTATCCATTGTACCCATTTTGTGATTTAATACCCAGTTATGGTCATAACCACCGGGAGCAGCACCGGGCACAGAACTTATACGCTCACCAATAACATGAGGTTCTGTAAAATCAAACGGAGTTCCTTTAACTGGCGCTAATTCACCGGTAGGTATTAACGTTGTATCAACAGGAGTGTATTTATCAGCATCAATCTTCAAAGTATGGTTAAGAATGGTATTTTTCAGATCACCAGTCAGGTTCCAATAACTATGATTGGTTAAGTTAACGGGAGTTGCCTTGTCAGTTTCTGCATTGTAATCTATAGTAAGTTCATCATCGTCAGATAATGTAAAACTCACAGACACTTTCAAATTTCCAGGATAACCTTCTTCACCATCTTTGCTTACATAATGTAAGGTCAGCGAAGGATTGGCATTATCTAACGGAGCTGCATCCCATACTACTTTATCAAAGCCTTTCAAACCCCCGTGTAGTGCGTTTGGACCATTATTCGTCGCCAGCTTGTAAGTTTTTCCATCCAACGTAAATTTACCCTTGGCTATCCTGTTACCATAGCGTCCTACAGTTGCACCAAAATATGGAAGCCGGGGCAGGTAAGCCGACAAGTCTTCAAAGCCTACTACGATACTTGTGCTTGCTCCGCTTTTCGTAGGGGTTACAAAAGACGTAACTGTACCGCCATAGTTAGTGATTTTAACTTGTACACCTTTCTTGTTAGTTAATGTATAGAGGAAGACTTTTTTGCCGTCCGTCTCTCCCCAATCAGACTGTTGAATGCCCGCGGTGGAAACTTTTGTAGCAGACGAGTCTGATGCTTCTTTAGAGTCCGAACTTTCGTTGTTGTTGCCATTACCGCATGAAGTAAATACTCCAGCCATTAAAATGCCTAATGCTGAATTAACCACAATTTTTTTCATTTTATATTTTTAATATTAAACATTATTACTGTTGCAACTCTTGCAATCGTTTTGTTTACAGTAACTTATTTAGAGGGATAAAGTTAGTTAAGTTAGTAATTGTATGCTTTAATAACATTTATGTTTTTTCTTTCTCAGTTAATTTTAAATTAATGGTTTTTGGAAAACCTTATTCATTTTGCCACATCAACAAAGTTTCTAAACAACATCAATGAGACCGTTAAAAAGTACCGCGACCACAACCTTTAGAAACGATTGTAAAATGGAAAATATTTGTCTACATTGTAGTAGTAAATCCAATTTGATTTGATCATTTGGGTACCCCCTTATCCCCCTACAGGAATACCGATGTGGAATGATAATTTAACTATTCACTTTAAAAACCATTTTTCCGATGAATCTGAAATTTGTTGTAGCCATTGGCTATTCTGAAGGTGGTTTAGATCCTCTTTTAACCTTCTTCGATCATGTACCACATGACCAGGCAACCTATATTATTTTAAGACATATTCCCATTGGTCAGAGAGGTGCACTTAGCGATATATTAGGACGACACTCGAAACTTCAAATTAAAGAGGCACAAGACGGATTGCCGATTGAGAATGATGTTGTTTACATTCCTCCATCCTCAAGTTACCTGGTGATAAAAGAAGACACATTATTCCTTCGGCCGAGAGTAAAGGAGTCTAGAAATTACAATTACTCAATAAACATTTTTTTAGAGTCATTAGCGCAGGCGAAAGGTGAACTTAGTATTGCAGTGATTCTTTCCGGTAGCGGGTTTGACGGAGCGGTAGGGGTAACACAAATTCATAAAGCCGGTGGAATGGTTATAGCGCAAAGCCCTGAATGCTGTAGTAACCCTGAAATGCCTAAAAGCGCGATTGCAACGGGATGTGTTGACAAGGTATTAATTCCCTCAGAAATGCCTGATGTCATCACTAAACACGTGCATCCTATTATCAACAACCTCAATACTGTAAAAAGGCTTATGCATGGCTAGCCCAGGTAATTTGCCCGGAAAAGATTCACCAAATTGTCCTATGCTTCCTGCTTATGGTAAGACTGGGTTTTTCTTTTTGGTACAAACAGATGTTTTCTAATTCAGCTTTGGTTGCGACGCATTTCGTTCATCGACAACAATTCTATTTGGCTTTTTTCTATGGTTTGTTTCAATCCGATCGTCGGTCGTCGCAAACCTTTGGAACCTGCCACAACTTTTACTCGCCGGTTAAAAAAGCTCAATAACGGTTTGCAGTACAAGGGAGTGACACAACGATGTATCATCAGAAAACAAATTTTTGTAACAAAAAAGCTCTCTTTTTCTTCCTGCTAGCGCGTCCCTGCAGTGTTTATTGTGGCACTTTAATTATTCCAACCCTG
>JAOQAJ010000443.1 GCA_025963675.1 Segetibacter sp.
ATCTATTTAAACCGGAATGTGAAAACTCCGGTTTTTTCTTGCATCTAATTTTGTTCTTCGATGCCCACCATTTGCCTCTCTACATTTATTAAAGCTCCACCTGAAAGGGTATTTGATCTTAGCCGTAGCATTACACTCCATACAGCGAGCATGCAGCATACAAATGAAAAAGCGGTGGCAGGTAGAACCTCAGGATTAATTGAATTAAACGAATCTGTTACATGGCGGGCAAAACATGTTTTTAAAACACGTTTTCTTGAAACCCTAATTACAGCGATGAAACCGTATTCTTCGTTCTGTGATGAACAGCTTAAGGGTGACTTTAAAATGATGAAGCATGAGCATCATTTTAAAGTACACGAGGATGGAACTCTAATGACAGATATTTTTTTCTTCGAGAGCCCTCATGGCTTTTTAGGTACTCTTGTAAATTTTCTTTTTCTGAAAAAATACATGCAAAAGTTATTGCAAAAGAGAAATCTGGTGATTAAAGATTATGCCGAAACCGACCAATGGAAAGAAGTGTTGTGAAAAGCAGTCCGATAGAATTTGCGCATTACAATTTGTGTATTACAATTTGCACCAGTAGAATTAATCCACTTTTTTATTAATGGTTTTCTTTACATCTAATTTTGAAGTATGATGTTAAGGATAACATGTATAGCGCTGTTGCTGTTTTTAATTTCGTGTTCTCGCAAAATAGTAGAGTCAGGTAAGGCGTCGTATTATGCAGATAAATTTGAAGGTCGACAAACTTCTAACGGAGAAATCTTTAAACAAAGAAAAAAAACCGCTGCCCACCGTACACTTCCTTTTGGAACTAAGGTAACGGTTACAAACCTGACAAATGGAAAAAGCGTGAAAGTGCGGATTAATGATCGCGGGCCATTTGTGAAAGGAAGAATGATAGACCTCAGTAAGAAAGCGGCGAAAAAAATTGATATGGTAAATGCAGGCGTGGCGAATGTGGAAATTAAATACAAAGGCACACCAGTTAGAAACGCGGTTTCCATATTAAGTGATACAACTATCCGAAATAAAAATTATGCGGCGCGGTACTAAGTGCAGCGAGTGATGAGTATGGAGTTACACCTGGCTGCATTTCTTTGAAAATCTTATCTGCGCTCAACTCATACTCAGTGTTCCTTTCTTTTAACCACCAATATCCAATCTCCTTCCAGTAACAAATAGCCATATTCGTAACAGAAATAGTAAATGTTTCCTTTTTTATTGCTATAGGTGTGGGTGAAGTATTTGAACTGAAATCCTTTTTCCGCCATTTTCGACCTGGTAGTTTTTGCCATCTCTTCCGATGCCGGAAGCGTCTCCTCTAAAATTCGCCTGTTTTTTCTAAGAGTATTATTGATGTTTCTGACATATCCGTTTGTATCGCTGTTAAGTTTGTTATTGTAGCTGTTTCTACAGAAGTCGTCGCAGAATTTCTTATCGACCCGGCCTTTCAACGGTTTATTACATTCGATGCATTTTTTGTCAATCATTTCCATAAAACTTCACATATCGTTTCTGACGTATTAAATAAAGCTACTATTTATTATTCGTTTACAAATGCTTAAAAATAATTATATGCGGATGTAAATGAGTAATAACCAACTAAGGGACCACACTTGACTCATCTTTGTTTTGTCAAAGGCGAGCAGCCAACATTTTAAAACGATAAATACAAACAAAATGAAGAACAAAGTACAACTGATCGGGCATTTAGGCGCAAACCCAGAGATCAAAACAATGGAAGGCGGAAGAAAACTAGCGCGAATAAATATTGCTACAAATGAAACTTACACAAATGCAAAAGGTGAAAAAGTAACCGAAACGCAGTGGCATAATGTAGTTGCCTGGGGGAAGACAGCAGAATTAGCAGAACAACTTTTTACTAAGGGAATGGAAGTGCTCATAGATGGAAAACTGGTGAACCGCAGTTTTACCGATAAGGACGGAAATAAAAAATATGTAACGGAAGTACAAGCAAATGAATTACTGGTGTTTTCAAAAAAATGATCTGGCCAAATTGGAAGTGACTTAGTATGAAAATCTAGGTACGGACAAAAAACGAATCGTAATCTCTATCGGTGAAGTCCGTTCGTTTTTAGAACCATTTCTTCACTTCGCCTTAGTTGAAATAATAATTTAAGAAGGGCAAGGAAGGTTACAACTTCTTTGCCCTTTCATGTTTATTAGCAAAACTGATCGGCTTTAGAAAAATGGTTTTGCGCCGTTTTTTAATTTGTTGTAGTTATAAAAGGGACAAAAGCACCTTTTGCTATTTCAATCATCCACGAAACTTCTGATTAAATTCTTATCAGTTTTATATTTGCCGGATATGAATAAAAAGCCGACGCTGTTTACGTCTTTATCTCCCGCTTTGCTTCACTTAACTAATTTAAAAGATGCCATCGTTGTTATTATTGATGTTTTTCGCGCAACATCAACAATAGCAACAGCTTTGTATAATGGTGCGACTAAAGTTGTTCCCGTCGCGGCAGTTGATGAATGTAAAAGGTTGGGCAGCCAAATTCCAAATGCGGTAACAGCAGGGGAGCGCGAGGGTAAGGTGATTGAAGGTTTACAATATGGGAATTCACCGGCCGAATATCCGCGAGAATTTATTGAAGGGAAAACACTGGTACTTACTACTACAAATGGAACAAAATTACTGCACATGGCTTTTGCAATGGGCTGTGCTGAAGTAGTAACCGGATCATTCCCTAACCTTAATGCTGTTTGTGAATACCTGGTTTCACAAAATAAAAACGTTGTGCTTGGCTGTTCCGGTTGGAAAGACTTGTTCAACCTTGAAGACACGCTCTTCGCGGGGGCCGTAATCGACCGCATCCACGAGCAATTTGCAATACATGACGACGCCAGCTTAATGGCGCAACAAATCTATCGCCTTCACCAAAACAACTTGTTTAAGTTTATACAAAATACTACTCATTGGCACAGACTTGCTGCATACGGGTTACAGAAAGATCTTCATTATTGCATCACTCCAAATGTGGCCAATGTGCTACCCGTTTTTAGGAATAACGAGTTAGTGGTTTATCAATAAAATTGGAAACTACACATGCTATTGGCGAATAAAACCCTCTGATATTTTACCTCTCTGGTTGCCTTTTAACAGCCTTTTTTCTTTTCATTAAATCAAACTTGAAAGATTTCCATTTATTCCTAAAAACCGCTTGCAATGATGGGTTTCAAGGAAAGCAGTGCGCCAGGGAACTGGCAAAACTGTTGAGGCAAAATCAAATAAAAAATGCCTTTGCCGGAATTCCTTTCATTTTCGCATAACCTGATTTCTTAACAAACATTTCATCCACATGTTTCTTTTTGCCAACTGAACCTCGATGCTTTGCGTTATTTTTGCAAATTGACCAATTTTGAAAACAGGTGACATTTTGAAAGAAGTCAGATGACAGAGAGAAACGTACTCCCACTCTGCGTCATCCGTCAACTGCAATCGGCACCCTAACACTTATACATGGCTTTACCGCATCTCATAAAACACATTTACAACAACGGAACTGACGAGGTTATTCGGCGGGGCAAAAAGATACATGCGGTTGGCAATGTAGAACTGATGGACTATGATGACCTGATGGCTGCAGTCACTTTTCGCGTAAAAGATGATATTTATTCTACTTACTATAAAGTCCTGATCAATAAATTTAAGGAAGCATCAACCCTGTCTCTTCGTTGTAGCTGCCCTTACAACCTTGGTGAAATTTGCCGTCATGAAGCTGCTGCTTTGTTTCAATTGCAGGAGTTGCTCGACAGGAACATGCTCGACGAGAAAGACTTGCTTTACGATCAAAAACACACCATCGTAAAGATGAAGCAGCTCGATCTGAAAATGATCCGGTTGCTAACCTCTCCTCAATCTTATATAGAAGCTGAAGAATATTTACGAAATGATAAAGCTAATATTCTTGAAGCAAAAGACGAGCGGGTAAAAGCAGAAGTGGCAAAGGATGGTGAGCAGTACAAAGTCTTGCTTCAGAAAAATGAAGAGAGGAACTTCGATACCAGTTGCAATTGTGATAGCGACAATAAACATCCGTTGTGTGTTCATAAGACTATTGTGCTTGTTCAATTGTTATCGCGCTATGGAGTAAATTATTTTGATAGCATTCGCAACTGGGATAAAGAGAAAAATAAATTGCTTGAGGCTTATGGTTTTTCTTTAAACGATAATTTGAAAGGCAAGTTTGAATTTGCTTACAAAGACGGAAAGCCTTTTTTAAGGGTTCTTGACTCTTCTATAAAAAGAATTGCTCCACCTACAATGGGCCTTCAAAAAAAACCGGTATATGCTCCGGTTGCAGAAGTCGAGGTTGAGGAAGAAATAGCGAAACCTGCACCTATGCAATTAGGGCTTGTATTTCTGGAGAATAAAGATCAGTATCCATTTGTTCAGGTAGAAGGTGTGCAAGGTGAGCCAAATGAAGAAAGAAATGCTTATGCTAATAAAACAGAAAAGCTTGACTTAAATAAATTTATAAATACCGAAGTATTTAGTGATGATGATAAATTGCTGGTTCAGCAATTACGAAAATTACAACCCTCTGAGATCACTCGGTATCTAAATAGAAATTCTCCCTTCAGCGGTATTTGGGAGAATATAGTGCAGCAGCACAATGATGAATTGCCGGAAGAAACCAGACGTTTGATTGTGGAGTTCTTGCATCCAAGGTTTAGAAAAATGTTTACTGATGCAAGCCAGCATTTTACATTTTTGTTGCCTCCACGTAAGCCGTTTACCACAGCTAATCTGCAAAAGATTGCGCTTAGTGAAGAGCCTGCAGTTCTCAATTTTAATATTACGTACAACAAGGATTTCTACGAAGTTCAATGCTTCGTTAAGCTTAATCATATTGAGGTTCCGTTAACTGACAGTGAAACAGCTTCTCCAATGCTTTTTTTGCATAACGATTCTTTGTACCTCTATGAAAAGCCAACTGATGTCTTGCTGGTAGAAAAGTTTTTGCCTCAAGGTAAATTACAGATAGATGAAAAGGATTGGAGCAGGAAATTGCAGGACATGATTCTTCCGTTGGCAAAAGACTACAACGTACAGTTCAACAACGTAAAGCGCGAAGACATAAAGGACCTCAAACCAGAAGCAAAGTTGATGTTGCGGGAGAAGGGAGACTATTTAATGTTTCAGCCCCTTTTTATATACAAGGGATACGAAGTAAAACCGTCAGATAAAGAAAAAATAATTATTCCCCAGCAAGACAAGCTGTTGGTGATTCAAAGAAATATAGAGGAAGAAAAGGCTTTTGTAAGTAAGATAGAAAGTCTCCATTCACAGTTTATTCGTCCTGACGAATCGGATAATCTCGTCTTAAAAGGTGCAGAGGTTTTAAAGAACAACTGGTTCTTTCTTTTTATAGACGCGATGAAGGAAATGGAAATTCCTGTTTTTGGATTTGAGGCTTTAAAAAACTTCAGATTCAATACATCAAAGCCGTCTACTAAAATTTACATAAGCAGTCATACCGACTGGTTTGACGCGAAGGTTGAAATATTTTTTGGTGAACAAAAGATCACAGTTGCTGACGTAAAGAAAGCATTGGCAAACAAACAGCAGTTTGTACAATTACAAGATGGGTCTTTGGGAATCTTACCTGAAGAGTGGATCAAGAAATACTCGTTGTTGTTTAGAGTTGGTGAAGGCAAGAGCGAAAAGATGAAGCTGAGCCGTTACCATTTTAGTGTGATTGAAGAGCTGTATGAAAACCGTGATGAAGAAGAACTGTTCTTTCAACTTGAGGAGCGATATGACAAGCTTAAAGAGTTTAAGAATATTGAACCGATTGAAGCTCCGGCTCATCTGAAACCAATTCTTCGTCCTTACCAGGAATCGGGTTTTCAGTGGCTTAATTATTTGCACGAAGTAAAATGGGGTGGAATACTTGCCGATGATATGGGTCTTGGTAAGACAGTGCAGGCACTTTCATTTATTCAGCATATCAAAGAAAGCAAGGGAGCTTTGAAAGCTTTGGTGGTTTGTCCGACGACGCTTATGTATAACTGGGAAAATGAAATTAAAAAGTTCACCCAGTCATTAACCTATTACATTCATCATGGTGGTATTCGCGATAAAGGCCAGATTTCAAAACCGGAAGTAGACATTATTATTACAACCTACGGAACGCTTAGAAGCGACATAAAGTCTTTTGTCGAGCCCGAGTTTGATTATATCATACTTGATGAGAGCCAGGCAATCAAAAACCCTTCGAGCAAAGTGACAAAAGCGGCGAGTCTTTTAAAAGCAAAAAGCCGCCTTTGTTTAAGTGGTACGCCATTGCAAAACAACACATTTGACATTTTTGCTCAAATGAATTTCTTAAATCCCGGAATGTTGGGAACGATGGAATTCTTTAAACAGGAATTCGCTGTACCTATTGATAAATTTGGAGAACAAGAGCAGAAAGAGCATTTAAGAAGGTTATTGTTCCCATTCATCTTACGGCGCACAAAAGAACAGGTGGCTAAAGATTTGCCCGACAAGACAGAAATGATCTTGTTCTGCGAAATGGGTGACGAGCAGCGTAAGATCTATGAAGCATACAGAAACGATTTTCGCGACAGGATTTTAGGTGTAGTAGAAAACCAGGGAATTGCAAAATCTCAGTTAACCATTTTGCAAGGCCTGATGAAGTTGCGCCAGATTTGTGATAGTCCGGCAATCATGAAAGATGAAGAACCTTTCCCTAACGTTTCTATTAAACTTGATGAGCTTGTAAGAGAGATAACTGAAAATATAAGCGACCACAAAGCGCTCATCTTCTCGCAGTTTCTTGGTATGCTCGCTTTGATCAGGCAGAGGCTCGAAGAGATGGGGGTGAAGTATGAATACTTTGATGGAAGCACCACAGCTATCGACCGCGAGAAGGCCATACAGGGATTTCAAAATAATGATTCTTGCAGGGTATTTCTTATTTCGCTTAAAGCGGGTGGGGTGGGTCTTAACCTTACCGCTGCAGACTATGTTTATATTGTTGACCCATGGTGGAACCCCGCTGTCGAGCAACAGGCCATCGACAGAACACATCGTATCGGACAAACAAAAAATATTTTTGCTTACCGCATGATTTGTAAGGATACAGTTGAAGATAAAATTTTGAAACTTCAGGAAAAGAAAAAGGCCCTTGCGGCAGACCTAATTACTGACGACGCAGGCTTTGTGAAGAACCTTACCAGAGAAGACCTGGAGTATCTGTTTAGCTAAACATTTTACCACATTTGAAAGACGGCGACTATTGATCGCCGGCTTTTCTTTTTATCCCTATCGTTTGAAATTGGAATGAACTTAATGTGCCGATTTTCGAAAAAAGGTACAAGAGTGCGAGCAAGTAAAGCATCATAGCGATGGTTGGCCTGGCCCCAAAAAATTATATTAGGCAAGGGACATATTTTGATACAAGCTATCGTTCACTCAGCACCATCGTTGCGACGCTCCGTTCAAATTCAAATCTTTATTGCACTGCCCAATGTGTGTAAAGTGTAAGACATATGAAGACCATGATGCAACGGTACGATAGTTTTATTCTTCATTATAAAACGCGTCCAACTTTTTAAAAGATAAATTTGTTTTTATTAAATTTAGAAATTCGATCAATTTAAAAACAAGAAAAAGTATATTCGAAGAATAAATAAATGCTTGCCATGAAAACGGTAGAAGATATATTAAGAACAAAGGAAAATGCATCAAATACCATTGAGCCTGCAGCAATGGTTATAGAGGCTTTGCAGAAACTGATAGCGGTTAACCTAAGCTACCTTGTAGTTTTCGAGAACGGCGAATATACAGGCATTTTTTGCGAAAGAGATTATACACGCAAACTGGTATTGGAGGGGCGCTCGAGCAGAGACACCATGGTGCGTGATGTGATGACAACTGAACTTCCGGAAGTAACATTAACAGACACCGTTGAAGATTGCATGTACCAAATGAACACGCGCGGTGCGCGATACCTTGCTGTGTTCGACGGCGGTGATTTTGCAGGCATTATCACAATCCACGATTTGCTACGCGAGGTGTTGGCAAGTAAAGAGCAGGTGTTCGATAACACCCTTGCAAATTCACTTCTTGATTCTGAAGAAAGCGGTAAGTTTTTCTAAGTTCTTTTTTCTCAAACAGTATAATTCCTTAACGAAAGTAGATGCATCGCCTTCCTGATAAAGGCCTGTGAGCATGGAAGAAATTTCTATTAAAACGGTTGAACCAAAAGATGCTGATTTTCTAAGCGAAATAGCGGTAAAAGCATATAAAGATCATTACCTCGATTTGTGGTATGATGAAGGCAAGTGGTATTTGGAAAATCACTTGTCAGCAAAAAAGTTAGGTTCTGAGCTACAGGATGAAAACGCCCGCTTTTATATATCCTTTTTACATAACGCTCCCGTTGGGTTTTTAAAACTAAACATCAATGCTCCTTTAGCTGGGTTTGAAGAAAATAATTCATTAGAACTTGAACGGATCTATTTAAATAAAGAAGCTGAAGGAAAAGGTATTGGAAGGCAACTGGTTGAGCTGACCTTTAAGATTGCAGAACAAAATAACAAAGACCTGGTGTGGTTAAAAGCAATGGATACAAGTGAAGGACCGCTGGCGTTTTATAATAAAATGGGTTTTAAGATTATCGGAACACACAGGTTAAGACATCGATTAATGAAAGAAGAACTGCGTGGAATGGTGCTTATGGGAAAAATAATAAAAGGCAAATAGAAAGCGAGTCTGTGAAATCAAAAGATTTAGTTCATAGAATAATTGCTTAAAATATCCCTTATTTAAAACCAAACTTTTGCTACAAATCTTCTAACTAATTTGCCTTTTTGATAACCATTTATTGGTATCGTCAAAACCCGCCGTTGTGTTTTGTTATATACCCAATACTCCTGCCGTTCTCAGCAAATAAGTTTCCTCGTCTGTCAATAAAGATCTGTTGACGATCGTCGTAGATAACGTATGGATAGTTGAACCTGTTTGATGAAGAGATCTTTGCAACTACAACAGCTTGGTTTCCTCTCAACATGATTACCTGGTTTTGAGCGGTAATAAAATATTGCTGTGAATTGTTACCATTAAATTTGATGTCGTACACCAATTGCACGTTTTGCGACTGGTTTCCTCTAACCCGTCCGTTACTTTGACCGCCCGGATAATTATTACGACTATCGGCAGAAGGGTAGCGGCTTCTGCCTGTTGGATAATTTCCTCTGTCATCAGTGGGATATTGATCTGTCGGATAGGTTCTTCTTTGATCAGTAGGATAGGGAGTTCTTCTGTCGCGTGGTGCGGGGTAAGTTTCAGAACCATTTGGATAGGTCGCTCTTCTGTCCTCGGGTGTGTTGACCACCACGTCGGGATTACCCCTGTCTGCTTTTACCGTAGTACTATTCCAGCCTCTTGCAATCGCAGCTAGACGGTCATTTTCACCAGGGTGAGTAGCGCTTGCGTACGGACTTGCAATTAACTTCATTGCCAGTTGAGCTTGTTGCAGACTTGCTCCCATTCTACGCAGCACGAGGCCTGAATATTCGTCGGCATCAAGTTCTTTTGGTATCTGGCTTCCTCTGCCATCCATTGTATGTCCAAGTAAGTGGTGACCTATTTCATGTCCGATGACACTTATTGAAGCCCACTTATCTCTTGCTGCGTTATCAAGCTGATTAATAAAAGATGGATTGTATAAAATGTACCTGACGTTTTGATAGATGACCGCAGCAGCATTGTCGACCTGGGTAGTAGACTCAACTCTAAAGTTTTGCTGGATATCAGAGACATCCATAATCTCATTGATAATCGACCGAGCCTCACTAACGCTTGAAAAGCCAATAGCAGCAGACGGCTTTTTCGCCAGGATCGCCTGCATGTTTATCTGCTTGTCGAGGTGAAATCCTCTTGGTTGATTTTGTGCGATTAAGCTAAAAAAGCTTAGTAAAAAGAAAGAAAGTGCGTATATTTTTTTCATGATATTTTTTAATTTTAATAGTCACAATACTTTGATATAAAAACAACGCCAGAATTTAATGGGAGATGGTATTTAACAAGTCTTTGTAGAAGTAATAAAGGGAACAGCTTAAATGCCCTATTTAAAGGATTTAGTAAGCTGGGAGACAAAACAGAGCGAACACGAAAAAAGATATTCTGAGTCCGTCATTAATAAATATAGTAGAGAATAATTTTACTTTAGCGGCCCCCTTGCTGCCAAAAGTATCTCAATTTGGAACCCGGAGATTACAAACTTCTTATGTAGAAATTGTTTTTTTTTGATACAGACTGTCACTCTCTGATTTAACATCGTTGCGTCGCATTACGTTCATCTTTTAGTAGTGCTATTGAAGATTTTTTCGCCTTGTTACAACTGTGTATCATCAAAATTCGTCCTTGAAAATCAAAAATGACATTTTCGATTTTCAAGGACGAATAAAATTTAAAATTTAGAAAGATACTTTGTCAATAAAGTAGAGAGACTACAAATTACAATGCCTTCTTTTGTTTTGTATTCTTCTGTATCAGGCACTACTACAAAATTTTTTTTTGTTTCAAGATCAGCAATGCTTTGGTAATTACCTTTACTGATGGTCGGTGCATTGTTAAGTTTCACTTCTATACATGCTACAGGTTTTATTCCCCTTGCCAATACCATATCATATTCCGCGCCTGCCTGTGTACGATAGTAATAGAGCTCTGTACCTTGCGGCTTCAACTGGTGAACCTGCTCTGCAACATAACCTTCCCAGGAAGAACCAACAACAGGATGTCCCTTTAACGTATTAATGTTTGGCACATTGCTTAACTGATGGAGTAATCCCGCATCTCTTATATAAACCTTAGGTGCTTTTACCAATCGTTTACGGGTATTAATAAAAAAAGCAGGCAGACGGTGAACAAGAAAAGCACCTTCCAGAAAATCTACATACCTGTTTACTGTTGGGGCCGTTATGCCTAATGACCTGGCCATCATTTCGGCATTCCATACACTGCCGTTTACATGTGCCAGCATGCTCAATAAGCGACCTATAGTATTACCAGACAAATCAACACCGAACAAGGTTCCCAGGTCTCTTTCTATATAACTACGTACAAAACTATTTATCCATTCGGCAGCGGCTTTATCAGACCTCGCTAATAAAGCCGCGGGAAACCCACCTCTTAACCAATGTTTTTGCATCGATATTTTTTCGGGTAATTCCATCATGTTCACTGGAGAAAGCTCTCTATAAGCTATTCGCCCGGCAAGTGACTCTGATACGCCTTTTACCAATTGCGGTGATGCGCTTCCCAATAATATAAATCTTCCATTCCGGCGATCAGTATCAATAACCGATCGTAGAACAGAAAACAAGGATGGAATGGTTTGAACCTCATCAATAATAATACACTTGTCTTTATTGTCTGAGAGAAACGTAAAAGGGTCTTGTAGTTTACGGACGTCTAAAGGATTTTCTAAATCAAGGTAAAGTGTAGGTCGCTTTTGCACAGCAGCTATCTGCTTGGCCATGGTTGTTTTACCAACCTGCCGTGCACCCAGTATGGCAACAGCAGGAAACTGTCTTAGCAAACCTTTAATCTCATTATGTAATTTCCTCTCAATCACATCACAAATCTAATATTTCTTCCTTGAAAATCAAAAATGGCATTTTGGATTTTCAAGGAAGAAATTATTTGATAGAGCAGCAGGTAATTATCGAAATAAGATTAATTAACAAGGAGTTTTAAGAGGGACAAAAAGT
Organism: Segetibacter sp.; assembly: GCA_025963675.1. Lineage (GTDB taxonomy): Bacteria > Bacteroidota > Bacteroidia > Chitinophagales > Chitinophagaceae > Segetibacter. The sequence continues at coordinate 11,764 of JAOQAJ010000443.1, forward strand.
ATTTAGGTAACTTTCATTATTAAAGGCATATCATCATAGGTTCTTCCAAGAAGTTGCCTGCCTGCTTTCTTTTTATTTGTTCCGCCCCATTGTTTGAAAAAGAATTTCACATTGCTGCTCTCACACTGAGATAAGATGTCGAGCACCCATTCTTCTTTAATCGGCCGTGCTTTTCTGCCGCTTTCTCCACCCACTATTGCCCAATCGATATTGGTAAGATTCATATTTCTTAACGAACCAATTAACGGCTCACAGGAAAGAAATTTTACAACCGCATTTGTTTCTCTTAAAAAATCTATCCTGTCTATCACCTTTTCATTTTCAACAGAAACGCCCATCCAAATGTTAGGTGTCCAGTTAAAGCGATGATGTAATTCAAATAATCTTTCCGCTCTTTTTGTAAGTACCTGGTAAGTATGCTGAGGAGTATTATTCATTACTTCAAAAACCTTTTCAATAAACGTAACAGGAACTTCAGGATGAAATAGATCGCTCATTGAATTTACAAAAACTACTTTAGGTTTTTTCCAAGTATA
>JAOQAJ010000381.1 GCA_025963675.1 Segetibacter sp.
TACAAGTGAGTGACACAACGATGATGAGAGTAGCACTATAGCTTGTTACAAAAGAATTCTTAATTTTCATTATAACAATTAAACACGACTTTTTCGAAAAGCATTTTCAAAATTCCTAATTCCTAATTGATACGTGTCGCGATACTTCCCAACTATTTTCTCCCATGTGTAATTTTCAACTACTTTTTTATAACCGTTACTACCGAAAGCAATTCTTGCCTCGCGATTGTCAATTAAAGATTGTAAGGTAGCCTTTAAGCTATCGGCATTTCCCGACTCGAAAAGAAGGCTGTCTTTTCCTTCACTTAACAGTGATTGTATTGCACCCATCTTCGAGCCAACAACGGGTTTCTTACAAGCCCATGCTTCTAAAAAAACCACGCCGAAAGATTCACTTTGAGATCCTAAAACAAAAATATCAAGGGAGTTATACAAAGTTGGTTTCAACTTTTCGTCAAAACTTTCTATCAGTATAACAGGCAACTTTTCTTCTTGAATTACTCGCTTTATTTCCGGCACGTATTCAGTTGTTCCGCCTGCCAGAAGAAGTTTTACATTCTTGTTTTCTGCGTATAATTTTCTAAAAGCATCAATCAGTATTGCAACGCCTTTACCTTTTACAAGTCTGCCAATAAACCCTATTAAAACATCGGTTTCCTTTATGCCGTTTGTCTCCCTGAAACACTTCACCTCTTCGACGGGCATTACAAAATCATCTAGTTCTACACCTGTACCTATTGTCACTATTTTATTTTCTCTAACCCCGTACCTGATCAATTCGTGCTTTTCAAAGTCTGTATTTGCAATGTAACAGTCACATGCTTTTGCACGTTTAATTAAAGGGGAATTTAGAGGAAGCGGCTTATGCAAATGAATAGCGCCATACAAAACAAACGGTTTGGGATTTTTAGTTCTAAAACGCCAAAAAGGGTAATCTGAAAAATTGTAAATGATAGTGGTAGCCATAACGACATCGGCCTTGCTTTCCGCCATCATCTTATCCATTGCCGGACTGTCGAGCTCCCAGCGGTATTTTGTAATTGCTCTTGGTAGCGGCTTGCCTGTAGCTTTACCATGAACTTTACCTGCTAATTCAATTAACGGGTAGTGCCATCTATTAAAGGGCAACCTGTTAATTTGAACTTGTTCTATTGTTTCAACCGGGGGTTCAATTTTTTTAAACATCCTTGTCTCCGGACCATACATTGAGTTTGTAGTACAAACCTGCACTTCATCTCCATAATAAGAAACCAGCTTTTCAGACACATGTTTCATGGTGTATTGCGGTCCACCTACAGAGGGAAAATAATTCTGACTTACATGCAGTATCCTCATGCAACAAAGAAATTTTTAATCGCAGAAACTGCCCGTAAAGTTGCCTTGCCATCAGAATAGGTAATGATCTCTTCTACACAACTTTTGCAATTGGCAGTATAAGCAGAAGGATTTTCTATTACCCGATTCACCAGATCAATAAACTCTTCTTTTGTGTGGGCCAGATTTACCACCTTGCTTTTCATGATCGGAATATAATGCTCCTGGAAATACATCTGCCTGAATAAATCCTGTGTAGAAGGATTTACATCATCGTAATATGGACCAATTTGCGGCTTTCTAAATGCACTTCCATCCACACTCATCGTAGATATTGTATTGATGTGAATATCGGTATGTTTAAGCGTTGAGATCAGATTCATAATGTCGTCTTTTACAACGTTGACGTAGTCAAGCTTGGTTGTACCATTAGGGGCACTGTCATAAAAAATGTATGGAGACTCTCCTACATAATCCTTCCATCTTTCTACCTTATCTAACGGATGGCAACGGAATAGAACAATGTAATCTTTTGACAATTTCTCCTGTTCGAAAGCATCTTTCAGTGCCTTCAAAAACTGTGGCTCCTGGGGGAATAAAGAAGCAGGCCCGCCGCCATACAAAATAATCTTTTTATTATCAGGCAATCCAAGTCTTTGTAACCACTCTTCCCTGCTCCAGGCAAACTCTTCGTTGTAATGAAAATCGAATTGAGGAGCACCAGCTATTGTTATAGCCTGGTCGTTTTGCAACGCCAGGTGAATACGTTGTAACTCTGCCTTATTGTATTTATTCCAGACAATATAATGATCGAATACAATCGACTGCCAGCCACGTTTTGTTACGTTATCAAAACTGTGAATAGAAGCAATAACAGGAATTTGTTGATTTTTAAAAATTCGTGCTATCAAATCAACTTCGTGCAAAAAAGGAGTAACTGTAAACAGCCCCGATACATTCAACAATTTCAGCCATTCTTTAAATTCTGCATAAACATGCTCTTTCTGCATCAAAACAACTTCCTGCTGTAGCAAGTCCTTGATATAACTGCCCTGGCACCTAAATCTCAGGCTGTAGTAACTTTCCTTCAGTTGCTTTTTCAGCTTAAACGTTTGCTTATTTTTTCTGAACTGATCAAGGTATTTCTGTTGAATATTTGCACTAGGTGTTTTAAGCTTATACTTTAGGTACCACAGGTTGATTTTATATCTTAGCGCAGCATATGCCGGAGACACTTTATAGGCCGGGAATAAAGTAACCTCGTAACCTTTGCCTTCCAACTCTTTAATCAATTCTTCCTCTTTCCACATCAGGGCGATAATCGGGTTGCAAAATTCACTCATCTTATCCAGCATTCCGGTACGGATGACATGCGTGATAGAACCCTGACCGACAATAGGTACCAATATTCTTTTCTTCAAATTTTCCATTTCAACTCTCTTTCTGTGATTGTGGCATCATTTGGTTTAACTGCATTCGCAGTAACCGGGCAACGGGTATTCTATAATATGAGCTTTTTAATAGAAAGCTGATCATTTGAACAAAATATGGCGAACGCAATTTTTTCAAATGAATTAAGTGAAAGCTGATCTTCTTCGATGCAGCTTCCTGTGTGTTTGGCCACTTCTGCAGTTTCTGCAACAGGTTCACTAGTTTTTTATAAATGATAATCCTATCCTTATGATACCATTGCTGCAGGTTAAACTGCTGCGAAGGCATCAACTTCTGGTTCTCCCTGATCCTGTATTTAGTTCCTATGTATTCACAGAAAACTACTTTTGCTACCGGCAAAATTCTCATCCACATATCGTAATCTTCTGCCGTTAGCCTCGTGTCATACAAGCCGACTTTTTCATAAATGCTTTTCCTAAACATGACAGTTGGGGCAGCCATATAAAAACGTTCGAAATAATATTCTTCGAAAACATTACCACTTAAAAAAGGCGACTTTACTTTGTCTGAAAAAAACCCTCTTGGCTCACCTTGCTCATTCATCAATTGTGCATCGGAATAACAAACAAAGTAATCATCGCCTGCCTTTTCCAAACTGTTGACCTGCTCCTCTATTCTTCGTGGATTCATCTCATCATCAGAAGCAAAAATGATTACGTATTTCCCTTCAGACTTCTCGAGAATAGTATTGATAGCGGTATTTCTGCCTTTGTTTACAGGATGAACAATGAAAGTAACTTCCACATTGTTATCTTCAATCCACTGCCTGATAAGAACAACCGAATCGTCGGTAGAACAATCATCAACTATAAAGAATTCAATATGAGGAAAAGTCTGGTTGTAAATGGAGTCTAAGGTAGCCAACACATAAGCAGCGTAGTTGTACGACAATACTCCTACCGTAACCAATGGCTGATCGCACCTCGTTCTTGTTCTAAAATCCATTGGTAAAAAATCGTTTTATATTGTCCGCTACAAATTCCACTTCGCGTCTACTCATACCCGGATATAATGGCAAGCTTAAACAGGTTTCTGCTAACTTTTCTGCAATCGGAAAATCTCCCTTAGAAAACCCCAAATACTTATAACAATCCTGCAAATGAGGAGGAACCGGATAGTGAATTTGGGTTTGAATATTTCCTTCTGATAAAAACTTCATTAATTCATCACGCTTATGAGTTGTGATAACGAATAAATGATATACGTGAGTACTTTCTGAATGAATAAAAGGCAAAATAATATCTCCTGTACCCATTAATAATTGGCGGTACCATTCTGCTATCTCCTGTCTCTGTCTTGTCCACTTGTCAATGTGTTTCAACTTAACTGACAAGAAAGCTGCCTGCAGTTCGTCGAGACGCATGTTGAAACCTGCTTCCTGGTTATAATATTTCTTTTGTGAACCGTAGTTTCTAAAAACCCTCGCTTGATCAGCTAAGGCTTGATCATTAGTGGTAATAGCACCTGCATCACCAAGCGCTCCTAAATTCTTTCCGGGATAAAAGCTTGTAGCATTAATATGTCCCCAACTACCGGTTATCTTATTATTAAAACTTGCCCCATGTGCCTGGGCATTATCTTCAATGATAAAAAGCCGATGCTTTTCCGCAATTCTGCTAATCGCAGTCATGTCGCAAGCCTGCCCATATAAATGCACGGCAATTATAGCCTTTGTTTTACTGGTGATTGCTCTATCGATCGAAACAGGATTGATGTTGTAAGTCTTTTCATCCGGCTCAACAAAAACAGGCGTTGCACCTACATAAGTTACTGCAAGCACCGATGCGATAAAAGTATTTGAAGGAACAATTACTTCATCGCCTACACCAATATGTAATGTCTTTAATGAAATGACTAAAGCGTCTAATCCGTTGCTTACTCCAACACAATGCGAGACACTATTATAGGAAGCGTATTCTTGTTCAAAAGCTTCAACTTTCTTTCCAAGAACATACCAGGCAGAATCATAGACTTCAGTGAATGAGTTAATCATTTCCTCGCGAATTGATTCTTGCATAGGTTGAAAAGAAAGAAAAGGAATTTTCATTTTTCTAATATTGGATATCATCGCCTCGTTATAACGCTAAAAGCTGATCGTTTCTAACAATATATTTCTTTCCCCCCGCGTCCTCAAAATGGTTCTCCATCTGCACCAGTTTGTGACCTCTATCATCTACCCAACCACGTATTCGGGCAGGGTTCCCATAAACAAGAGCATGACTTGCGACGTCTTTTGTCACAACACTACCAGCACCTATTATTGAATAATCGCCAATAGTAATTCCTCCAATTATAGTTGCATTAGCACCAATAGAAGCGCCTTTTTTGATGTAGGTTTTTTGAAATTCTTCCGGGTATTGCTTCGATCGCGGATAATGATCATTTGTGAAAGTGACATTAGGTCCGATAAAAACATAATCTTCGATCGTAATTCCGTCCCATAAATAAACACCGTTTTTTATGGTAACATAGTCGCCTACAATCACATCATTTTCAATAAAACAATGGCTGCATATATTACAATTACTACCCACTTTTGCGTTTGCAAGCACAACCACAAATTGCCAGATATTAGTGCTTTCTCCAATTTGCTCAGACATCACGTCAGCCAAATGATGAATCTTGCTCACATTATTATTGTTATTGCTCATCCTGCTTGGTACATCGCTCATAGTTATTGCCAGGCCTTTCTCAACTCCAGAAACTCAGTATAATCTCTTATATAATCACTTGCATCATAAGGTCTCGATGCTAACACAAGCGTAATTGCCCCGGACGAAAAATTACTGATGTCTCTCCATATGTAAGGTCTTATGTATAAGCCCATATAAGGACGATTAAGGCTCACCGTCTTCTTATTTCTGCCATCATCGATCATTATATCGAAACTGCCACTTGCTGCTATCACCAGCTGATGCAGGTTCTTATGTGCATGTGCTCCCCTATCCTCACCACCCGGAATATCATACAAATAATACACTCTCTTTATTGCAAACGGAATATCAATATTATTCTGAACAGGTGTAATGCTGCCGGCAGGATTATAGATCTTTGGCAGATGTATAATATTGCAGTCAAAAACTGTAGCTTTTGCCGTTGCCTGTTCGCTATTGTTATTCACTAACTGATGTTCTGTTTTTAATTTTATTGATACCGGCATTTTTTCTCCGGTTAATCATCGTTGCGTCGCATTTCGTTCGTCCACAACTTTTCAATTAACCTTGTCCACCATTGCACGTATCCGCCCAACGCTTCGCAATGTTTTTCGGTACAAGAGTGCGACGCAAGTAAAGCTCCACGAGTACTTAAAGCTGGGTTCAAAAAAAACTAAAAATATCCCTTAAAGCCTAAACCTTACATCTTAAACCTTCCACCCTAAACCTTCCAACTTAAACCTTAAACCCTAAACCTTAAACCCTTTATTAGCCTTTGCTTCAAACTCACTAAAATCCCTTATGTATTCGTCCGCGCTATAAATTTTATCAGCAGCAATCAATGCAAGAGAATTGGTTGAAAAATTTTCTATAGAACGCCATGTCATTTTCGGAACAAACAATCCATAATATGAACGGT
>JAOQAJ010000383.1 GCA_025963675.1 Segetibacter sp.
ATAGTTATTAACAGTTCCCCAGGGGGGCAATTGTTTTTAGTCTTTAAAACTGCTACTTTTTATTTTTTTTTCTTATGATGTTATCCGACGTGGAAATGGGTGAATAGCGAAAATGCGGGTACAAGTGAGTGACACAACAATGTTGAGCTTTATTGTTTCTGCTGGTAAAAAAAATGATTACTCCTTCGGAAATAAAACGGTGAATGTGCATCCGACTCCGGGAATACCTTGAGCGTTTATATAACCATGATGGTTTTCGACTACTTTATGTACAATTGCAAGACCTATTCCGGTCCCCGGAAATTCGCTCTGTCCATGCAACCTCTGGAATACTTTAAAAATCTTTTCTGCATTTTCCTGCTCGAAGCCGATGCCGTTGTCTGAAAATGCAATTTCGTAAAAACTTTTTGTTACTCCATTTATCTCCTTTACGACTTCATTGCATTCTATTGCAACCATTGGGGAAACATCGGCTTTGCTATATTTCAGCGAGTTGCTCAGAAGATTTTGAAACAGCTGACGTAGTTGCAGCGAGTCGCCTTTAATGGTGGGCAGAGTGTTTGAGGAAATATTGCCTTTCTTAATACTAATGGTGGTTTCAAGATCAACTAATACGTTTTGCAATATTTCATTCAGATTAGCGGCTTCATTGCCCGGGGTGTTTCGGCTTATTTGCGAATAGGTTAATAGATCTGTAATCAGTTGACTCATCCTCGATGCTGCACTTTCCATTCGTTCAAACATCCTGTTATCGTCGGCAGAAAGTGTTTGACCTACGCCTTTACGTAATCTTTCTGAAAAATAGTTGATTTTACGCAACGGTTCCTGCAAGTCATGTGAAGCTGCGTATGCAAACTCTTCGAGACTTGCATTGGATTTTTTCAATTCATCAATTGATGCTTCTAATTGAACCTGAAGTCTTTTTAACGTAGTGTGGTCAGTAAAGGTGACCAACACTTCATCGGCTGCCTTTGTGGTATGAATATTAAAATAAACGTCGTACCCGTCTTCGTAGTGAAAGTCGAACTGGTGATCGGTGCCGTTTACATAGGTATCTTTATAAATATCGAAAAGCCCGTTTGTTTTGTAGGCTGGAAAATAAATGCTGCTTAAAGCACCTTTCAGCTTTTCTGCCTTTTCACCAATATAAGCAGCCACCGATTGGTTGACGATAGAAAATCGAAAATCTTCAATTTCGTCATTAGCGCCATAAACCGGAACCAGCGTAAACATTCCGGCAGAAGCGTGATTAACCACAGTGTTTAACTTTTCTGCTGCATCAGCAATTTCCCGCTGCAAATTCCTTATCGGTGTTATGTCAAGTACTGTTATTAAAAGATCGTCGTTTCTCTTCTTCACCATCACATCTATGCACCTGTCTACCCCGTCTGCGTTAAATCTGTTTTCAAACCTTGTTTCTGCTTCTTTTCCTTCTGCAATTTCTTTATACCGTTGAAGTGTTCCATTGGTTCCACTCTCTGGAAAGACTTCACTGTGTAGCTTGCCTATCAGGTCAGATGGTTTTTCACCTTTAAATCTGGCTACGGTTTCATTCACTATCTTAAATCTGAAGTCAACAATTTCAACCGCATTAATTCTGACAGGTGATAATAGCAAGATACCTGTTTGAGAAGAGTCGATCACGTCCTGCAGGTATTTTGAACTTTCCTCGATTTCCTGCTTAATACGTTTGCTTTCGGTAGCGTTAACGAAAGTGACCACGATACCATTGCTGCCTCGTTTTACGGCAGAAATGTCGTACCACCCACGGTGCTTTTCTTCCTCGTAGTATATTTCTTTGCGAAAATTTTCCCCTGTATTTATAACCCGGCAATAGCTATCAAACAGACCAGACGCTTTACCAAAAGGAAAAATAGAGTGATAACTTGCTCCCTCTACCATTTCTGGTAGAAAGCCCATTATTTCTGTGAATGCCTTATTTATTTTTATGAATTGAAGATCTTCTATTTCTCCGCTCTCATCACGTATTGCTTCACATGCAAAAATCCCGTTTGTTGAGGCATCAAAAATACTGTCCAGCAGATCGGCCTGCTCTTCTATTTTTTGCTGATTACTTTTCTGGGCCGAAATATCTATAAAGTTAGATACCACGTTATCACCCATTTTCATAAGAGATACTATAAACCAGCCGTATTCTTCCCCTTTTTCATTTCTAAACGTTGTTTCTATCTTTTCCGGAAGACCAGTATCTAAAACCTTTTTATGCAGGTAAAATTGAGCGGAGTCTTTAAGGTGCGGCAGTATATCAAGCATTCTTTTTCCCAGTGATTCAGGTGAAATTTTTGCCAACGAAAAAGCTGCTTTGTTGCAATGCGTTAGTCTTAAATCGACTACTTCGCCGATTTCGTTTCTTATCGCTTCCAAAATCATTACACCATCTGCAGATGCATCTAAGATGCGGGTAAAAAGCACAGCCTGTTCCTTCAATGCTTTTTCCGCATAGTAGTGTTTCGTTCTGTCTCTGGTTACGCTTATAACACCATCAGTTATTTTACTTTTTATTGTATTAAAATGACGGTCAAGCCCTTCGTTGTAAAAATTCTCTTCCAACGATTTTCCTGTTTCCCAAACAGCCGCACATTGGTCGAAGAGCGTTTTGCGCGAAACGTCGTCAAAAAGAGCCGAGTTACGAATAGTTTGAGATAATACAACAGACTTGGGAACATTGAGGAATATGCTTGATGCATTATTGCAATACGCTATTTCGAAATCCACTAATTGGCCGTCTTCATGCAAAATCGGTTTAAACAAAACAATTGATTCAGACAGTGCGTCGAACAGCTCTGAAATCATTGAATCTTGTTGTAAAAATGCTTGCATCGCAATAAATAAGTAAAGCAAAATAACGCATTTTTTGCTCAATTGTTTATACCTGAATCCCTGGCCGAATATGATGTTTTTTTTATTTTTGGTGACCAGCTTTAGTTACTACATTTATCATTGTTGTGTCACTCACTTGTACAGTAAACCTTAACTCAGCTTTTGTTTCCCCTGGCTGAATGTTCCGTATTTACTGGATGACCCGGTTTGAATACATTCGCTCTAAAACGAAATTTTCATGCAATTGTCATCAGCGTAAAATGATCTTAAGATACTCTTTTTAGGGTTGTCAGAATTACGCCGGCAATCACCAGAACCGTACCAATAATTTGTTCAACAAAGATCTTTTCACCAAGAAAATAATGGGCCTGCACAATGGTTGAAACAGGGCCGATGGCAGAAATGATGGCGACATTACTTGCACCAATTCGTTTCAATCCGTCAGAGATTAAAAAAGAGGGAATTACAGTTGCAACGATGGCAAGTGACAAGCCGTAATACCACAAATTTGCTCCTGACTTCAAAGTCGCGATATTTCCCCCGATCATAAAATGAATAAAAATGCCGGCTGTAGCAGTCAGCATCGCGAAGGCTGTAAACTTGGTAGAGCCAATATGAGGAATTATTTTTCCACTGCCAGCTATATAAATAGAGTAGGTGATCGCACACAAAAAAACAAGGAAACTGCCAAGGTAAAAATGAGGATTGCTTGTATCAATATGTAGTTCACCATAGTAGGCTATCGCTATTCCCAGGTAGGTTAGTAAAAGTGAAATTTTTTGTACTCCTGACATTTTTTGCCCGAAAAAGTAAACATTAATCAGGACGGCGAAAGTGGGGTATAAGAAGAGAATTAATCTTTCGAGACCCGCTGAAATATACTGAAGGCCGATAAAGTCAAACAGGCTCGAAAGATAATATCCGAAAACGCCAAGTAACATTACGTAGAACCATTGCCTTCTTGTCATTCGAATGTTGCCTTTTTGGTTGCTTGTTAAAAAGGCGGCTAACAAATAAAAAGGCAGAGAAAATACCATTCGTAATGTGAGCAAAGTCAGCGCGTCGACATGGATGGAATTAAAAGCTGTTTTTACAATAATCGCCTTGGTTGAAAATAAGATAGCTCCAAAAAGGGTTATGAAAAAACCTGCTATTGTTATCTTGTTATTTTGGTTTGTTTTAAGCATAATAAAAAGACGAAGGACGACTGACCTAGTTCCACTTTTTTCAATCAGCCAACCTTCGTCTGCAGTCTATCGTGTGCTGTCGGTCATCTATACAGCTACATTAAAATCCCTTAACGCCTCATTTAAACTTGTTTTAAGATCTGTACTTGGTTTGCGCTTTCCAATAATCAAAGCGCAGCTTACATTGTATTCTCCTGCCGGAAATTTTTTAGTGTAAGTTCCGGGGATCACAACACTTCTTGCAGGTACCCGACCTTTGTATTCAATCGGTTCGTTTCCACTTACGTCGATTATTTTAGTTGATTGTGTCAACACCACATTCGCACCTAGCACCACTTCTTTTTCAAGCATTACGCCTTCAACAACTATCGACCGGCTGCCAAGAAAACATCCGTCTTCAACAATCACCGGGCTGGCTTGCAATGGTTCTAACACACCGCCAATGCCAACACCACCACTAAGGTGAACGTCTTTGCCGATTTGCGCGCAACTACCTACTGTTGCCCACGTGTCAACCATTGTGCCTTCATCTACATAAGCGCCGATGTTAACGTAACTAGGCATCAAAACAACGTTTTTAGCAAGGAAAGCTCCATAACGTGCAACGGCGTGTGGCACCGCACGCACTCCCAATTCTTTATAATTACTTTTTAGCTTCATTTTGTCGTAAAACTCAAAAGGGGGTAGAGTGTACGTTTCCATTTGCTGTATACTGAAATACATCAATATGGCCTGCTTCACCCACTCATTCACCACCCATCCGTTTTCGCCGGGCGTGGCGACTCTTAAGCGGCCTTTGTCCACTTCTTCGATAACTTCCCTAACTGCATGCTCATATTGTGGAGTCTTTAAAAGTTCCCGTTTGCTAAATGCTTCCTGTATCAGTGACTGTAAGTCCATGTTATAAAAATTTGTGCGAAATTAAAGGGTTATGCAAAAACAATTGAATTAAGATCATAAAATGGTTTTTAGCTTTTTTTCAAATGAAAAAAGCACTGTCGTAAAACAGTGCTTTAATAGAAATGCAGACGGAATTAAAACCTTTAAGCTTCAACTGTTTCCCTTTCTTCCATGAAAGAGAACTTTTCTTTATTTCTTTTTAACCATGTTTCCAGGTTTTGCATTTTCGGGTTTAGCTTATAGCTTTCCTCCATGTCTCTTTGCCGGCCGGGAATATATAGTCTTTGACACTCAAACATGTTTGCCAGTTCCTCGGCTCCCGGAAAGCCAAAAGATGCATAGATCTCTCTTGGTATATAGTCGTAAATTACTTTTTCTCCAAATACCTCTGACATCGTTTCTGCGTATTCACTACAACTTCTGTCTTCGGCGACCACCCCAACAACTCGTCCAATGTATTGTTCTCCATGTTCGAAAATGTTTGCTATGATCGGTCCAAAATCTTCTGCGGCAACCATACTAAGTTTTGTATCTCCCTGGGGAAAGCCAAAATGAAAGTTGCCATCTTCGTTCTTTTGAAATGGGAAAAACGTAAGAAAGTTTTCATAATAGAAAGCAATATGTACATAGGTTGCTTTAATACCCAGGCTCTTTGAGTAGTCTTCCAATTCTGCTTTGATATCGCAATGCGGAACTGACAGTTCGCCATTACTTAGTTTGTTATAAGAAGGCAAACTGCTAAATATGAAGTGTTGGATGTTTGATTCATGCACAGCATCGACCAGGTTTCTTCCCTGTTGCAATTCTTTATCGAAGTGCTCCCAAAAGTTAGTTACACCAAATACACCATAGCAGTTATGCATTGCTACAAGCAAGCTATCAAGATCATCAAGATCTCCCTGAACCAATTCTGCGCCAGCCCTTCGAAGGTTCTGGGCGTTTTGAGAGGCGATATCGCGGGTAAGACATCGTACTGCAAATTTACCATCCTTAAGTAGCGCGTGAGCAACGCTTCCACCTTGTGCGCCCGTTGCACCGGTAACTAAAATAATTCGCTTCTCCATAAACAGTTAGTTTGATTTTTATAAAACGGTTAGTGTTATTGTTTTCGGCATCAAAAATAGAATTGCTTAAAAGGCTTTGCAATTTGAAAGTGTATGAAGAACAAAAGGAAGGGTATGAGTGGTAGAATAACTACACGCAATATTTGAAGACCGGAAAATGTATGTAAGAAAACGATTATAATTTCAAGAATACTTTGTAGGCCCGACTTCAAAATTTAAGGTTGATGTTAGCATTAAGCGTTGTGAGAAAGTCGCCGTATTGCTTAGTATGTTTAAGGACATCTTTGTAAGAATCAGCCAGGCTCTTTCCTTCCGCTGCTTTCATTATTGACCAATGTACCAAACCTTTTTCAGACGGTCTTGGCGCATTATAACCGATCACCCTCATTTCTTTATTTACAAGTAAATATGTAGGAAACGTAATTTTATACTTCCTGAGAAGATTAACCTTCTGCGGCCGGTTACGGGCATAAAATAAATGAAGGCCAGGTAAGGCCTTGTCTTTTATCATTTGTTTCCAGGCTGTTTTTGTTTGGATGTTTTCAATACAAATACTTAAAAAGACAATATTGGTGTCATTTGCAAAATACTCCTGTAATGATTTAGCATATGGCATTTCTTTTATGCAAGGAGGACAGGTTGTAAACCAAAAATCAACGTAAATCGTTTTGCCTGTTAATGAAGATGTTTTTATCAGTTTCCCGCTTGTATCTTCCAGTTCCAGTTCTGCAAAGGGTTCATTTATTAAATAGTTATAGCTGCGATTGAGTGAATCGTAATGGTACGAACGCGGTTGGGCAATCCCGGTTGTACGGGTTAATAAAAGAAAGAAAATGAACACAACTGTTTTCATCGCTGCAATGATAATACATCTATTACAACCCAATCAATTTCGTATAAGTTTGCAGAACCGGGATTTGCAGGATTGAATGGATTTTGAGGAAAAATATGGTGTCAGGATGATTTAAGGTGCAGGTGGATCTCGCTGAATAGTTATTGGGATGAAAAAAGAATCAGCAAGTACAAGTGAGTGACACAACGATGTTGATTTTGATTACAAAAGCTGGCTACCAACAAAAAGTATAAAACCGAAGTTTTAAGAATGAAAATAGCCTTTGATGCTAAAAGAGCTTATCAAAATTCTACAGGTTTGGGACATTACAGTCGCACGTTGATTTCATCTCTTGCAACTAATTATCCTGAAAACCAGTATTTTTTATGTGCTCCTAAACTTACTGGCAAGTTTGATATCACAGAATTTGGCAACGTAACCAACATTACTCCGTCCGGCATTGTTTCAAAAAAGCTGAAATCGTTGTGGCGAAGCAACCTGGTAAAAAAAGATTTGACAGAAAAGCACGTTGATCTATATCATGGGCTTAGCCATGAAATACCACTTGGAATTCAAGCAACGCCAATACGATCAGTTGTAACTATTCATGATTTAATCTTTGAACGCTATCCCCAACAATATAACCCAATAGATGTGCAGATTTACAGGCAAAAATTTAAATACGCCTGTAAAAATGCCAACCAAATTATCGCGATCAGCAACCAGACTAAAGAGGATATTATTGGCTTTTATAAAATACTTCCCGAAAAGATCAGTGTGTGTTATCAGAGTTGCAATCCTATATTTTCAAATGAAGTAGTTATAGAAGAAAAGAACAAAATCAGGGCTCAATATGACCTGCCGGAGCTTTTCTTTCTGTATGTTGGGTCTATCATCGAAAGAAAAAATTTATTGAATATTTGCAAAGCATTGCATGAGTTGAAAGGGATATCAGGTGCAAAATTAGTTGTGATAGGAGAGGGAGACACATATAAAAAACAGGTGAAGGACTACGTTTTTGAAAACAATCTTTCACACCAGGTGATCTTTTTGTCGGAGACAGAAGCAGCAAAAAAGTCCGAAGGCTTTCAATCAGGCAGTGACTTTCCTGCGATTTACCAACTTTCCCAGGCACTTATTTATCCTTCAATTTTTGAGGGTTTTGGTATTCCCGTGCTCGAGGCTTTATGCAGCAAGACCCCTGTAATCACCTCAAACGTTTCATGCCTTCCTGAAACCGGGGGGGATGCAGCTTATTACGTAGATCCAAATTCTCCTGAACAAATTGCTGAGGGAATGTTACGAATCTTACACGATAAAAAGCTAACTGAAGAGATGAAAGCAAAAGGATGGGCTCACGCACAAAATTTCACTCCGGCAAAGTGCGCAGCTCAAGTAATGGAAGTTTACCTTCGCCTGCGATGATAGATTTTACTGAGGATATCGAAAAATCTTTGAAAGTATTGCACGAGGGCGGTGTTATACTTTACCCGACTGACACTATCTGGGGTTTGGGATGCGACGCAACGAATGAGAAAGCAGTCGAACAATTAATTGAGCTGAAAGGTAAACCCCAGGGAAAAGGATTGATTGTATTGCTGGCTTCTGAAAGAGATGTTTTGCAGTACACTGCTAGTCCCGATCTTGCCGTTTTTGACTACCTCAACACAACAAATAAACCTACTACGGTTATTTATGAACATGGACTTGGGGTGGCTGATGACGTTTTAAACGAAGACGGAAGTATTGCGATAAGATTGGTTAATGAAGATTTTTGCCGGCATTTGTTAAAGCGTTTTAAGAAGCCGGTTGTATCAACATCTGCTAATCTGCATGGGCAACCATCTCCCCAAAACTTTTCCGAAATTAGCCAGCAAATTAAAACTGGGGTTGAGTATGTAGTGAATTTTCGACAAAATGACCGTTTTCCACACCCCGCTTCTTCGATTATCAAATGGGTTAGTGGAAAACGTATAATAATAAGAGAATAATCAGATTAAATATTAATCTTTTAAATTTTTAATATGATAGTTCGGGTATGGCAGAATAATTGTTCTTCTTTACCAAAACCAACCAGATCATGCCACAAGTTACTCTTTCAGTACCGCAAGAAAAACTTCCAGTATTAACGGACTTCCTGAATGCCTTAGGTATTGAAAATAAGAAATTACAATCTAAAGCTTATAAGTATTCATATAAAAAAGTTTCAGGATCAGTGAAAGATTCTGCTAACTATCTTTTCAAAAAATATTTTAACTGGGAATATTACAGCAACGAACTTGAGTTTGAATAGACTCGATTGTTTCGTAGAGTTTGGCTCTTTCAGCCATCCGCAAAAAGCTTTTCACCCAACAATTACCACATCTATAAACAATTATCTTTGCCGCAATCATGTACATAGATTGCAGCAATAAGGAATTGTTTGTGTTTAAGAAAATTGCCGGCGCTTCCTCAGAGTTGGGGATGCCTGCTTTTATCATAGGTGGTTTTGTAAGAGATAAAATTATTGGACGAGCTACCAAAGATGCAGATATCGTTTGCCTTGGCGACGGAATCCTACTTGCCAACAAAGTTGCCGAGCGATTTTCTCCCAAGCCGCTGGTGGCGTTTTTCAAAAATTTTGGCACTGCTCAAATCAAGATTGATGATTTTGAGATAGAATTTGTTGGTGCGCGCAAAGAAAGCTATACAGTCGACAGCCGAAATCCGGAAGTAGAACCAGGCACTATAGAAGATGACCAAAACCGGCGCGACTTTACCATCAACGCCCTGGCTATTAGCCTCAACAAGGAAAATTACGGTTGTCTCATTGATCCTTTTAACGGACTAGCTGATATTGACGCAAAAATCATCCGCACTCCATTAGCACCCATCCAAACTTTTAGTGACGATCCCCTCCGCATGATGCGGGCAATTCGTTTTGCCGCCCAACTTCAGTTTCATATTGAAGACAATACTTTTCAGGCAATAAAAGACAATAAGCAAAGAATCTCTATTGTTTCGCAGGAGAGAATTACAGATGAGTTAAACAAAATAATGCTCAGTACGAAACCATCAGTAGGCTGGCATCTTTTATTTACTTCCGGATTATTGAGCATTATCTTCCCCCAAATGGTTGACCTTGCAGGCGCTCAATATATCGATGGTCAGGGCCACAAAGACAACTTTTACCATACTTTACAGGTGCTCGATAATATAAGTGCTCATACTTCTGACCTTTGGCTTCGGTGGGCTGCTCTCTTACACGATATTGGTAAACCGGCCACCAAAAGGTTTGAAGAAGGTCATGGCTGGACGTTTCATGGACACGAAGTGGTAGGCGCGCGAATGGTGCCGAAAATTTTCAACAAGCTAAAACTACCTTTAAATGAAAAAATGCGGTTTGTACAAAAACTGGTTGAGTTACATCTGAGGCCCATTAGCTTAACAAAAGAAAATATCACTGATAGTGCTGTTCGCCGGTTACTTTTCGACGCCGGCGACGATATCGATGCACTAATGCTGCTTTGCAATGCAGATATAACCAGCAAAAATAAATTTAAGGTAAAGCGGTATACCGCAAACTTTGAGCTGGTTAAAAATCGAATGGAAGAGGTCGAAGCCCAGGACAAGTTACGCAGCTGGCAACCGCCAATAACCGGCGAGTTAATTATGGAGACTTTTGGATTACCCCCCGGAAGAAACGTCGGAATAATAAAAGATGCCATTAGAGAAGCTATTTTAGATGGCATTATTTCAAACGATTACCAACAAGCTTTTGATTTTATGCTGCAAAAAGGCAAAGAATTGAACTTAGTACCTATAGCCTGATTTCAACTAATGTACAAGTATGGTTTGAAGTTTGTAACTACGACCTACATGATAATGAATGTGTAAGTAATTTTTTTGTTACCGAGAGTTTGATCACTATTAAACATTGTTGTACTTGTTTGCCTACCGGCGGATTACTCACTTGTACTGCAACGAGAAAATAATCAGTTATCATTTTGTATGTTTGAAAGATTATCAGGTAGATTTTCATTACCTGCTTTAACGATAAAAAATAAAGAACAATAAAAATGGCCGTCTTAAAATTCAGAGCATATTATGAGGATGATGAAAGTGTGTACCGTGATATCGTTGTAAAACATACACAGACTTTTGCTGATCTGCATAACGCTATTTTAAAAGCTTACGAATTTGATAATAAGCACCAGGCAACATTTTACCGTAGTAACGATAGCTGGCAACGAGGTCGGGAGATCACATTACAGAAATACGATAAAGAATATAAGGCTGAGCCTCTGATAATGGCTGAAACGACTATTGGGTCAGAAATAAAGGATCCTAATCAAAAGTTCATTTATACTTATGACTTTCAGAAAGGTTGGGCTTTTTTAATCGAATTGATAAATGTTAGCAAAGAAGAAAGTCCTAAAACTACTTATCCATCTACTGCAAGAACCGAGGGAATTGGTCCGGCACAATACGGCACAAAGAGTTTGCTTGGAGATAAGTTTGTAGATATTGAAGAGAAATATGACCTGAGCGCCGGTGCGGAGGGTTTTGGCCGCGAGGGCGTAAGTGATGCGGGGTCAGACGCCGACGAAAGTGAAGAGGGATCATTTAACGATGAATCTGAAGGGGCAGCCCACGAAGAAGAATATTAACCTTCCTCCTTCCGATCCTTTCATTTGTTTAGTAGGTTTTAGACAACTGCTATTTATTTTGCATCAACATACCATTATTATTATCTGCGGTCCAACAGCAGTCGGCAAGACTGCTGTTGCCATACAACTAGCTCAACATTTACAAACAGAGATCATCTCCGCAGATTCGCGGCAATGTTTTAAAGAATTAAATATCGGCGTAGCAAAGCCTTCTCTTGAAGATTTAAATACTATCAACCACTATTTTATTAACTCCCACAGCATTTTTGATGAAGTGAATGCAGGGATCTTTGAAACCTTTGCTTTGGAAGCCGCAGAAACAATTTTCCAAAAACATCCTGTTGCTGTAATGGTGGGTGGCACCGGTCTTTACATAAAAGCCTTTTGTGAAGGTCTTGATTTAATGCCAGTAATTGCCCCTTCAATACGACAAGAGATTAATAAGTTGTATGAAGAAAAAGGCCTTGAATACTTGCAAACTGAGGTTGCACGAAAAGATCCTGCTTTCTGGAATGTAGCTGAAAAAGAAAATCCGCAAAGACTGCTGCGGGCATTGGAAGTTGTATTGTCGTCAGGTCGGTCAATTACAACCTTCCGGCAGGGTAAAAAGGAAAGCCGCCCATTTAATATCATTAAGGTTGGATTAGAGGTACCACGAGAACAGCTATATACCCAGATCAATAACCGCGTGGACGTTATGATAAAGCAGGGCCTTGTCGATGAGGCATCTGAATTACTGCCGCATAGAAATATTAATGCATTACAAACAGTTGGATATCGCGAGCTTTTTGACTTTTTTGATAATACTGTTTCTTTGCCTCACGCAATTGAAAACATCCAAACAAATACGCGGCGATATGCCAAGAGGCAGTTAACCTGGTTTAAAAAAGACCAGGAAATTCTATGGCTACACCCGACAGATCCCGGGGTGTATCATTCAATTCTGGGAAAAATTCCTCCATATTAAACATGTCTTTTCAAGCCTCTTTAGCATTGAGCTATAATTAACTAAGTTTGCTTTTATGACCCAATTCTTTACCACTGCCAGTCGTATAATTATCACTTGTAATAAAAGACTGTCTCCTTTTTTGCAGCAGGAAGTTGCCGAACTGGGATTTACCGCTGTTCGCATATTTTCAACGGGAGTGGAGTTAGATGGAACTATAAACGATTGTATTAAATTAAATCTCAACCTACGTTGTGCAAGCCAGGTGCTGTATTCTCTTAAGGAATTTGCTGCTAACGGACCAAATGATGTTTACAAGGAGCTTTTTGCCATAGAGTGGGAAAAAATTATTTCGCCTGAGGGCTATTTCTCTGTAACCAGTAATGTTGATCATCCAAGTATAAAGACTTCTTTATTTGCCAATGTAAAAGTAAAAGATGCCATCGTAGACCGGATGAGAGAAAAAACAGGAGGGCGTCCTAATTCAGGGCCAGAGTTAGATAAAACGGTTATTCATTTATTCTGGCGTGATGAGGTTGCAGAGATTTTTTTAGATACTTCAGGAGAAACCCTGGCAAAACATGGCTATCGCAAAATTCCGGGCAAAGCGCCGATGCTTGAAGCACTTGCAGCAGCGACGTTATTAGCCACAAAATGGAACCGAAAGTCTCCCTTTATAAATCCAATGTGTGGTTCTTCCACGATTGCTATTGAGGCCGCTTTACTCGCAACGAATCGCCGGCCAGGTTTATTTAGAGCAAACTACGCCTTTATGCATATTGTCGGTTACGATAAAGGGGTGTATGAGCATGAAAGACAGGTGCTTTTTTCACAAATAAAAGAATTGGACGGCCTGCAGATTATCGCCTCTGATATAAGCACGGATGCGATTAATATTTCAAAAATAAATGCAGCGGCAGCCGGGGTAGAGCATTACATTAAATTTATGACGGGCGACTTTGAAGCGACGGAAGTGCCTGAGGCCGAAGGCGGGGTTGTTTTTTTTAATCCTGAGTATGGTGAAAGACTCGGTGTGGAAATCGAATTAGAAAAGACGTACTCAAGAATCGGTGATTTCATGAAAAAGAAATGTAAGGGCTATACGGGCTATATTTTTACCGGCAACCTGGATCTTGCTAAAAAGATCGGTTTAAAAGCCAAAAGACGAATTGAGTTTTACACTAGTAAGATTGATTGCCGCTTGCTGGAGTACGAGTTGTATTCGGGAACGCGGAGAACAGATGTTTAAACCTATTTTTCGATCGCAGCCCTCCAGCCTAAGGCTGGTGGCAACTTACCGGCGATTTTTTTAGGATGCAACAAATAGGATAAAAACCAGTTTAAGTCGGAGGCGTATACTTATTGTCCCACCCAGACGCTGGCGACTGTAGCAGAGAAGTTTTGAACATCCTCAATAGCTCCCTTTAGGGTGGGGCATTACTCTAAATCAGGATCATTGAAAGTATCTCCTTGTCTTACATCGCCAGACTCGAAACCTTTTTTAAACCAATACATTCTTTGGGCAGAAGTTCCATGTGTGAAAGCGTCAGGAACTACCTGGCCCTGCGATTCCTTTTGCAGCCGGTCATCACCTATCGCATTAGCGGCAGTTAGTGCTTCATTGATATCACCCGGCTCTAAAATATTCTTCATCTGCTGGGCGTGATGCGCCCATACGCCCGCGAGAAAATCTGCCTGTAGTTCAAGTTTTACTGATAGTTTGTTTCCTTCTCTTTCGCCAGATCTTTGTTGGAGTGAGTGAACTTTATCTGAAGTTCCCAATAGCTTTTGAATATGGTGTCCAACTTCATGGGCGACTACATAGGCCATCGCAAAATCACCGGGGGCTCCAAACCGCTCTTTTAGGTCCCTGAAAAAAGAAAGATCGATATAAACTTTTTGGTCACCGGGGCAATAAAAAGGTCCTGAGGCAGAACTGGCAGATCCGCAAGCAGATTGGACAGATCCTGAAAACAGTATCAATTTGGGCTTTTGATAATCCGACATCAACTTCGACCAGACGTCTTCGGTGTCGCGTAATACGACGGAAGTGAATTGGGCAAGCGAGTCGTCAGCCGCACTATTGTTCGGATCATATTGCTTCCCTTGAGTGGTGGTCTGTTGTCCAGGTAAAACGTTTGGAATACTGGATGGATCACCGCCTAAAAAGGAATAAAGCAGATATATAATAAGACCACCAATGCCGCCACCTACAGCCATTCCTCCGCCAGACATTCCTCTGCGGTCTTCAACATTGCCACTTCCTTCCCTGCCTCTCCAAAGCATAAAAAATGATTTTACGTAAATTAATAGAAACAGCAAGAGAATGTTCAATTGTTATGCCACCGACAAAAAAACCTACTATGAAACGCGGCAGAAAGCGTTGATAGCCATTCTATCAGATGCAGTGAGTGACACAACGATGTCGAATAAAATACAAATGTTCAGGCAAAAAAAAGCACTCTAAAGATTAGAGCGCTTCGAATTTTATAAAGAGTTCAATTACAGTTTAAAACCCAGGGTCATCATCACGTTTCCACGTGTGTTATTTTGAACCGCAAATGTATTAGCCTTATCACTTAAACGGTAAGGGAAATTGACGTCTTTTGTTAGGTTGTGAACGTAAGTGAGATCGATGAACATACCGTGGTTTCTATAACCAATTCCTCCGCTTCCCTGTACAATGTTTGATTTGAATTCTGCGGTTTTATAGGGATTTGAATAATAGGCACCGCCGAGCCGAAACATGACGGTATTGAATTTCAATTCACCACCCAACCTATAGTTAAACGCTCCTTTATATTGTTGTTTGATTATTGATCTCAATTCTTTGTAATACTGCTGATCTTCGGTGGTGATTGTTTGTCCATCTGCATTAAAGCCTGAACCACCATAGCCAGCATATTCAACATCGGCAGTTATAAATGCGCGCTGTTTGCGGGTATCATTAATTTCTCTGAATACATAAGATGCGCTCATTACTACTTTCCATGGGGTAGTAGCGGTGTACTTAACGGCTCCTTCCGTTCCCCCTGTAAATGCACGTGAACTTTGACTTAGTGTTCCGTACCTGGTATATTTCTCAGAATTCGTTGTTATAGCTGAAGTTTGTTTGTCGGTCAGGCTGTAGTAAGTAGGCGATTGAACAGATAAACCTAACCGTAAGAAGTCGGCTGGTTTATAAATAAGTCCCAACCTTGCGTTGATGCCAAACCCTTTCGTCGAAAGTGTATCGTTGTGTTGAAAAAAATCGAAATTGTTATTTGTATTACCAGAAGGATCAGATTCTCTAAAAGAAGTAATTCTTTGATAACTTAATAGAGGAATACCAAGGCTACCACCAACGTACAGTTTATCATCCATATTTGCTGCATAACCTAATGCAATTTCATAAATGCCACCCTTTGTCGCTACCGTTTTTTGCTGGTTCAATGCAATGCCCTTTTCTAATAGCTTTTCCGGCAATCCCTGTATAACAGTTATTGAGTCTGAACCATTTGGATTTTTAATTTTGAATTGATCAACAAGGTAGGTGTATATAGCAGGATAAGTTCCAAATGCAAAGCGCGGATCAGTAAGGTTGTTTGAAATATTGATATTGTTGTTAATGATTTCTTCAGCATACTGCTCACTAAAACTGCTTAGGTTATTTAGACCCTGGTACGAAACGATATTATTGAAATTAGCGGTTTGATTTATCCCTATACTGAATGCCTGGCTGGTCCATTTGCTGTAAGGACTGTTAAATCCAATTACAAGACCGCTTGTACCCAAATCAAACCCAGACTTTTTCGCTGCTGTGTTTGTACCGCGAAAATCTGCCTTGTTGTTGTTGAAGCCAAACCCCGGGCTTAAAACAATTTCTCTTGTTTTATAGAGACCAAGACCAGCAGGATTAACAAATAAAGAATTAATGTCTCCTCCTAATGAGCCCATGGCTCCACCTATTGCCATGTTACGAGCAGAACCGTGTTGGGGGAAATAACTATACCGTAAAATATCTTCGGGAGCCTGGGAGTTGGCTACCAGAACACCGAAGGCAGCGCAAGCAGAAAGTAGAAACTTTTTCATAATCTTATGATTTAAAAAACCGTATTCAAAGAATACGGTTTTGTTTATATAATTGTTCGGTTGCGATATAATCTACAATTAACGTGGAGGCCTTGATACTCCGCCACCGCTTGAGCTTCCCGAAGATGAACTTCCGGATGAGGATGATGATGAAGACGAAGATGGTGGTGGGTTGTAGGTTCTCGCAGGAGCGCTATAAGTATTATCGTTGCCAGAAGAACGCGAATTCTCGTTGCTGTAGCTGCGGGCGTTTTCATTATTAGAAAAGACTTTCTTCAAAGTATTTCCAACACCTTGATTACTACGATTAGCATTATTGTTCTCATACATTCCATTTCTGTAACCATTTAAATTCGGCCTGCCGACGGATGGAGAAGCGACCCTTGTTGGGTTTTTGCTAATATATGTTCCACCTCCTACATACGGGTTATAACCATATCCGTACCTGGGGTAGTAGCCAGATGACATATAAAGTCCGCTCCCAAATACGTTACCATAACCATTAAAAATATATGGGTTATAATAGAAGCTTGAATAAGGTCGGTACCAGTTATTCCAGGCGTATGAATTATAGATATTGTTTCTATAATAGTCGTAGTTATAATTATAAGAAGGGACATAACGACTGTCGTTCCAGTAAGAATAGTCGTCTATACCTGACCAACGTTCCCTGTCTCTGATCTTCATTCTTAGATATCGGTCGTCTTCAGATGCTACGTAGTCTTCGTATCTGTCTCTATCTCTTTTTACGGTTTGTTTTTGTACACCTTCTCTAGCTGGGGAATAGTAGACGTCGTCGGGGGTTTGACTTGCTTTATAAGCTGATGAACAGCTTGTTATTACAACCGCCATCAAGCCATAAAGTAAAATTTTGTATCGCATGGCAAAGGGTTTTAAAATTATTATCTAATGTGAAGTTATTACTTTTGCGACGCTTCTCGCATCTGTCTCTTTACACTCAAACATTATTCCGAAATGTTAAAAGTAAGAAAGGCTTTTGTTAAGGTAAGAATAAAAATGAAATTATGAGTAAAGAAATTGCCTCGAGGAAAGAGGATTATTCGCAATGGTATAACGATTTGATTATTAAGGGTGGTTTGGCTGATTATAGCGCTGTTCGCGGATGCATGGTAATAAAACCGTATGGCTTTGCTCTTTGGGAAAATATGCGCGACGTACTTGACAAGATGTTCAAAGATACAGGGCACCAAAATGCTTATTTTCCGCTTTTTGTTCCTAAAAGTTTGTTCGAAAAAGAAGAACAAAATGCGGAAGGATTTGCTAAAGAATGTGCTGTTGTTACACACTACCGGTTAAAACTCAATCCGGAAAAAAAAGGTTCATTAATGGTGGACCCGGAAAGTAAACTTGAGGAAGAACTGGTTATACGACCTACCAGTGAAGCGATCATTTGGAGCACGTATAAGGGTTGGATCCAAAGTTATCGGGATTTGCCGTTGCTCATTAATCAATGGGCAAATGTGGTAAGATGGGAAATGCGGACGCGATTGTTTTTGCGTACTGCCGAATTTCTTTGGCAGGAGGGGCACACAGCTCACGCAACAGCAGCTGAGGCCATTGCAGAAACAAAACAAATGCTGGAAGTATATGCAACTTTTGCAGAAGAGTTTATGGCAATGCCGGTAATTAAAGGTGTAAAAACCCCGAATGAACGTTTTGCAGGCGCAGTAGATACATATTGTATCGAGGCTCTGATGCAGGATGGAAAAGCATTACAAGCAGGAACGTCGCACTTTCTCGGTCAGAACTTTGCAAAAGCTTTTGACGTAAAATTCAGTGACAAAGAAAATAAATTGGACTATGTATGGGCAACAAGCTGGGGGGTAAGCACCAGGCTGATAGGCGCTTTGGTAATGGCTCACAGCGATGACGATGGGTTGGTTCTGCCGCCAAAGTTGGCTCCCATCCAGGTTGTAATTGTTCCGATATATAAAGGGGATGAACAGAAAAAAGCTATTGATGAAAAAGTAAGTGAACTCGTTAAAGAGCTCAAAGGTGCAGGGGTGAAAGTCAAATACGATGATAACGAAAATGCACGGCCAGGATGGAAGTTCGCAGAATATGAATTAAAAGGCGTGCCTTTAAGAATTGGCATAGGCGCGAGAGACCTCGCTAACAATGTAGTTGAAGTTGCCCGACGCGATACTAAAGAGAAGAAAAGCTATCCAATGGAAGGTCTGACCCAAAGCATTACGGATTTGCTTAATGAAATTCAAAAAAGCATCTACGAAAAAGCCTATTCATTCCGTGAGCAGAATGTAACAAAGGCAGATACGTGGGATGAATTTGTACAACTGCTTGATGAAAAAACCGGGTTTATTTCAGCTCATTGGGATGGCACAGGCGAAACGGAAGATAAAATAAAGGAATTGACTAAAGCTACAATCCGTTGCATTCCACTTGATAATCCGCAGGAAGAAGGAAGGTGCATTCTTACCGGGAAGCTTTCTAAGGAAAGGGTTTTATTTGCAAGAGCTTATTAAATCCGTTTTCATTCTTGTTGAAAAGCCGTTGCAGTCGTCAACGGCTTTTTGTTATATGTATCGTGTGCTTTCGAATTTTCGCTACATCAGCTCTAATCGCCGGCTTACAAGTTCTTCCGGCAATCTCAATTCTTGTTATAATTCTTCATCCCTTGCTCTTGTTTTACTACTTTTGCCGCCGGAAAGAGGAAATGGTATTCAAAGTTATAATCGGGAAAACTACTGTTACGTCTTATCCATAAAATTATAAATCGAATTTAGGAATGATAAGTGTAAAAAATGTAACACTTGCGTATGGCAAAAGAGTGTTGTTTGATGAAGTTAACTTAAACTTTATCAAAGGCAACTGTTATGGCGTAATTGGAGCTAATGGAGCAGGAAAGTCCACTTTTCTTAAAATATTAAGTGGGGAAATAGAGCCAAATAAGGGGAGCATAGAGATCTCTCCCGGCGAGCGCCTGGCTATATTAAAACAAAACCAGTTTGCTTTTGAGGAAGAAACAGTGATTAACACTGTTATGATGGGCCACCAGAAGATGTGGGAGATCATGCACGAAAGAGATGCTATTTATGCAAAAGAGGATTTTACCGAAGCGGATGGTATGCGTGCAGGGGAACTTGAGGGAGAATTTGGCGAAATGGGTGGCTACGAAGCGGAAAGTAATGCCGGCACATTACTAAGCAGCCTCGATGTGAAGGAAGAATACCACAACAGCCTGATGAGAGATATCCCGGGTAATTTAAAAGTTCGTGTATTGCTTGCCCAGGCACTTTTCGGAAACCCTGATATTCTTTTATTGGATGAGCCTACAAACGGTTTAGACATCGAAACAATTACATGGCTCGAAAACTTCCTGGCAGATTACCAGAACATCGTATTGGTAGTCAGCCACGACCGTCACTTTTTGGATACGGTGTGTACCCATGTTGCCGACGTAGATAGGGCAAAGATTAAGATATATACAGGTAACTATACCTTCTGGTACGAGAGTAGTCAATTGATGGCCCGCCAGATGACCGATAAGAACAAAAAGAACGAAGAAAAGCGGAAAGATCTGTTAGATTTCATTGCGCGGTTTAGCGCAAACGCCTCAAAAAGCAAGCAGGCTACTTCCCGTAAAAAAGCCCTTGAAAAACTTACTATCGAGGAAATTGAGCCAAGTAATCGTAAGTACCCTGGCATTATCTTCCAACAACAACGTGAGGTTGGTAACCAGATACTAAACATCGAAAATTTAAGTAAGGCTGTCGATGGCCGTAAGCTTTTTGATAAAGTTAGCTTCAGCATCAGCAAAAATGACAAGATTGCCTTTATAAGCAAAGATGCTTTGGCTGTTACAAGTTTTTTCGAAATCATCAATAACGAGGTTAAGCCTGACAATGGAAAGTTTGAGTGGGGTACCACTGTTACGACCGCTTATTTACCGTTGGAGAATAATGAATATTTCCAAAACGACCTCAATTTGATGGATTGGCTTCGTCAATATGTTCCACCTTATGTAACTGATGTTGATGAGCCTTTTTTAAGAGGTTTTCTTGGAAAAATGTTATTTACAGGTGATGAGATCATGAAAAAAACGAAGGTTCTCAGCGGAGGCGAAAAAGTGCGTTGTATGATTAGCCGGATGATGTTGCAAAATCCAAATGTGATCGTTCTTGACCAGCCGACAAACCACCTTGATTTGGAAAGCATTCAGTCATTCAACGAAAGCTGTACTAATTTTAAAGGAATTGTACTGCTTACAAGTCATGACCATACTTTTATTCAAACTGTGGCTAACCGTATCATCGAGCTTACTCCTAAAGGTATTATTGACCGCTTAATGACTTTTGATGAATATGTTGCAGATGAACGAGTAAAGGGGCTTAGGGAAGAAATGTATAAATAATGAAGATTTTACTGATATTCAAAAAGCCACCAATTCCGGTGGCTTTTTACTTTACTTGGATACTTACCGGCGGAAAAAAAAGAATGAAAAATGTACGTATAAAGTTTTTATTTTAGTAGTATAGATTGTATTTTTGTGGAAATTTGTGTGTTATGGACAACAAGATCACCTTAAGTTTTGATGCTAACATCATCAACAAGGCAAAGGAGTACGCCGAAGCTAATAATATAAGTGTGTCTCGTCTTGTCGAGTTTCTATTGCAGAAAGTAACTACATCCGGTTATCATTCTCTCGAAGATTATCCTATTTCCGATTGGGTTAGTCAGGTTGCCGAAGGGGAAGCTACTTATCAAACCAAAAAAAGAAGCAGCAAGTCTTTGAAGGATGAATACTTCGCTTCAAAAAAATAATGAAAATATTTGCAGATGCTAACATACTTGTATCAGTCATAAATAAAGAATATCCTCTTTTTACCTATACTTCCCGTATTTTAAGTCTTGCAGACTCTCTTCATTTCGACGTTTTCACCTCGCCGGTTTGCCTTGCGATTGCTTTTTATTTTGCTGAAAAAAAATTTAAAGCAAAAGTCGCCAAACAAAAGATATCAGTGTTGAGCGAACATATCCAGATCACAACAACCGATGCTTTATCCGTAAGACAAACATTACAAAATAATTCAGTTAAAGATTTTGAAGATGGACTGCAATATTATAGTGCTTTAGACAGCAAGTGCAATTGTATTATAACCGAAGACGTTCATGATTTTTATTTTTCGGAAATTGAAGTGTTGAAAAGTGAAAGCTTTTTCTTAAAATACATGTCACGCCACAAATGACTTTGGCTTTTTTTAGCACCAGCAGCGAATCTCCGATTTTTTATCTTCGTCGTCCGACTGGTCACCAAGGTGAAGGTTGCATTTTGTTCATCTTAAGAATATCCATTTAACTTTTCCGGAATAGTAAAAAAAACAGTTTCAACAATCCCAAGCAGCTATATTCGTTTATAATTTATCTTAAATTAATTACGCCTAAAACACTCCTGTTAATATAGATTAAATTTTACGCTTGAAGTTTTCCTTTGACCCCTTTAAAATATACGACTGTTTTTATTATTGTTTTTTTGCTGGCTGCAACTGTAAAGTCGCAGCCATATCGATATTCTAATCTCCGAAGTAAAAAAGTTCCTGTTACATCATACTATATTATCGACAGCTTAAGCATTGTTCCGCGTACCTTTTTTATTAGGGGGTTCGATACTTCGTTTTACAGTTTAGATGAAGTAAATGCTGCTCTTACGTGGAAAAAGCTGCCTTCAGCCGACAGTGTTGATATTCTTTACCGGGTCTTTCCTTATCGTTTAAATGAAGTCGCAAAAAGGTTTGCGTACGACAGTGTGCTGAACAATTTCATTGCCCAGCCAAATGTGTTCAATAAAAGCAACAGGCAAGGTAGTTCGGGCAGTCTGTTTGACTTTGGAACGATGAATTATAACGGAAGCTTTGGCCGTGCTTTAAGTTTTGGGAATAGCCAGGACGTCGTCGTTAATTCCCAATTCAATTTACAGTTAAGCGGATACTTAGGAGACAGCATTCATGTGGCAGCAGCAATTACTGATAACAACATACCTATACAACCTGATGGCACTACCCAACAATTGAATGAGTTCGACAGGGTTTGGCTTCAATTTAAAAAAAATGCATGGGAAGTTAACCTGGGGGATATTGACATACGGCAGAATAAGTCCTACTTCCTCAATTTCTATCAACGATTGCAGGGAATCTCTTATAGTACCACATCAAAACTTGGTAAAAACAGTTCAAATAATATCTTGCTAAGTGGAGCGATTGCGAAAGGAAAGTTTACAAGAAACGTGTTCCAGGGACAGGAAGGTAACCAGGGACCCTACCGGTTAAAAGGCGTGAACAATGAGATTTTCTTTATCGTGTTGGCAGGTACTGAACGTGTTTTTGTGGACGGACAAATGCTACAACGCGGCGAGGACCAGGATTACATCATCAACTACAATACGGCTGAAGTCACTTTTACTCCGCGTCGTATGATTACTAAAGACAGCCGGATACAAGTTGAATTTGAATATGCAGAAAGGAGTTTTTTAAACTCAATGTTGTATGGTGCGGATGAACTTACTGTAAATAAAAAACTGAGAATTAATATTGCTGCCTACAGTAATGCTGATGCTAAAAATTCCCCCATCAATCAAACCCTCGATATAAAGCAAAGGCAGTTTTTAAACAATATCGGTGACAGTATTCAAAATGCATTTTACCCAACAGCTACAGCGGACTCGTTTTCGACCACAAAAATATTGTATGCTGAAAAGGATACGCTTGTGGCTGGAGCAAATGAGAAAATTTATGTGTATTCTAACAGTAAAGACAGTGGAAAGTATAATTTAGGCTTCATAGAAGTTGGGCAAGGTAGAGGAAACTATGTACCTGATTTTAACGGAGCAAACGGAAAAGTGTACAAATGGATTGAACCTGTTAATGGAATTCTTCAAGGAAACTTTGAACCAGCTACATACCTCGTTACACCTAAAAGGCAACAATTGGTTACTGTTGGAGCAGTCTACGATGTTGACGCGAAAACTACAATCACTTCTGAATTTGCACTCAGTAATTATGATGTGAACGCACTCTCTACAAAAGACAAACATGATGACAAAGGGTTTGCCGGAAAAATGACTATTAGTCGATTAATGAATTTTCGAAATAAAGGCAGTGCATTACAATTAAGGGCAAATGGAGGTTATGAATTCGCTGACAAAAACTTTCGGCCTGTTGAGCGAATACGAACAGTCGAGTTTTACCGCGATTGGGGATTAGATTTTCAGCCCCTGGCAGCTACTGAACAACTTCCTTTTGCTAGTATCGAATTGTTTGATTCTGCGAATAATAGTCTTAAACTTCAATCTTCGGCTTACATCAGAAGCGATGGCTACAAAGGGCTACGACAACTTTTAGTACATCAGCAAAAAATTAAGGGTTGGCAAATTAGAGATGTCTTTAACCTGACTAAAATTAATGCTGTTCGAAATAGAGGTTTTTTCCTTCGTCCGTCTGTTGATATTAGTAAGACACTTTCTCATCTGAAGAACTATGTCATTGGTGGATCTTATGCACTCGAACATAACGAAATTCATGATAGAAAGTCTGACAGTGTTTCAGCAACAAGCTTTGCATTTACCACCGTTTCCGCTTATATAAGGTCGAACCAGGCGAAGGATAATCGTTGGGGTTTAACCTATTTTACAAGGAGTGATAAAATTCCTTACAGAAAAAATTTGGAACAGGTGGATCGTAGTCATAATGTGACCTTAACTACCGAGTTAATGGCGAACTCGCATCATCAATTCAGGTTAAATGCTACTTACAGACAATTGCTGGTAACTAACAAATCTCTATCAAACCTACAGGCAGAGAACAGTATATTAGGCAGAGCTGAATATGCTATTAATGAGTTTAAGGGCTTTGTGGTAGGAAATGTTTTATATGAAGTAGGAGCAGGGCAGGAGCAAAGGCGGGACTTCAGCTACGTTGAAGTTCCAGCCGGACGAGGTGAATATGCATGGAACGATTACAACCAGGATGGAGTACCTCAGCTAAACGAATTTGAAATTGCTTTATTTCCAGATCAGGCAAAGTTTATTCGGGTTTTTACACCAACTAATCAATTTGTAAAAGCTAACTATACACAATTTAACTATAGCATTTCCCTAAATCCAAAAACACTTTTAGCTGCTTTTAAGAATAAGAAACTGGGAAGCTTTATTGGAAAAATAAACTTTCAATCATCGCTACAGTTAGGCAAAAAAGAGCTTTCAACCGGTTTACTGGTTTTTAATCCTTTTAAAGGCGCTATTAACGATACTTCTTTGCTTACACTTAGCGATATTTTTACCAATACCGTTTCCTTCAACAGGTTTAGCAGTAAATGGGGTTTTGATATAAGCAATCTGACTAACTCAAATAAATCTCTACTTACCTATGGTTTTGAAAGCCGGAAATTGGAGGAATGGAGCCTTAGAGGACGATGGAATCCTGCACGACAATACACTTTTGAAATTGTTCAGAAAGCTGGTAATAATTCTTTGTTTACGCCCAAGTTCGATAACCGCAACTACGACATCCAGACGATAAACACAGAACCAAAGCTAACATATACCAGCGGCACTAATTATCGACTGTCTACCAGTTATCTTTTTAGCCAAAAGAAGAATAAGCCCATTTACGGTGGAGAAGTGTCTCTGAGCAACTCATTCAATGTTGAGGGAAAATATA
Source organism: Segetibacter sp. (assembly GCA_025963675.1). Taxonomy (GTDB): domain Bacteria; phylum Bacteroidota; class Bacteroidia; order Chitinophagales; family Chitinophagaceae; genus Segetibacter. The sequence continues at coordinate 25,184 of JAOQAJ010000383.1, forward strand.
ATGCGGTGAATAATACAAGCTTGTCTGGTAAGTTTACTTATACAAACATCAACTATAGTGGTGCAAAAAACACTACTGTTAGCTATATTATGTTAGACGCCCTGTTACCTGGCAAAAACCTC
>JAOQAJ010000072.1 GCA_025963675.1 Segetibacter sp.
AGATTACTTAGGTTGTCAGGGATATGCAGCGAGTGAGATTGAAATACCTAAACAAAAATCTATAAAGCTTCCCGCTAACCTATATAAAAAATACACGCCATCTTTTTCTCATCGTATGACCCTCTATATTGATGCTTATGATTATAATTATTATGATTGGCGGAAGCTAAATTACTATCAGGAAGATTGGGGACTATGGGTTCATTCATTTGAAAAGCTGTTGCCCAAAGAGCAGTATTTTGCACGCCACCCTGAGTATTATGCATTAGTGAATGGCGAAAGAACACCGGCACAATTAGATTTAACCAACAAGAATGTATTACGCCTCGTTATAGAAAATCTAAGAAAGTTAATGGATGCGAAGCCTAACGCTAAGTACTGGAGTGTAAGCCAAAACGATAATAAATTTAATTGCCAATGTGCTAATTGCACCAAACTTGATAACGAGCAAAATTCTCCTCAGGGTTCTCTGCTAACTTTTGTAAATGCTGTTGCAAGGAGTTTCCCGGATAAAGTAATTACCACCCTGGCTTATGACTATACAGAAAAGCCGCCGCAAACATTAAAACCAGAAAAGAATGTTATGATTATGCTCTGTACTGGTTCAAGTAAAGACAGGCGCATACCCCTTGCTTCTTATCCTTCGCTGCCTTTCAATAATAATTTTAAGATATGGTCACAAATCTGTCCACACCTTTTTTTGTGGGACTATATTGCACAGTATGATCATGTATTTTTGCCTTTTCCCAATCTGACTGCGTTGCAACCAAATATTCGATATTTCGCATCGCGAAAAGTTTATTACTTGTTTGAGCAAGGTATTGCTGATATTCCAGGAGAGTTTTCTGAACTTAAATGCTATTTAGTAAGTAAGCTGATGTGGAATAAAGATATCGATGTCGATGCTACAAGGAATTCTTTCCTCAATCGCTATTATGGTCCTACAGGCGGCCCTTATATGCTGAAGTATATAAACCTTCTACACAACAATGTTGCTAAAAGTAATACACCGGTCGAGCACTTCGGCAAGCTCGATAAACCTTTAAATACTTATTTGTCCCCTGAAAATATAAGTATATATAAAAACATTTTTAAAAAAGCGCTTAGTGAAAACGATACAAGTGGTATTTATGGCAAAAGAATACTAAAAGAATATACATGCGTGCTTTATGCCGAGTTGGAGGGCAATAAACTTTTAATAGCAAATCAAAAACGCATGTCAGACTTTGATAAAAGGAAATACTTAAGCAGCCTGGATAATTGGTATAAGAATATAAAAGCTTTAAACTTAAAATTTATGTCTTTTGCGAAGCTAAGTTCAGATGATTACTATAAAATGTATGTTAATGAAATAAACAATAAGTAATATAGAGTTTACGAGGGCTTCCTCAATATTGTTCTAAATTTTAAAAGTATTTTTTTAAAATAAGAAAAGGACCCAAACTAATTTCCGGCTTGCATGTATGTTAAGTAAGAGAAACCAGGCATTCTAACTAAGACCTATCTTCGTTAAATGTTATTACAGTAATTTTTTTTAGATAAGTTTTATCCCTTCGATGGAAATTCTGATTTCAGGTTCAATAGTTTTGTATAATAGTGAGAAAGGATTGATGGAGATCGTTAGAAGTTTTCTTAATACCTCCTTGCCTGTAAAGCTTTATTTGATTGATAATTCTCCAACAAATCAATTAGAAAGTTTACTTGCAGATTTATTACTTGACCAACGTGTTATTTACATCTTTAACAATAAAAATATTGGCTTCGGCGCCGGTCATAATATTGCTATAAGAAGAATAATAGATTCTAGCGATTATCACCTCGTTTTAAATCCTGATGTTACTTTTAAATCCGGGGTGCTTGAAGCGCTTTACAATTACATGCAGGAAAACAAAGATGTAGGCTTGGTGATGCCGAAAGTATTCTATCCTAATGGCCAGATCCAACACACCTGTAAGTTACTTCCAACGCCATTAGATCTTATTTTCCGGCGTTTTTTACCGACATCAATGACAAAAAAAAAGATTGACCGTTTCGAATTGAAAAGTTCAGGTTATGACAAGGAAATAGAAGTACCGTATCTGTCTGGTTGTTTTATGTTTCTAAGGACAGAATCACTTAAAAAAGTGGGCTTATTTGATGAGCGTTTTTTTATGTATCCTGAAGATATTGACTTGACCCGGCGGATGCATAAAGAGTACAGAACCATGTTCTATCCAAACGTTTCTATTGTTCACGAACACGAAAAGGGTTCGTACAAAAGCTTTAAACTCCTATACATTCACATTATAAATATGATTAAATATTTCAATAAGTGGGGATGGATATTTGACAAGGAAAGAAAAAGCATAAATAAAAGAATATTGTCCCAGTTTAAATAATAAGAATTATTGAACTGCTATCAACTTTGCTTCGGGGAAAATGACTTCACCGGGCTACTCAAACTGGCGCTTAGACACTTTTTTCAATAGTACTTAATTTCCCTTTTACTATCTTGCTTCCACTAACTTGAAAGGTACAGGAAAAATGAATATTTGTATTATAGGTGGATCAGGATTTATTGGCGGTTATTTAATCGATATTCTTAGAAATCATCACAACATTCTCAATATTGATAAAGTCAAAAGTTACAGCCATCCCGATATTGCATTCCACGAATGCGACATTCGGGATTACCAAAAACTTAAGCAGTGCATACCTTCCGGCACCGATTTTATTGTTTTGCTGGCTGCAGAGCACCGTGATGACGTTTCTCCAACTTCTTTATACTACGACGTAAACGTAGAGGGTACACAAAATGTGCTGAGAGTAATGAACGACAAACAAATCGTAAACATTCTTTTCACCAGTTCTGTTGCTGTTTATGGACTTAATAAAATTCAGCCTGATGAATCTTCTCCTACTGATCCTTTTAATTATTACGGTAAAAGTAAACTAGAGGCAGAAAAGGTGCTAAAGAAATGGCATGAATCGGCTCCGCATGCTAAGACCTTAATCATAATAAGACCTACTGTTGTATTTGGACCGGGCAATCGTGGCAATGTTTATAACCTGTTATCTCAAATTTCTTCCGGAAAGTTTATGATGATTGGAAATGGGAACAACCGCAAGTCGATGGCTTATGTTGAAAATATAGCAGCCTTTATCTCACATTCTATCAACTCCAACTTACAAAAATTTCATCTCTTCAATTATATCGATAAGCCGGACCTTTCGACAAAACAATTGATTGAACAGGCAGAATTAGCTACTGGGAAAAAGATATTACCTGTAAGAATTCCGTATTGGATAGGATATTCTACTGCTAAATTATTTGATATTGTTCTAGGACTGTTTAAAAAGAAAAACCCTATTAGTGCAGTTCGTGTAAAGAAGTTTTGCGCTACCACACAATTTGAGTCTACTACAATACAAGCTACCGGATTTGTGGCACCAGTTACCTTGCAAAAGGGATTAGAAATAACTATTAGAAGCATTATTGATGAAAATAATAATCCGCTACAAAAGAAAATGGAGGCAACTGTAGGGGATGCTGATGCTTAAAACACCCCTTATTGCCGTTGTGCCGACGGCCTACGAAATGTTTTGATAATTTCATCGTTATTCAAGCAACAGAAATCAAAACAGAAGTGCAGTCATCAGAAAGCAGCGTAGTAAAAAGGGCCAAGCTTCTTATCATCCTTAACCGTTTCGTCATCGGCGGTCAGGCTGTTGACACAATACCTCTTGCATGGTATCTTACAAAGCATTTTGAAATCCTGATTTTATACGGAGAAAAGGAAAAGGATGAAATAGAACCCGTTTTCCTTTTGGAGCAATATCCGGGGCTTCGATTAAAAAAAATAAAACATTTGCGTCGAAGCATTAACCCCATCATAGATATTTTTGCATTCTTCAGCGTTTTGTCAGCTATTATAAGTTTCAAGTCTGATATCGTTCATACGCATGGAGCGAAGTCTGGTTTTATAGGCAGGCTTGCAGCCTGGTTTGCTGGTGTGCCTGTTATCGTTCATACTTTCCATGGTCACTTTTTTCATTCTTATTTTTCAAAAACTGTTTCCATAGGGATAGCTTTAGTTGAAAGAATGATTGGTAAAATAACGACGTCTGCGGTTGCACTAAGTGAATTGCAAAAAATCGAATTGGCCGGGAAATATAAGATTTTACCTTCTTCAAAAATCAGCATTATTCCGTTGGGTTTTGCATCTGAAGAACACAATGATTCGATATCGTGGAGAACTTCATTTCGCAATAAGTATGGACTAACAGCCGACGATGTGGCAATTGGGCTTGTAGGCCGAATCGTACCAGTTAAAAATCACCCTTTTTTTATAAATGTCGTTGAAGAACTTACCAATCAACCAACTAATAATCCCGCAGCTTTTTTTATCGTGGGGGATGGAGATTTAAGAAATCAGGTAGAAAAAGATTTTAAGCAAAAAAACATCCCTTTTAGCGATCGTTGTATTACCGAAGAAAATAGGGTTGTCTTTACCTCATGGTTGACAAAAATGAATGAAGTGATGAGCGGTTTAGATATAATTGTTCTTACATCACTAAACGAAGGAACCCCCTTATCGATAATAGAGGCGCATTTTTTCAAAAAACCAGTTGTTTCAACTAATGTTGGAGGCGTTAAAGATACAATGATTGATGGCACTACAGGTTTCCTCAGCGAGAGCCATGACGTAACAACATTTACTACAAAGCTGCGTTTACTCATCGAAGACAAACCCCTGCGGGACAAAATGGGTGAAGAAGCATATAAGTTTGCAACAGCTAAATTTTCTAAGCAGAAAGAGATTGATACAACCAGGGATTTTTATTTCAAATTATTAAAAGAGAAAGGATACTCTTTGTGATAGAAAGGTGAGCGGTCATGCCGTTAATAAACAACAATTCTAATGAAAATTTTAGTAACGGGCGCTGCCGGATTTATAGGCTTTCATTTGGCGGTAAGATTAGCTTCCCGCGGAGATGTTGTTGTGGGGGCTGATAGTATCAATGATTATTATGATGTTAATCTGAAATATGCGCGCCTTGCAGAGCTTGGTTTCCAAAAAGAGTCAATCATTGCAAATGAATTAATTAAAAGCACAAGCCTACCTAACTGCTCTTTTATGCAGCTTAAGTTAGAAGATAAATCGAATGTAGATAAGCTTTTTGCCGAGCAACAATTTGATATAGTAGTAAACCTGGCGGCCCAGGCTGGCGTACGATATAGCCTCACCAATGCACAGGCTTACATTGAAAGTAATATCATCGGTTTTACAAATATCCTTGAGTGTAGCAGGTACCACAAAATCAAACATTTGGTGTATGGAAGCAGCAGTAGCGTGTACGGGTTAAACGAAAGTATTCCGTTCTCAACCGCTCATAATGTCGATCATCCCATTTCGTTGTATGCTGCCAGTAAAAAGAGCAATGAGTTGATGGCTCATGTTTATAGCCATCTGTTCAGCGTTCCAACGACCGGCCTAAGATTTTTTACTGTTTACGGACCATGGGGAAGGCCTGATATGGCTTACTTCATTTTTACTAAAGCGATTTTAGCCGGCGAGCCCATTAAAGTTTTCAATAACGGAAATATGGCCCGCGATTTCACTTTTGTTGATGATATTGTTGAAGGAGTGATTCGCGTAATAGATCATCCGCCTGGTGGAAACGCGGGCTGGAGTGGAAAGTCTCCTGAACCGTCCAACTCCAAAGCCCCTTACCAGATCTACAACATAGGCAAAAACGAGCCAGTAAAATTGCTTGATTTTATAAACGCTATAGAAGAGGAACTCGGGATTGAAGCAATAAAGGAATTTCATCCACTGCAGCCTGGCGATGTTACAACTACATTTGCCGATGTAAGTGAGCTCGTTGCAAATCTTGGATACAAACCACAAACGGTAGTAAGAGATGGAATTAAACAATTTGTCGATTGGTACAAAAGCTATTATAAGGTATAAAAAGAGAAAGTTTTTAAATGATAGAAACCGGCGTATGCCGGTTTTTTTATTAGTCCGTTAGATCTACTTTCCAAATTCATTAACCAGTATTTTGTAAATTTCTTTTTGTCCCGGCAGTAATAATTCTATTTCGCTTACGTTGCGTCGCACACTTGTACTTTGATTTTTCAATCATCAAACACCATCACCCAAATCACCATATAAGTGGGGAAACAAATTAAGCTACTACTTTTGTTATTATAGCTAAATTATCAATTGCTATAAAAAAAGGATGAAATTCGTAAACGCTTAAAAAAGATGAATAGAATAACAATTGTACAAGTGTGCGACGCAACAATGATAAATTGATATTCAATAGCCGGGGACCAAAAATTATTGCGAACTTGAAAATAACAATTGCACTAAACCTTTTGTAAATATTATTGTTTCCAATAACATGAACGCGTTTACGATAAAAGATATCGAAAATTTGTCAGGTGTAAAGGCCCATACTATTCGTATTTGGGAACAACGTTATAATTTTTTAAAGCCCCGGCGTTCAGATACCAACATCCGTTACTACAGCAACCAGGAGCTTAAGACAATTTTGAATATTGCGCTTCTTAATAAATACGGTTTTAAGATTTCGCATATAAACAAAATGGAGTATTCAGAAATAAATCAAAAACTTATTTCTCTCTCGCACCATTATGCACAACAGGAGTGGATCATCAACCAGCTGATCAGCTTTATGGTCGATCTCGATCTCGATTTGTTCGAAGAACTTTTGGAAGAGCAGATTGAAGCTAAAGGCATTGAAAAAATAATAAATGAAATCATTTTTCCCTTTCTTGAAAAAATTGGGATCCTTTGGCTTACCAACAATATAAATGCGGCGCAGGAGCATTTGGTTACCAACATCATAAGGCAAAAACTGTTGGTTGGTATTGAAAACACCGTGAGCCAGATAAAATCAGAAAAGGTTGCCCTGCTCTTTTTGCCGGAAGGCGAGTTTCACGAGCTTGGGTTGCTGTATGTTTACTATTTGCTGAAAAACCAGGGCGTAAAAGTGCTTTACCTTGGCGCTGATGTTCCGTTGCCAGATGTCCATTTTATTGTAAAAGCAAAAAAGCCTGATTATCTCTACACTCATCTTACCTCCCTCGCTCCAAACTTCAACATCGAACGTTTCTTAAATAATCTTCACTCAAAAATTCATGAAGTTCCGGTACTGATTTCCGGCCCTTTTACTGCCAGCTACCAAAAAAATGTTCCTGCTAATATAGAGCTGAAGAAGTCTCTCTCTGAAGTAAAAGAATACATCTCCTAATCCTTTTTTAGTTTTAATCGGAAAATCTTTGGTGAAGTAAATCCAGGTTTTTTTTATTTCGTAGATATATTTATTGATTGGCCTTTTTTGAGGGGTCTATGAATTATTGCTCTTTTTGGTTCCCTTGCTAAACTTTTTTTAAAATTATCATTGTTTACAGGTGTTTCAATAAAGGGAAGTAGCTACTCCCCTCCTTAACGTCTAATTGAACTTAAAATATTAAACAAAGAATTTACTTTTGTATTTTCATTGTTTAACTTTATATACTGAAAGATTAAACACATCTGCATGTCTACTATTGAATTTAATCAAATGCTTCTTGCAAACGCTGAATTTTTAAGGCCGTTTGCTATTACCCTCACCCGTGATAATGAAACTGCTAAAGACCTCTTTCAGGAGACTCTTTTTAGGGCTTTGGCTAATAAGGAAAAGTATAATGTCGGTACAAATATCAAGGCGTGGTTGTACACCATTATGCGAAATGTTTTTATTAATAATTATCGCAAAAAAGCGAGGGAAAACACTGTCTTAGATAGTACACCCAACGACTTTTTATTAGACTATAATCAAACAACTACAGATAATAATGCTATAGCAACTTTGCAATTAAAAGAAATTAAGGCTTCAATCCACGAACTTCCAGATATCTTTAAAAAGCCTTTTTTGCTTTATTTTGATGGTTTTAAATATCACGAAATAGCCGGAATGCTAAAAGAACCGTTAGGTACAATAAAGAGCCGAATACATTTTGCCCGCAAACTATTAAAAGCACAAATTCAGCGATATTGATTTTTCTCCGTTAATGGTTCGTAAAAAAGTGGCAATTATTGGAAGTGGATTCTCGGGTTTATCCGCAGCATGTTTTATGGCCAAAGCGGGATGGGATGTATCGGTAATAGAAAAGCATGCTATACCAGGCGGACGGGCAAGAAAGATGGAAGCTGAAGGTTTTACTTTTGACATGGGACCCAGCTGGTACTGGATGCCCGATGTTTTTGAAAGGTTTTTCAATCATTTTGGTCATACAGTTTCAGACTATTATAGCCTTAGTCGACTAAATCCTTCTTACCGGGTATATTGGACAGCCGGGGGTGTAGATATTCCTGCTGATTACACTGAGTTACAGCAACTATTTGAAAATATAGAACCCGGGAGTGCGAATAAGTTAGACGCTTTCTTAAAAGAGGCGGAGTATAAGTATAAAACAGGTATCCAAAAACTTGTTTTAAAACCGGGGTTATCGATCGCTGAATTTATAGAATGGGATGTAATAGCAGGGATTTTTAGACTGGACTTATTTGGTTCAATGAAGAAACATGTGGCATCTTATTTTAAAGATGAAAGGCTGAGAGAATTAATGGAGTTCCCCGTTTTGTTTTTAGGTGCGTTGCCACAAAATACACCGGCTTTATACAGCCTGATGAATTATGCTGACATGATCGGCGGTACATGGTTTCCAAAGGGTGGAATGTATAGTGTTGTTGAAGGTATGTTTAGGCTTGCAAAGGAACTGGGAGTTGAGTTTCATTTTAATGAGAATGTAGTTCAATTGCAGGTTAAAGGAAAATTAGTCGAAAGACTTATAACTGAGCGTGGAGAGTATGAAGCAGATGTTGTAATTGGGAGTGCCGACTATCATCATATTGAGTCGCAATTGTTAGATGTGCAATATAGAAGTTACAATGAGAAATATTGGGAAAGCAGGGTAATGGCTCCTGGTTGCCTTATCTATTACGTTGGGCTTAATAAAAAGCTTAAGAATATAAAACATCACATGCTTTTTTTCGACGCATCGTTTAAGGATCATGCAGAAAAAATATATACAACAAAGGAGTGGCCTGAAGAGCCTCTATTTTATGTAAGCGTAACCAGTTCAACAGAACTATCACTGGCTCCCGCAGGTTGTGAAAATCTTTTCTTTTTAGTTCCGGTAGCGCCAGGTTTAGAAAATGATGATGAACAGCTTCGTGAACATTATTTTACAAAGATTGTTTCAAGAATGGAGAAGCACATTGGCCAAAGCATAACAGAGCATATCATTTATAAAAAAACCTATGCAAATAGCAATTTCGTAAACGACTATAACTCATTTAAAGGCAATGCTTATGGTCTGGCAAATACTTTAAGTCAAACTGCGATTTTAAAGCCATCGATTAAAAGTAGAAAAGTAAAAAATCTTTATTATACCGGACAGTTAACGGTGCCGGGTCCGGGGATCCCACCAAGTTTAATAAGTGGCGAAGTGGTGGCAAAGCAGGTAATAAAAGACTGGCGATAAAACTGAAAAATGACTTCTTTAAATTTAAAACATCACAGGTAAACTAAAAGGTTATGATGCACTTGTTTAATGAGGTTGGTTATATGTGCAGTAAAATAACTACCGAAAAATACAGTACGTCTTTTGCGTCTTCAATAAGATTATTGCATAAAGATCTTCGTACTCCTGTTTACAATATTTATGGCTTTGTTCGTTTCGCTGATGAGATAGTCGATACATTTCATCATCATGACCAGAAGGTTTTGCTGGCGGAGTTCAAGGTGCAAACTTACCTTGCTATAGAACGAAAGATTAGCCTTAATCCGATCCTGCAAAGTTTTCAGGAAACAGTAAACAAATATGGCATTGCTAAGCATTTTATTGATGCTTTTTTTACCAGTATGGAACAAGATTTATTTAAGCTTGAATACGACAAACAAACTTATAACGAATACATATATGGAAGCGCGGAAGTTGTCGGGTTAATGTGCTTGTATGTTTTTTGCGAAGGTAATACGAGTATGTATGAGACATTAAAGCCTTATGCCCAAAGTCTGGGAGCAGCGTTTCAGAAAGTGAACTTTTTAAGAGACCTGAAGGCAGATACTCAAACGCTTGAAAGAATGTATTTTCCCGGCTGCAATTTCTTACATTTTACCGAAGACGAAAAGCAGCAGATTGAAGCCGATATATTATACGATTTCCAACATGCTTACAAGGGTATCGTGCAACTGCCGATAAAAGCAAGATTTGGCGTATACGTTGCCTACAAATATTACCTGTCATTATTTACCAGGATTACAAAAGTAAAGGCGAAGCGAATAATGGAAGAGCGAATAAGAATTCCTAATTACAGTAAAGCAATGATATTGGCAAAAGCAGGTGTAAGAAGCCAGTTTAATATGCTATAGCTTTCCCTTATTTTTACCGCATGGAAGAAGTGATTCTGGTAAATGAACAAGACGAGCAGGTAGGAAGTATGGAAAAGATGGAGGCGCATAGAAAAGGTTCTTTGCACCGCGCTTTCAGCGTTTTTATTTTTAACGATCGCAACGAAATTTTGCTGCAGCAGAGAGCGATTACTAAATATCATAGCGGCGGTCTTTGGACGAACGCCTGTTGTAGTCATCCCCGCCCCGGAGAAGAAACTGAATCTGCTGCTATAAGAAGATTGCATGAAGAACTCGGCTTCACAACTGCCCTTACAAAAATTTTTGATTTTCATTACAATGCCGCTTTTGATAACGGCTTAACAGAACATGAGTTTGACCATGTATATGTCGGTACTTATAGCGGAAAGATAAAACCCAACGCTTCCGAAGTGCAGGATTATTGTTATAAAAAAATGGAAGAAATCGTTGCAACTATTCAATCTCATCCTCACAAATACACAGCGTGGTTTTGTATTGCATTTCCTAAAGTAGCTGAATGGCTAAAAAACAAGGAAATTTAGATTTTGTAGCAAGCATTTGAATAAATTGATACATCGTTGTGTCACTCACTTGTACTTATAAATTCTTTATTAAACTTTTCTGCGCTACTGTGGCAATATGCGCCAATCGTTAAAGTGTTCGCACATCTATTGCAAACTGCTAACCTGCCTCGGAGTTGTATCTGTACCTGTACCTGCTTCCCTTTTCTTCAGAAGCATAAAAATCGATATTGCTATCCACCCTAACCAAAACAAATAAACTCCTAAATGAAATCGTTCTCCTAACCACCGGTGCGAAAGAGAATTTCGAAAATCTGCATAAGAAAGGTATAATCCTATAATCGCAATAATTAAGGCAGCGCAATTAATAATATTCGAAGTAGCCTTGCTTGCCCTCTTACCAAAGTACGATTGCACGGTGAACAGGATAACCCAAACGATGAACACCAGCAAAGCGCCTTTCCACCAGGTTTTAAGAAATTTGTATTGTGTATAGAATAGATTAATACCTGTTCTGCCAACAAGCGAAATAGCAGAAAGCAAGTACCCATCAATCAAAGAAAAAAGTGCAAGCGCAAGGACGAAGATTGAATTACGTTTCAAAGGGATGATTTTAATAATAGCAAAATAGCGTGCATTAATTTAAACTTCAAGTTCATTATCAATAACTACAATAACCTTCTTGGTATTACCCTGCATAAAGTCGAGGTATCGAAGACATCAACGTTTTCAAGCAAAACAATTCCGGGCTTTTTGTCTTTTTCAAAACTGCCTAACTTATGATCCATCTGTAAAGCTCTTGCCCCGTTTATTGTAGCCCAGCCTAATAATTCTTCCAACGTCAAAAAAGGAAATGTTTCATGAATAGTCTTAATCTCATCTAAAATATTTAGGCTCCAATTGCTAGCCAGGCTGTCGGTGCCTAAAACAATATTACAATTGTTTTTTCTCAGCATTTCAATTGGGGGAACTGCTTCTTCGATATATCGGTTGGCGTTAACACAAAGGCAAAAGGAAACAGAATTATTGTGTCTTGCCTTTTTCACAAATTCCACATCTTCTTGTTTTGTAAAAGTGTTGTGAACCAATAATACTTGCCCGGCAGCAGATAAATTGTTAAAATATGTCTGAAGACTGCTTTTGCCACTCGGTTTATAAAATGCAGTATCAAGCTTCATCATTTCATACATTCTTACAAAATCACCGGAATTTTGAAGAAATAACTCATCTTCAAATGCTGTTTCCTGGTTGTGGATGCTTACAACTTTGTTTTCATAAAAAGGTTTTATTAATTCCCATAATTGCTCAGACACAGAATAAGGCGCATGTGGCACAACGGACGAAGGGGATATTTTGGATAAAGCATCATAGTTCGCCCGGCTTCTTTCAAATCTTTCAGCCGCGACCGTTGGCAGCCATCCGCTAGCTTCAATGAAATTGTAGTAATGAAGGTTTTGTTGTTGTTTTTGCGAAAGGGTAAATAGATTATTGCAGATGTCTCCAACAGCTACAATACCATTTTGTATCATTTCATTTTCGGCAGTTTTAATCGCGTGCAGAATTTCCTCTTCAGGGAAGTGTCTTTGTGTTACTACTGAAAATACAAAATCAACCAGTCCTGTTTTTTCAGGTATCAGACCGCGCATATGACTAAGTTCAAGATGGCAGTGGCAATTGACAAAACCAGGAGTTAGCACCCCGATAAATTTTTGTATGTCGTCACCTGCTTCATCTTCACCAACGATCTGTTGCACTATTCCTTGATCGTCACAAATAAGTACCGCCTCTGGTGGTAGTATTTCTTTTCCTGAAAAAATATTATCTGCCTGAAATTTGTGAAAACTCATGATGAGCCAAAAGTAAGACAACCAAAGGTCATGCAATGGAGGGCGAAAGGCTTAACTTTGCGGCCACAATTTTTTGCGCCACTAGGCTCGAAGACACAAGAAAAAAGTGGGGTAGGCTGACCTTTGGTCCGAATCGTTTATCGTCTTGTGAAAAGATGATTAAAAAAATAAAAGTATAAAGTGAGTGACACAACGATGTTAGATAGAATTCCTACAGCTAGTCACCAAAAAAACAATTTATATTAATTAAGATGTTAGATAAACTTGATGCCATAAAAGGCCGGTTTGAGCAGGTTGGAGTTGCATTGACCAATCCTGAGATTATCGGTAATCAAAAGGAGTTTCAGCGGCTAAGTAAGGAATACAGGAGCCTGGAGCGAATAATGCTGCCAGCAGAGGAATATAGAAAAGTGTTGGCCGATTATGAATTAAGCCGCGAGGCGCTCAACAGTAACGACGAGGATATGCGGGAACTGGCTAAAATGGAAATGCCCGAATTGGAAGAGAAAAAAGAAAAGCTTGAAAAAGAATTAACAAAGCTGCTGATACCCAAAGACCCGCAGGATGATAAGAATGCGGTACTTGAAATAAGGGCTGGTACCGGCGGTGATGAAGCGAGCTTATTTGCAGGCGATTTGCTAAATATGTATTTGCGCTATGCCAGCAAGCGCGGTTGGAAAGCTTCTTTGGTAAGTGAAAATGAAGGTACGGCGGGAGGTTATAAGGAAGTTTTGGTTGAAATACATGGTGAGGATGTCTACGGCACATTGAAGTTTGAAAGTGGGGTTCACCGGGTGCAGAGGGTTCCTAACACAGAGACGCAGGGTCGTGTTCATACGTCAGCGGCTACAGTCGCGGTGATGCCTGAAGCAGAGGAAATTGACTTTGAGCTGAGGGAAAGTGATGTAAAAATGGAAACAGCCAGAAGTGGTGGTGCCGGCGGACAAAATGTAAACAAAGTGGAGACGAAAGTTTTGCTTACCCACATTCCTACGGGCGCTGTGGTGGTTTGCCAAACTGAACGCAGTCAGCTAGGTAACCGTGAAAAGGCGATGAACATGTTGCGCACCAGGTTGTACGAGGAGCAGGTACGAAAACAGGAGGATGAAATTAGCCGCCATAGAAAAACCCTGGTAAGCACCGGAGATCGAAGTGCGAAAATTCGCACCTATAACTGGCCCCAGGGGCGTGTAACAGATCACCGCATTGGTCTGACTTCTTACAACCTCGACGCAGTCATCAATGGAGAGATTGATGAATTTATTGAACAATTACAAATGGCTGAAAATGCGGCAAAGATGACAAACCAGGAGAATTGAGTAATTATTTTTGACTTAACCACCCCTGGCTCAATCTTTTACCTAGATTCAGGTATAAATTGACTTTATGCTTGAAAATCTTCAGAACTTAGTACGTGAACATGCGGGGGATGCTATTATTAACAATCCTGCTATTCCTAATGAAAGAAACGAAGAAGCTGTAGCAGATGCTTCGGGCTCTATTGTGAGTGGATTGAAAACCGCTGCTGCAAATGGAAAGATTGACGAAGTGCAAAGTCTATTCAAAAATGGTCCGGAAGCGGCTTCAACGTCGCCAGTTGCGCAAAACATTCAGGCTGGGTTCGCTCAAAACCTAATGCACAAATTTGGACTAGACTCAGGTAAAGCAGGGGGTATTGCCGCTTCAATCATTCCAATGGTTTTAAAAAAGTTTGTGCACAAAACCAATGATCCAAATGATACGAGCTTTGACTTATCAAGTGTTTTGGGAGGGCTTGCCGGTGGTGGTGGGCTAGGTAATATTGTGAATGGATTAGGTGGGGGGAAGAACGACGGTCAGAACGATGGATTACTAGGTAAAATCGGTGGCATGTTTAAGTAACAAAGTAGTTTTAAAGTTCTTTTGGCAATTAATTACAATTATTGTAATTAACTTTGTACCTTAAGATTTATTAATAATAATCAGCAAATCGATAACAACAGAACAAAGAAGGTTGGCATAGACTTTGTTTTAAACATATAAGATTACTATAAGAAAGTAGTCAAATTTTCTCATAAGCAGTTAGTTTTGGTTGCGGCCCCGATTTCTATTGGGGCCTATTTTTTTGTCATAATATTTCCTGATAATTATCAGCCCTGCCAGACTTCCCAGCGTATCGAATAGAATATCAGTGACGTCGAACGAACGGCCGTACACTAAATATTTCTGGACGAACTCCATCAGTATTCCATAAACGATAGCATAAAGAGTTATTTTAGTAAACCATCCTTTTGCCAGGACTTCGTTTGTTAATAGAGAAAAAGGGTAACTGAAGAGTGATGTAAGCATCAGAAACATAATGAAATGAACAAACTTGTCGAAATTCGGGATATCGAAAAAGTGGTTGTGGGGAAGATCATTACCAGGAATCGCAAGTAAAACAGCGGAAACAATAAACCAGGTAATAGCAGGTAAAAAAGCAACAAAACGCATAATTCTCAGCCAGCTTTAAAATTTATGGAAATAAGACCGGCTAAAGTTAGAAGGATAATATTTGAAATTGGAATTTTATATAACGAATACGATTAGATGGTTCCCATTACGTAAAGTGCCTTTAAGTTTGGAACTTTGTTACCACCTTCCTTTTCCAGTGTGATAGCAAAAGCCTCGGCTTTAGGAATATTTTTCATTTTACATACACTTGTACAGGACAAATCAAGTACACCAGCGTCTACATGTTTTCCATCAACCATCGCCCAAAGCTGGTATTGTCTTCCTGTTCTTGGTTCCGGAAGCTTATTAACCATCACATAAACGTCTTTGCTTAGCGTGTTCCAAAACACGGTAGCAGCATCATCTTTGCCTTTTGGACTGCGCATTTTTACAGTTGCCATAGTAGAGTCTGCCATCATAGCTGCTGCAGATTGCCACTCTTTTAACTGAGTTTGATAAATCTGATTATTCGCCTGCAAAGATTCTCTTTCTGACAATAGCGCCTGATAGGCTTCTTGTTTATCGTTGTATTGATTATAGAAATAAAGGTTTAAAGCTGCACTTACAATGAAAAGAATAATCGAAGCTGCAGCGATTATTCGCCAGGTTCGTATATTTCTTATCCGTGCTTGTAATGTGGGTTCATCGTAAGCGGGCTGAACCAGAGCTGGTGGATTTGCCTGATGATCATTGTGGATTGCTGCGAAAATTTTCTCCTTCAGTTCTGGTGGTGGACTTATGGCATTTTCAAATGCCTTTTTTTCCAGGTTTAAAGCAAAGTCATTAATTGCGTCATCTATTTCAATGTACTGACTTCTGAGTCTTTCAACCTCAGCAGTTTCCTCCGCACTAGTTAGTCCAAGTACATAGCTTTCAATCAATCCACTTTGTATGTAAGCATCAAGGTCCACTAAGCTTTTATGACTTGTTTTAATTGAATTAAGGCACTTCGTAGTCTTGTTTTAACTGTACCCAAAGGAATATTCAACATTTTAGATATTTCATCCTGGGTATATCCTTCAAAATAAGATAGCTCTACTAATAACCGGTATTCATCCTTTAATTTGTGAACTATCTTTCGCAAACCTATATGATCTGTGTTCGTTTGTACGCTTCCTCCTTCCTCATAAACATTTTCCGTTAGCTCACGGTTTTGTTTGCTCTGCTGAAAATTTTTACTTCTTATAGCATCAATGCTTGCGTTTCTTGCAACATTAAGCATCCAGGTAAAAAGCCTGCCTTTTGTATTGTCATAGCTTTCAATCTGTCGCCAGATCTTTACAAAGACCTCCTGCAGTAAATCATTAGATAATTCCCGGTCAGGAACAATACTTACAATAACAGAATATAAAGAACCTGCATAATGGTCATACAAATAATTAAAAGCATGCTCCTGCCGTTGTTTCAGCAACGAGACTAATTCGCTTTCAGGATATAAATTACCGTTGTTCAAACAGCAGCGGAGTTAGTAAAATGTAAAGGCGAAAGCGCAGAATGATATACGAAAAGGAATTCGCCACGGATTGTTTTAGGAGACTAGTTTTGAATATGCATCGGAACTAAGCAAAGATTCGTAGTCAGCAACACTTGCAACGGTCATCTTTATCATCCAGCCGTCACCATATGGATCAGAATTTACAAGCTCAGGTTGGTTCGCTAAAGCTGGATTAACCTGGTCTATTGTTCCTGTCAAAGGAAGAAAAAGATCACTCACTGTCTTTACAGCCTCAACAGTACCAAAAATATCTTCGGCATTCAATGTTTTACCCGCGCTGTCAATGTCTACATATACTATATCTCCCAGTTCACTTTGGGCAAATTCTGTGATGCCAACTGTGGCAGTAGTACCTTCTAACTTAATCCATTCGTGATCTTTGGTGTAACGTAAGTTCTCTGGAAAATTCATTGACTTCATTTTTATGTTACAAATATTAAATTAATTTCTTTAAAAGAAGTTAATTAAGTAGCCTGATTTTCATGCGGATGTTTTGCAGAGGCCTGTCTGATTGGTCTTTAGGTGCTTTTGCAATTTTGTCTATAACATCTAAACCACTGATAACTTCTCCGAAAACAGTATAACCCTGATCTAAAAAAGGTGTTCCACCTATTCGATTATAAACTTCTTTTTGAATGGGAGTGTAGTTAAATGAAGCATTAGAAGGTTTGACACGTTGTGCGTATACGTTATCCAATTCCTGCTGATTCATTGTTTTTCCCTGAACCACGTAGAACTGGCAATTACTGCTAGCTTTTGCAGGGTTATCATCTCTTGCTGCGGCCAAAGCCCCCTTTTTGTGAAACAGGTACGGCTTAAACTCTGCCGCAATCCTGTCTCCCTTGACAGAGCCGGAACCAAGAGGAACTCCGTCAGGTGCAGTTTTACTGGTAGGGTCCCCGCCCTGTATCATGAACTGGTTAATGACCCTGTGAAATAACAAACTATCATAAAACTTTTGCTGTACAAGCTTTACGAAATTGTCGCGATGCAAAGGAGTGCTGTCGTACAATTTAGCAATCATAACACCATACTCGGTAGCAATCTCTACCAGCCTTTCTTTAGTATTCAATTGTCTCCATGGCTCATTTGCTAAACCGGCCGATGCAGGACGTCTTACTACAGAACTAGTTACAGATTTCTTACTCTTAGTTTGTGCAAACGTTTGTGCCCCCATAGAGACAAATACAAAAGAAAAAAACAAAAGCCTTTTGAACATATTATTCATTTACAATCCATGTTTTTCAAAGTAAAGCAATACATGATCCTTTAGGAAGTTTTCCTGTTCAATAACATTCAATGTTGGCATTTCCTTCAATTGCTTGAAATGTGGCCAGCCTTCCTCATCTTTTCCTTCGAGCAGGTAATAGCCACTTTCACTCAGCAGAGTACAAACAGCAACATGCATAAGGTCCTGCTTTTGTTCCTTTGTTATTTTAGATTTGACAAAACCTGTCTCCTGCATGCCGATTAAAAACAATATAGCCTCCATATCCGGCTTTCTCCCAAAACGCTCAACCAGCTTAGCTTCAAGGCTCCACCAGCGAGTTTGCAAATCATCACTTATATTCATAGCACTGCAAAAATAGGGGCTTTTGCCAAGTTGCAGAATACAGATCAATTGTATTAAGCAGCATTCGACGGCAGGTAACAACAATATTAAACTGCCTTTTAATTAACAATTTTGGTTTTCTGCCTAATTACAAAATGTTTTCTTTTTGAACCAGGCTTTATTGCTTCCATCAACATTGTTGCGTCGCACACTTCGACGTTTTTAGCTTTTATGAGCAATAATTCATCATTTTAATAAATAATCTCACAACATAATAAAGCTGACCAGAATTCTTGCCGACGAACGGAATGCGTCGCAACAGAAGCAACAATAGCGAACAAAATGTCTGTAACAAATTTTATAAACCATATCAAAATGGTTCATTATTTAAACCCACCTCAAGCCAGCATGTCTTTGCGTTACATACGGGTCGTAACAGGAAACGACAAAAATCAATTCTAAAAGCCAAACCACCGTTCTGCTTATATTCGTTTTCTTTATACATCATCATTAGATCAAAATAAAGTTTTCTATGTGGCAGCGGCTAGGGCAATGGATTTTAAAGTGGCGACTCTTTCTTCTTATTTCATTGTTAGCGGCAACATTAGGCATGGGGTTTATAGCCAGTAAAGTGCAACTCAGTTATGATTTTACAAGAGCTATTCCAACAGATAATGAGAAGTACGTACAGTACGAATCTTTTAAACAAAAGTTCGGCGAGAATGGCGGCTTGCTAGTTATAGGAATACAGTCCGATAAATTTTATACTACAAATATTTTTAACGCAGTATCAAAATTAGATGTAAGGCTGAAGGCTATAAAAGGAGTAGATAATGTGTTAAGTGTTCCCGAGGCTGTGATGTTGGTAAAAGACAGTTCTGAAAAATTAGTTCCTCAAAAAATATTTTCTTCTGACATTTCACAGCAACAGTTGGACAGCGCGAAAGGCACGTTTGAAAACCTGCCTTTTTATAAAGGTTTATTGTATAACCCCCAAACACGTTCTTACCTCATCGGAATAAATGTAAATAAGGATGTGATTAATACCAAATACCGATCAACACTTGTAGCAGCTATTGTGAAGGAAGTAAAAGGTTTTGAAAAAGAGACAGGTTTAGTAGTGCACACCAGCGGATTACCTTTTATAAGAACCACGGTAGGTGATTTGATAAAAACGGAAATGAAGTGGTTTTTAATTGGATCGTTGATCTTGTCGGCGGTTACTTTATTGCTCTTTTTCCGATCACTAAGTGCGGTTGTAATGAGTTTGTTGGTTGTAATTTTTGGAGTAATCTGGAGCCTGGCTACAATTGTTCTACTGGGCTACAAGATCACTTTGCTTACTGCACTCATTCCGCCGCTACTAGTCGTAATTGGTATTCCTAACTGCATTTATTTTTTAAATAAATACCACTCAGCATACCTTGAAACAAAAGACAAGAAACTGGCTTTAGTTTCAATGGTTGACAAAATGGGAATTGTCACGCTTTTTTGTAACATAGCTGCTGCAATAGGGTTTGCAGTGTTTGCGCTGACAAGAAGTGCTTTGTTAAAAGAATTCGGTGTAGTTGCAGGTATTAATATTATGCTGCTATTTATTATTTCTCTCATTTTTATTCCTTCTGTTCTTAGTTACCTGGAAGCGCCCAGGCCTCAACAATTAAAATACTTAGATAACAGGTTACTAATAAAAACACTACAGCGTTTAGAGAAATGGTCGTTGTATCATCAAAGGTCGGTTTATGTTATTACGGCTGGCATTACCATTATAGCGCTTGTCGGAATCTTTCGTCTTAAGAGTGAAGCATTCATAGTAGATGATTTACCTAAAACAGATAAAATTTACACAGACCTGAAATGGTTTGAGAATAATTTCAAAGGTGTAATGCCACTTGAGATTGTCGTAGATACAAAAAAGAAAAAAGGGGTGACAAGTTCTTTAAAAACGATTGAGCGAATAGATGAATTTTCTTCGGCCATCGCACACGACTCTAACATGTCGAGACCATTAAGTGTTGTAGAAGGATTGAAGTTCGCAAAGCAGGCCTTTTATGATAATGACAGTGCAAGCTATGCTGCTCCCTCAGAATTTGATATGGCTTTTTTGGCACCGATTTTAAAAGGGAAAGAAGAAGCTAAACCGAACACAGGGCCATCAAAGTTGCTGAACGGATTTATTGATAGCACCAAACAGTTTGCTCGCATAAGTGTAAACATGAAGGATGTGGGAAGTGTAAGACTTCCTGTTATTCTCGATACACTGGAAAAACAAGCAAGCAGGATTTTTGATACATTAGCTTACAACATACAATTTACTGGTGCAAGCGTAACATTTTTAGAAGGCAGCAGCTTTATAATAAAAGGGCTAAAAGACAGCATTATTTATGCGTTTTTATTAATTGCATTATGTATGCTTTATTTATTCAGGTCATTTAAAATACTGCTGTGCTCACTCATTCCTAACGTGGTACCATTAGTAATTACAGCGGGTGTCATGGGATGGTTCGGAATAGCCTTACGACCGTCAACAGTATTGGTCTTTAGCGTAGCTCTCGGTATTGCAATAGATGTAACCATTCGTTTCTTAATCAACTATAAACAAGAACTTCCATCACAAAATAATGCTGTTGAACCTACCATTGTAGAAACGATTCGACATACAGGTATCAGCATCATTTATACTTCACTGGTTCTTATAGCCGGCTTTATCATTTTTTGTTTTAGCGGCTTCGGTGGCACCCAGGCACTTGGTTGGCTCACTTCTCTTACACTCATCACCGGTACAATTACCAACTTAACTTTGTTGCCTGTCTTATTACTGGCGTTTAGAAGGAAACATTGATGTTAATGTTATAATCCACTTTTATGTCTGGTAGTATTTTTGATTAACCACTGAAATTGTAATTAAAACTGTTGATGAAACAATTCGCTATATTTCTCGTGCTTTCAATTTATTCGTTGTTTTCGAAGGCGCCGGTTGTTGTTCCACACAAGCCTTCGACTCCTACTTCCAATACATCTGCGGAATATCCCAAAGGTTATTTTAGAAATCCGCTTAACATTCCTATAAAACTTGCTGCAAACTTTGGAGAGCTAAGACCCAATCACTTTCACATGGGCTTAGATATTCGTACTAATCAAAGAGAAAACCTGCCAGTGGTTGCTGCCGCGGAAGGGTATATCAGTAAGATTAAAATTGAAAGATTTGGCTTTGGCCGCGCTATTTATATCAACCATCCAAATGGTTACACAACGCTGTACGCGCACCTGAATGACTTTTATGAACCTTTAAGTAATTACTTAAAGCAGAAACAATATTCCGATGAAAAGTGGGAACAGGAGTTCGATTTAGCGCCAAATCAATTTCCTGTTTCAAAAGGTCAATTCATTGCTTTTAGTGGTAACACAGGTGGATCTGCCGGCCCTCATCTTCATTTCGAGATCAGGGATACTAAAACGGGCAACAACCTGAATCCGTGGCTCTTTAATTTCGGATTGAATGACCAGGTGAAGCCTTCTATTTTCAGGCTCTATTATTATGACAGGAGGTATAGCACCTATCAATTCAACCCGGTAGCTATACCATTAGCTGGTTCAAATGGAAGCTATACTTCTGCAAATAGTGTAGTCGTTCTGCGTTCCCCGGTTGTAAGTTTTGGAATTGCCGCCGGCGATAAAATAACGGCTGTGTCAAATTATTATGGCATTTACCAGGCCGACGTTTCAGTTGATAATACCCTGCAATCCAGTTTTCAACTGAATGATTTTTCTTATGATGATACAAGATATATAAACGCAAGTATCGATTACAAAACAAAGGCATCTGGTGGAAGTTATATTCAGCACCTAAGCAGGCTACCGGGCAATTATAGTTTGACCTATTCACAGGATAAAGATGGAACCATTGTACTTGCTGATACTGCTATTCACCAGGCTGAAATCGTGGTTAAAGATGTGGCGGGCAATTCGTCTGTCGTACGGTTTAAGTTCAGGTGGGATGCGAATGCAACGACCGGGGTTTTATCGGCACCCAATACAATTAAAATGTTGCCGGAAAAAGAGAATGTCCTAAAAACAGACGAGCTCGAAGCGGTTTTTGCACCAGGTGCTTTTTACGATACGGTTCCTTTTGTTTATAAGTCTACTTCCGCAACCGACTCCAAAATTGTATCATCAGTTCACTTCCTTCATAGTCATACAATCCCTGTTCACAATCATTATACGGTTCGCATAAAGCCCACCGCTGCTCTTGCCGAAACCGATACAGCCAAAGTGGTGATGCATCTTCTCAGTAACCGAAGAGCCGAGGTTGTTACCGGAACCTGGGTAAACGGTTGGATGGAGGCAAAATTTAGAAATTTAGGAATTTTGAAATTAGTGCTTGATTCTGTCCCTCCGCGAATTACTCCAATTGGTTTTACAAACGGTGGTTCGGTAAGCAACAAAAAATCAATATCGCTTGTAGTCACTGATAACCTTGGAGAGATAAAAAGCTTTAGAGCAATGCTAGATGGAAACTGGCTTCTTTTTAGTCGAAAGAATGACTCTTATATTCATACGTTTGACGAGCGAACCAGCAAAGGAAGACATGAATTGATCATTACAGCAGAAGACCTTGCAGGAAATGTAACCGGGAAAACCTTTAGTTTCATCAGGTAGCAACTTACAAAATGCAGGTAAATTTATGTTTTGAGAAAATTGTGTAGCCAGCATTAGCCCTGTTCTCATCATCGTTGTGTCACTCACGTCTACACCAAAACCTCGGGCTACATTACCTAATGGTTACAAATATCATTCAGCGAAAGCTTGTCCAATACAGATTCAGCGGAAGTGAGTGATCCGCCGGTAGGCGGACAAGTACAAGGATGTCAAATATTTATTCAAAGGCTTGCAACAAACGCGTCCTTATTTTCTTCTTTAATCAGATTCTGTTGACATAAATTTTAACGTATCTGGTGATTACGTTCTTAAACATTTTGGTGGCAGCAATGTTGATGTAGTTAAATGCAAAAACAACAATTATGTCAGAATTACAAGAAGGAACAAAAGCACCGGTTTTTAAAGGATTGGACCAAAATGGCAATAAATTATCGTTAAGCGATTTTAAAGGAAAAAAGGTCATTTTATATTTCTACCCAAAAGACGATACTCCTGGTTGTACTGCCCAGGCTTGCAATTTAAGAGACAACTACCATGAGTTGATAAACAAAGGTTTTCAGGTCATAGGGGTAAGCACGGACAGTGTGAAAAGTCACAAAAAATTTGAGGATAAATACGAATTACCTTTTCCGCTAATAGCCGATGAGGACAAACAGATTGTGGAATTATACGGTGTGTGGGGAGAAAAGAATTTCATGGGAAAAAATTATTTGGGGACGAACCGTACAACTTTCCTAATAGACGAAAATGGGATAATTAAGAAAATTATTACAAAGCCTGATACTAAAAACCAAACACAGCAGGTTTTGGAGGCGTGGACAAACTAGCGGAAAAATGTGGACAACAAGTGGGGAATAAAGTTTAAAAAAACATACCATAAATGTTAGTATCGAACAAAAGTTATATACATTCGTACACCCCTTTATTGCTTGCTGTACCATGAAAATCTTGAAACTAGTGACCGAAGTAAAAATTAAAGAAAACTCGTGGTTAGCGAAAATTGCGGCCAAACGTTTAGATACAGAGTCAATTGCGATGGTTGTAGGAAAAACCATTCATTTGCACAATTCCAGCAAAGAAGAATTCTTGAGAAACAAGCGGTGGGTAAGGCACGAAGTAGCTCATGTAAAACAATATGCTAAACTCGGCATGTTACGTTTTATCTTTTTCTACCTTTTAGAAACGTTTAATAAAGGTTACGAGAACAACAGTTTTGAGGTCGATGCACGCAAGAAGGAAAGAGATATTTCCATTCTTTCTGAAATTCATTTCAATTAAGGCAATACCCACTCTATGCTTCCGATGGTCAGGGTTTTTTGATCGGGTGTTTCGACCAATAACTCACCCTTCTCATTTATTCCTCTAACGGTTGCGTTAAAAGTGAGATTTTCCTTTCTAAATGTCGACATCTCATTGATTCTATATAGACAAGTGCTGTACTCGTTAAAGATGTTCTGAAAAGGTGCAGTTAGAAGTTGGTTCCAGCAATTGTTTATCAAGAAGCAAAGCTCTTTTGCCAGTGCTATCACATCAAATGTATTTCCCGTTATTTGTTTTAAAGAGACTGGGTTTCGTATCCCTTCCGGAAACAAAGTTTGGTTAATATTTAATCCGATTCCAACTATCGCATATCTCCATTTTTCGCCATGCAAAACGTTTTCGATAAGTATACCTCCTGCCTTTCTGTCTCCCCAAAAAATATCATTAGGCCACTTGATGCTTGTTTTATCAATTGCATATTTATTAAAAAACTTAAAACACGCCAGGGCAATAGCAGCATTTAAAACAAATTGATTGTCAACAGAAAGCGTGTCGGGTTCTAAAAGGCAACTCATCATTATGTTTTGGCCGGGTTCCGCCTTCCACGCCTTTCCTCGCTGCCCTTTTCCCGCAGTTTGATAATGAGCAAACCATGTAGTTCCATGTACTGCCAAATGGGCTTGAGCCATTCGCATGGCATAGTTGTTGGAGCTGTCTACTTCACCAAGTTCGAAAAACGGTTGACCAATTTGGCTTTTCACATCGCAAAGAATTAGTATTTTTGGCAAAGATAGAAGTCGGGGTCGTTTTTGAGATAAAAGCTTGAGTAGTAATTAAGATATTAAGTATGCTACTTTGAAGTGCCCCGGTAAAAAAATATATAAGGCTAATCTTGCAGTAAGCCACAAACAGTATTATTAATTTAAAGATTTGAATTTATTGGAACCTCTTTCATTATTATCTACCCGTAAAAAAAGTACGGCAACAAAACTTACCCGGAGCTCTAAGCTTTTTAAGACTATTATAAAAGCAATTCAGGAGAAAAAAGGCGAAAACATCGTTTCGCTCGACTTACGTAAAATTCATGAGGCTGTAGCTGATTTCTTTATCATCTGCGAAGCATCTAACCCCCAGCAACTTCGGGCCATTGGGGAATCTATTGAAGAAGAAGTAAAGAAACATTGCGACGAGGTAGCTTACAAACATGAAGGTTACCAGGCGTTGCAGTGGGTACTGATCGACTATGTAAACATCGTTGTGCACGTAATGTTACCCGAGCCAAGAAAATTTTACCAACTTGAAGAAATGTGGAGTGACGCTCAAAGAGAGGAGCACCAGGGGTAAGTATCACAATACAGAAAAATTAAAAAAAGGAATTTCTACCTTACATAGATGAAGAAATATGGCACAAGACGATAAAAAAGTAAAAAAAGATTTTCGCAATATCCCCGGTATTCCACCACAGAATGGTGATGACAAAGCCGGACGGAAAGGGCCAAAATTCAGTATATATTGGATTTATGCAATTATCGCTGTAGTACTAATTGCAGCTAATTTATTCAATATGTCGCCGGATGCTATCAGGACTACTGAGCTTGATTTCAGGCGCGATATGTTGTCTAAAGGGGATGTTGAAAAGCTAGATCTAATTAAAAATAAGGAACTAGTCAGGGTTTACATAAAATCTGAAAGCTTAGGCAAAGACTACTATTCCCGAAAAATAAAAAGACCTTCAACAGGTGTTAGTAAAGGACCCCATTTTGAGTTTACAGTTACAGATTGGGAAAGTTTCAATGCCGCTCAGAATGCATTTTTTAAAGATTCAACTGCTAATCCTTTAGGCATTCAAAAAGTACCTGAAAATGTGACGAATGAGGGTGAGTGGTACGGGCCCGTATTAAATACTTTTGTTACCATAGCATTGTTTGTTGGTTTATGGGTATTGCTGATGCGTAAAATGGGCGGACCAAGTGGTGGAGGTGGACCAGGAGGTATTTTCAACATCGGTAAATCGAAAGCAACCTTATTCGAAAAGGGAACGCGTGTAAACATAAATTTCGGTGACGTGGCCGGCCTGGATGAAGCCAAAGTCGAAGTGATGGAAATCGTTGACTTCCTGAAAAACCCTAAGAAATATACTGCACTGGGAGGTAAGATACCCAAAGGCGCATTACTCGTAGGTCCTCCGGGAACAGGTAAAACACTACTTGCTAAAGCTATGGCTGGTGAGGCACAGGTGCCTTTCTTTAGTCTTAGTGGTAGTGATTTTGTCGAGATGTTCGTTGGTGTCGGTGCAAGTCGTGTAAGAGACTTATTTAAGCAGGCTCGCGAAAAAGCTCCTTGTATCATTTTTATAGATGAGATTGATGCGATCGGTCGTGCCAGAGGTAGAAATGCAATCATGAGTAACGATGAGAGAGAGAATACCTTGAACCAGTTACTCGTTGAGATGGACGGTTTTGGTACTGATATCGGTATTATCATTCTGGCTGCTACCAACCGCCCGGATGTTTTAGATACCGCATTGTTAAGACCAGGACGTTTTGACAGGCAAATTTCAATCGACCGCCCGGACGTAAAAGGTCGTGAAGCGATCTTTAAAGTGCATTTAAAGCCAATTAAAATTGCGCAAACCCTCGACATCCATAAGCTTGCTGAACAAACGCCGGGTTTTGCAGGTGCTGATATAGCAAACGTTTGTAATGAAGCAGCGCTAATTGCAGCCCGTAAAAACAAGGAAGCTGTCGACATGAGTGACTTCCAGGATGCAATTGATCGCGTTATAGGTGGACTAGAGAAAAAGAATAAAATCATTCTTCCGGAAGAAAAAGAGATTATTGCTTATCATGAGGCTGGTCACGCAATTTGTGGTTGGTTTCTTGAACATGCTTATCCTCTGCTGAAAGTGACGATTGTTCCGAGAGGAACTGCGGCTCTGGGTTATGCTCAATACACCCCCAGAGAGCAATATCTGTATAATACCGACCAGTTGTCTGACCAGATTTGTATGACCCTTGGAGGCCGTGCGGCTGAGGAGATTATCTTTGGCAAAATTTCTACCGGTGCAAGCAACGACTTGCAGCAAATTACCAAAATGGCCTACTCCATGGTGACTGTTTATGGTATGAATAATAAGATCGGAAACATCAGTTATTACGATCCGACGCAGGAAAATACTTTTACGAAGCCCTTTAGTGAGGAAACGGGTAAGATGATTGATGAGGAAGTAAGAAACCTGATTGCAGAAGCTTACGTACGTACAAAAAATTTATTGACAGAGAAAAGAAGAGAAGTTGAAATACTGGCGAAAGAGCTTTTGGAAAAAGAAGTATTATTTCAAAGTGATGTAGAAACATTGATAGGAAAACGGCCTTTCGAAGAGAAAAAAATCCTCGATATTCAGCCTGAGGTTAACGCAGAATTAAGCGCTCCTCCTGAGAAAACAGTAGTGGACATGTAATTTCTTTTCA
The DNA here is from genome assembly GCA_025963675.1 of Segetibacter sp. Taxonomy (GTDB): domain Bacteria; phylum Bacteroidota; class Bacteroidia; order Chitinophagales; family Chitinophagaceae; genus Segetibacter. The sequence goes on from JAOQAJ010000072.1 coordinate 27,708, forward strand.
ACAATCAATATGAAAAATTCCTCTTCAAAAGAGAATATTTTAAAAAAAATAAGACAGGCACTGGCAAACCCAGTGCCTGTTCCTTTTTCGCAAAGCGAAGGAAATACAAGTGTTTTTCAACCTTCTACAAAAGATCTTGAGATTGAGTTTGCTGAAAATTTTACTGGCTTATTAGGCAAGTTTTCTTTTTGCATTGATGAAAAAGAACTTGCCCTTCAGCTTCAGCAATTGACCATTGCAAAAAAGATGAAATCTATTTATTGCAATGAAAATGAGATCCGGCAAAAGCTTGAACAAAATGGTTTCCGTAATTTTTCTGCTACTGATATTGCCAGCTGTGATGCGAGCATAACAGGATGCGAACTTTTGGTTGCAAGAACCGGAAGTTTACTAATGAGTTCAGCCCAGGCTAGCGGAAGGACAGTAAGTGTTTATGCACCTATCCATATTTGTATCGCTTATACGAACCAATTGGTGTACGACATTAAAGAAGGCTTACTGCAGCTAAAAGATAAATACGCCGGAAACATACCTTCATTAATCACTCTTGCAACTGGCCCAAGTCGTACGGCCGATATTGAAAAAACCCTGGTTGTCGGTGTTCATGGCCCCGCCGAAGTATATGTCTTTTTAGTAGAGGGATAAAAGAATGAATTATGAATAGCCGACTTGGCGCATCGCTGTATATCGCTGTTTGATACTGTTGGTTTTGAAAAAATGATAAGATATATATATTGAAGGCTGGAGCTGCGGAATGGTACAAAAGATGAACGGATTGCGTCGCAACAATGACGGGTTTGAAAACAAATGCCGGTAGCCAAAGAACCTCAACATCTCTTTGAACGATAATTATTACCGCCCCTTTAAACATTAATCATCATTTAAAAGCACTTCCTCATCTATCTTTAGCAGCATGAAAAATATTGTAACTAAGCTGTTTGTATATGGAACTTTGAGAAAAGGTTTTCACCACGAAGCTTATGAATATATAAGTAAACACTTTTCCCTGCTCGGTGATGCCAAGGTAAAAGGCAAACTCTTTGATCTCGGTGAATATCCGGCAGCCATACCTACTTCGGATGACTTTTTTATTAAAGGGGAATTGTACGATTTGAAAGAGGCTGGAGAGTTTGATTGGGCGATTGAACAGTTGGACGATTACGAAGGCCTCAACCCTGAAGAGGGGGAAACGAAATTGTATAGCCGCGAATTAGCTGAAGTTTTTCATAACGATCAGTCCAGCCACGCGTGGATCTATTGGTATAACCGGCAAGTCAGTGGGCAGCCACAAATACTATCAGGCGATATTTTTGATCACATCACAGCCAAACCGCAACTTTAAGGGATGGAAGTACCTGCAGGAAAAAAGATCTACTTCTTATCCGACTTTCATTTAGGCGCGCCAGACTTTGAAAGAAGCCTGCAAAGAGAAAAAAAAATAGTTGCTTTTTTAGAATCAATACGAAATCAAGCGGCAGCAATTTTTATTGTGGGGGATATGTTTGATTTTTGGTTTGAGTACAAGCATGTGTCACCAAAGGGCTATGTTCGTTTGTTAGGAAAACTTGCCGAAATAACTGACAGCGGAATACCCATACATTTTTTTGTTGGTAATCACGACATGTGGATGCGGGGATACTTTGAGAGGGAATTAAACATCCCTGTTTACTTCGAGTCGAAAAGTTTCGAATGGAACGGTAAAAAATTTTTTATAGGTCATGGTGATGGCTTGGGTCCTGGCGACCATGGTTACAAGCTTTTAAAAAAAGTGTTTAGAAACAAGATAAGCCAGGTACTTTTTGGAATGCTGCATCCCTCATGGGGAATTGGATTGGCTAATTTTTTCAGTCGAGAAAGCAGAAAGAAAACCGGGGCGGCTGACGAGGTTTTTTTGGGTGAAGAAAATGAATGGCTCGTCATTTTTTCGAAAGAGATTTTGGCGAAACAGCACTACGACTATTTCATTTTTGGCCACCGTCATTTACCACTGGATATAAAACTGAACGATAACAGTCGATATATAAACTTAGGTGACTGGATAAAATATTTTACGTATGCTGAGTTTGATGGACATGAAACTCAATTGAAAAAATTAGAAGGATTGCATTGAAAAAGCTTTTTGTAACAATTATTGTCGTTCTTGAAACCGCGCTTTCCTTTGCACAGGATCACGCTGTATTGAAGCTTTTATTGGTTCGGAAAATTAGTACTGTCGTAAAAGATTTTACTACAGATAATCTTGGTAATATCTACCTGTTAACTGCCACAAACCAGGTAAAAAAGATAAATGAAAAAGGAGATTCCGTTGCCGTTTATAATGATGTGAGAAGGTATGGTAAGATTTACTCAATAGATGCCACTAACCCTTTAAAGGTTTTGGTTTATTATAAAGATTTCTCAACCATTGTCATATTAGATCGATTGTTAAACGTACGCGCAACAGTTGATCTTCGTCAGCAAAATATTTTACAGGCCAGGGCGATTACGACCAGTTATGATAACAATATCTGGGTATTTGACGAGTTAGACAGCAAGCTAAAAAAGATCGACGAGTCAGGTAAAGTATTACTTGAATCGACAGATTTCAGGCAAATATTTGACTCTGTTCCAACTCCCGTTTCCTTGTACGATCGTGATGGTCAACTTTATCTGTATGATCCGTCTAAAGGATTATTGGTGTTTGATTATTATGGAGGCAAGAAAAACAATTATCAGTTGCTACAACTTACCGATCTACAGGTGCTGGATAAGAACACAATAACTGCCAGAAATAGTACCAATATTTTTTTATATAAACCTACCAACCTTCAATTATTGTCTTTTACTGCGTTTGATGACCAGGCAAGTTTTAGCAAGATCAACTTCAATGGAAATTTATTGTATTGCCTGACCAAAAATAATGAACTGCAAATTTTCAAAGTGGTGAAATAAGAGGGCAAAACATAACCTGGCAACGTTATCGTGAACCCTTTGTCTAGTCGTCATGCTCTTAACGTCCTACAATCTCAACGAATTTTTCTAGCAGTTATTTAAAGTTATAAAGCTGGTAAATTGCACCTTTCAACAACAACTGATTTTTCCGTTTTCTTGTATTTTTTGGTACCATCAGTGGATTTCTAATCTACAATTGTTGCGTCGCACACTTGTACTTTTTTATTTCTTATCGGCAGTAAGCGCAGAGATTTTCTATGACACATAAAACGAAAGGGATCGTCTTACGAACAGTTAAATATGGTGAAACCAGTATTATCACTACTGTATACACCGAACTTTTTGGAATCCAATCTTACATTGTAAAGGGTGTCAGGCAAAGCACAAAAAAGTCGTCGGGAAAAGCAATCTATTTTCAACCCGGGGCTATACTTGATATGGTTGTTTACCACAACGAATTGAAAAATTTAAACTTTATTAAGGAGTACCAGTGGGCTCACTTATATCAAAATTTATTGTTCGATGTAGTGAAGAATACAGTTTCAATGTACATCGTCGAAATGTTGCAGCATAGTCTAAAGCAACCTGAAGCAAGTCCCGAACTATTTTTTTTAACAGAAGATACACTCAAACAACTCGACACTGCAAACCCGACTTTAACTGCAAATCTTCCATTATACTTTAGTCTTCATCTTGCAGGGGAATTAGGTTTTCGAATCCGGGGAGAATATACTAATGACACGCCCATCTTAGATTTGCAGGAAGGACAGTTTGTTGAACAGAAGCCTTTGCACTCTTACTTTCTTGAAAAGCAATTAGCGGAGGCTACCTCTCAGCTTCTTTCTATCAATTTTTATAATGACCTCGAAGTAATTCATCTTAGTCGTCACGTTAGAAAAAATTTAATAATCGCCTATCAAAACTATGTTGCACTTCATGTTCACGACTTTGGAGAAATAAAAAGTCTGCCAGTGTTACAGGAGATTTTCAGTTAAACTAGGTTTAGTAATTTTATGAAAACGGAAGAGTATGAAAGCGATTGAGCAAGTTCCTAAAACGGCCTTAGATGTTTTCAGGTTATTACCAGAAGGAACCTTATGTGAAGTGATAGATAACGTTTTATATATGTCTCCAGCACTAAAATATCACCATCAAGACCTGCTATTTCTTTTAGCCAGAAGGATAGAGGCAAATTTGGAGATAACGTCAAGAGGTAAAGTAATTATATCACCTTTTGATGTCTATTTCGACGATCTTCTTTCAGCGGTACAACCGCATATCCTTGTTCTACTAAATGAAAATAAACATCTTTTAAAAGCCGATGGTTACATACACGGTGCTCCTGATCTTATTATAGAAGTGTTATCTTCTGATAAAAAAAGAGATAAGGTCAAAAAGAAAAGTTTGTACGAAAGAGCAGGAGTGAAAGAATATTTTGTAGTTGACCCGGATACAAGAGAGATTACAGGTTGGGTATTAAAAGGCAATTTATACGAACAACAAAATACCGATACGGGAGTATTTAAATCATTGCTGCTTTCCCTGGAGTTTACATTTTAAACACTCTAATCACTTTCACAAATCGTCCTAAATAATAGATGTTTAAAGGAGTTATAGTTACGCCATTAGCTTTGCCGGAGGAACTATGAATAAATTCAACCTGGTCATTATTTATGGAACTAATAATTCCCATGTGACCTACTTCACGAATCGTACTATCAGTACCAGTAAACAAAATTAGATCTCCCGGTTTTGCCTTCGGTAATTCAACCTGGGTATTGTAATGAGTGAAGTCAATAGAAGATCGCGGAACCGCAATATTAAAATGATTAAATACGTAGGTGATAAACCCGGAACAATCAAAGCCACTGACCGGGTCTGAAGAACCATAGCGGTATTTTACTCCAATTAATGATCTTGCAAAGGCTAATAAATCTTCAGGTTTAGTATTGCCCGTATTAATGCTTCCTCCTTTAACCTGCAAATTGACAGGCGTTGCTACTTCTACTGGTTTCTGATTTTCTATTTCTTCTGGTAATTCAACTTTTGCCTGGGTAATCCCTATAGAGTCTTCAACATTCTGCGTTACTGGCAATTTGCCATTATAATATTTGCACGAAGTAACAAAGACAACTAAAAATAGAACGGTTATCCGCATACAGCTATTACTCAAAAATCTGACCAACAAGTACTTATAACTTTTTTGTGTAATGCTGGAGGCCATTCAGGAACGCTTGTTTTCTGGGGGAAATTGCTAAAAGTACAAGTGAGCTTTGACCGGGTAGGCGAACAAGTACAAGGTTATGGCGATAAGAATAAAAGCGGTGGCGGACAAAAAAAGACAAAAAAAATGGCAAGTTACTTACATCGCACCGCTACAACCATTTACCCTTGCTGCATTCCTGCCCTGGGGGGTTCAATAGGAGCTGGTCGTATAAGACTTGCCGGTGCAAAAGTAGGGGAATGAAACTAAACTGCAAAATGATTGAAAAGGGTTTTTAGATGATTTTTAAAAGACATGAAACGAACATTTGTACTACAAAAAGTATTGAATAAAAGGGAACAAAAGTTTTGTTTTAAATCAATTAATATTACTGATTGAGGCCGATCTGCTTTTGGCACAGTTAATGAATACTTGCAGCAAAAAAGTTATGAGGAAAATTTTTTCGACAGGGCTGGCAATAATGTTGGCAATAATGGTGATCTCATCTTGCGACACAATCAAAAATCTTCCCACGAATACAACGGGTGGTTTATTTTCTTTAAACGGAACCTGGAAGCTGTCTTCTACAAGCGATAACAACGCATTAGTTGGATCGACGATAACCGTTTACCCTGTTGTAGGAAATGCTGTAGTTAAAAGCATAAACAACAACACCTACTGCGTACGAGAAAATGACCCCATTTGGAAGAGTGTAAAAGGAAATGGTGCAGGCGGTTTCTCAATTAGTACATTGGTAAACGGTTGTAATGGAACCACTGTTTATAAAGATGGAACGATCTCAATAGTAACTGCTGATAAAGTCACTGTTACCAGTAGGACATCTGGAAATACCGAACTCGTGCAAGCATGGGATAGAGTGAAGCAACAATAAACTTTTATAGATAGATGTTTGAGAAGGCAGAGTATTTCTGCCTTTTTCTATTTGACTTGACATTCAGTCCCGTGATTTTGAAAACTGAGGCAATACTTTTTCTCCAAAGTCCCCGATGAAAGTTTCCTGGTCGCGATTCACGTTATGCAAAATTACCGTGTCAAAACCGAGATCAATATAGGAACGGATAAGATCAGCATGAACTTTAGGGTCTGATGATATGTTCACCATTTCTTTCAATTTGTCAATCGTAACAAATTCTCCCAGCGCATCAAATTGTTCTACTTTATGTAAGTCGCCTAAAACTGTTCCCTGGAAAATGTTTGTGCGCCACTGGTCATATGCACCGTCAATTGCTGCCTGCTCATCTCTTGCATAAGACAACTGAACTTTTACAATCATTGGTTTGCCCTCGCCACCGCCTCTTCTGAAAGCTTTTACAGTTTGCTCAAGTTCGGCAAGTGGTTTATGAATGGTGGTTAATCCGTCTGCCCAACTCCCAACCCATTCAGCAGTTTCTTCGGTGACCGCTGCTCCATATAAAAGCGGCAATTCTTTTGGTAATGTATAAAGCCTTGCACATTCCACGGTCACCCTTCCATGATGTGTCACCATTTTGCCGGTAAATAATTCTCTAATAACATCGGCTGACTCAAGTAGCCTTGCATTTCTTTCAGATTTTATTGGCCAGATTTCACCGGTTATTCTTTCATTCAACGCCTCTCCACTACCCAACGAAACATGAAATCTACCGGGAAACATTTCAGAAAGCGTAGCTGCAGCTTGTGCTACAATAGCAGGGTGATTTCTCTGGCCAGGAGAACAAACAACACCGAAGGGCATTTTAGTCGCTTGCATTGCAGCACCTAACCATGCAAATGAATATCCGCTTTGTCCCTGCCTTTCGCTCCATGGATGAAAGTGGTCAGACGAATTGATGGCCTGAAAACCTGCTTGTTCCGCCATTACTGCCAACCTTACAAGTTCGCTTGGTGCAAATTGTTCGTGCGACGCCTGGTATCCTATTATACTCATTAATTTCTTTATTTATATGAGTATAGGTTTTACAATTCCCATTCCATAAAAGGCGGTACTTTTTAGATGAGACTTTTTAGGATCTTTTAGCAAAAAACAAATAAAAAAACGGGCATTATTAAATGCCCGTTCAAGTTGATTTAAAACTATTTACGCTGGTTTTAAAGGGTTGCCATATCAATCACAAAGCGATAACGTACATCGCCTTTCAGCATTCTTTCATAAGCTTCATTAATGTCTTTAATGGCAATAACTTCCACATCTGACGTTATTCCATGTTCTGCACAATAGTCAAGCATTTCCTGTGTTTCAGGCAATCCGCCTATTAGTGAGCCAACAATACTTCTTCGCTGAGAAATAAGATTGAATGCAGGGATTTGAGCGGCTGTAGGTGGAGCACCTACACAAATCATCACACCGTTTGTGTTCAACATGTTTAGGTACATGTTGTAATCGTGCTCAGCAGATACGGTATCAATTATAAAATCAAAATAGGTAGCAAGTCCCTTCAGTTGCTCAGGATCTTTTGTCAACGCAAATTTGTGAGCGCCTAATCTTTTCGCGTCGGCTTCTTTAGAAGGCGAAGTGCTTAGCATAGTCACTTCTGCGCCAAATGAAACCGCAAATTTTACTGCCATGTGCCCCAGGCCGCCTAATCCCAAAACTGCTACTTTATGCCCTTGACCTACTTTCCAATTACGCATTGGAGAGTAAGTGGTTATGCCTGCACACAATAAAGGTGCAACAGCTTCTAAAGGCAACTTGTCTGACACTGACAGCACAAAACTTTCGTCTGTAACAATCGCGCTTGAATATCCTCCCAGGGTGTTAGTGCCATCAACCCGGTCAGCACTGTTGTAAGTGAATGTTGCTCCGTTTTCGCAATATTGCTCCAGCCCTTGCTGGCAATTCCGACACTCACGACAAGAGTCAACAAGACAGCCTACACCTGCAAGATCACCTGTCTTAAATTTCTTTACATGTTTACCCACGGCAGTTACCCTTCCAACAATCTCGTGCCCCGGAACACACGGATAAGTTGCAGGTCCCCATTCACTCCGTACCGTGTGTAAGTCTGAGTGACATACTCCACAATACAAAATTTCTATCTGTACATCGTGAGGTCGCAAGTCTCTTCTTTCAAATGAATATGGCTCTAATGGCTCGGTCGCGGTTTGTGCAGCATATGCTTTTGCTTGAATCATAGCGTTTATTTTTTGCAAAATTAAACATTCACTAAGCCATTAAAGTTCACTCTTTTTTAAATGATAGAGTTAGCATATAAAAAACCGACTTTCAGACTAACAATTTTGTAACAAGCATTTCAATGTTAATCAGGCATTGTTGCGACGCTCCTTTCAACCTTAGCCCTTTTTGCAACCTTTTTGTTAAATCGGTTTAAAGAGCAGGAACTATATTATTGTATTGGATGACTATTAAAATCGGCAAAAACAAGGCAATTTTCTAAATATCGATAGAATCGTAAACAATTACTTTTTCCCAGAGGGCCGAGCAATTCTTTATAAACTCCAGGTGGATGGGATGATCCTGGTAGGTCTTTTGGCCCGCGAGGTCATCAAAAAATAAAAGTTCAGAAGCGCTAAAAGTTGCATCTACTACTGATCTTTCTTCTGTTTTTGCAGTTACTCCAATATGTATCGCACGAACTGTTTCGATTTTTTTAAGCGTTTGTAAACCTGCTAAAAGTTTTGCCAGATCTTCTTTCGAGTTAGGGTTTTTCAACCAAAAGAAAACATGGTGAACTACCAGTTTCTTAGTTGGTGCTTTTTTACGAGGCATGGCAGACGCAGCTAAACCTCCACCCAAAATACCGGTAGCAACCAGGAAATTTCGACGAGTTTGTTTTTTCATAATACTAATCCTGTACAATAAAATTGTTATAAACGAAGAGGAAAGTTAATTGAATAGTGAAAGGCTTGCAAGAAAAGTTTGTCTGATGTTGGTATAACTAATTGCCACTTTACAAAATATCTTTTCTGAATCTTCCGTTATTGTCTTTACAAATGTGAAGAACTATTACGACAGTTGCACAAGACAAGTGTTCACGATAAGTCTCTACAAGTATTTTATCTCTTACCCTATATATCACTGATCCCGAAACATGTCCCTGGCAGGCAGGAAATGTTCCTTTAAATTATTATCTCACTTAATAGCCTCCTGCAACCCGTGTTGCAAAACAATACATCTGTTTTTCTGTTAGATCAGCTAATAGAAGTATGGGTAATAAAATAAATTTTAGTAGAAAATATGGAAAGACTTTTACCCGAAAAACATACAGATGAAAGAACGCACCAACGTGATTTAAATACCGGAGAACTTTCATTTCTTTCACGGAACACTTACTCAGGTTTTGCTCACGACGAACAAATATATTTCGAGGAGATGCTGTGTGAAATTATAGAAGTGGAGAGAGCGCATTTGCAAGATCGATGCCCTGAAATAATCTTGACCACCAGAGATGAATCTAACTTTTTTTCAAATAAGAAATCCCTGCAAATTTTGTTAACTAACCTGATTTCTAATACGATTAAATATCATGGTTCAGACACGCCTAATGCTTACGTTTATATCAAGATTCATACTCATTCAACAGGAACGAACATTTTAATTAGAAATAACAATGTGAGCGTAAAAAAACAGGTCAATGTAACAGGTAGCTTACGCTATGCTACAAGGCCAAAAAGCCATGAGTTTGGTCTTGAATTATACATAGTAAAAGAAACAATTAAAAAACTAAAAGGCCATTTTGAAATTGATCTTGATTTGGAAGAGGGTACGGAATACAAAATTCATTTACCCAATCTCCTTCCACACCATCTTTAGAAAAGCTATCATAAAGTCTTATCTGAAACAGTCGAATTCTTTCTGAGATCTTGCCTTCTATCATTTCATCTTGAGTTTAATAATCTTATCAGTCTCCGTAAAAGCATCACTTTTATTTTAGTATCTTTAGTTTCCACCTGCATTTGGAAGGTGTCATTATTTCAATTTTTTTTGAATATAATTTGATGCAATTATGAAAAAGCTTGCCCTTCTTATTTGTCTTTATCAATTTTCTTCAACTACCTTTTCTCAAAGCAAAGTGTTGTCACCAGATGTGCAGATAAAACTCGCATTACTATCAGCGCCCGAAGATAAAAGGGATAGTGCTGCTGTCTACGGATATTCTCCCGCAAAGGCATTTACGTTATTACGAAAAGGAGGTAACGAACTTATTTGCCTTGCTGATAATCCTGATCAAAATGGTTTTTCTGTTGCCTGTTATCATAAAGATCTTGACCCCTTTATGCAACGTGGAAGAGATTTAGTAAAACAGGGAAAAAACGGTGACGAAGTTTTTAAGATCCGTGAGCAGGAAGTAAAGGAAGGGAAACTATCAATGCCTAAACAACCTTCGACCTTATTCGTTTACTCTGCGTCTAAAGATGATTTCGATACTACAACGGGCGCAGTTAAAAACGGTTATTTACGTTCTGTAATTTATATACCTTATGCTACTGCTGAGTCTACAGGCCTTCCCTTAAAACCTGCTGCACCTGGTCTACCATGGATCATGAATCCAGGAACTCATGGTGCTCACATTATGATTAATCCGCCGGTTCAAAAAGAGATGAATAAAAAGTAAGGATACGAAAAACCGCTTTTCTTAACTTTAAAACTCCGGGCAATATCCCTGCAGATTTGCCAACACGCTCTCTTCGTTCCTGAAGCCGTACGCTGACGCAGTGAAAGACTTAAAGCCCATAAAGCCTGGCTATTCGGTATAAAGGAACTTGAAAGACACAGAGTCGTTATAATCCTATTGCTTTGCGTTTTGGCCGAAAAAAAATATGGTTTGTAAGCTGCATACTATACAAACTTTATC
>JAOQAJ010000086.1 GCA_025963675.1 Segetibacter sp.
AAAAGTGTTAAACAAGGCGGTGGTTATAAACAAAACAGAAATTTGTTCTTGCTCTATTATCCTGGACAACGCGTTTACATCTGAAGCAAACTCATCCTTTATCAAGTATAAGGTTGCACCTTTAAGCAAAGAACTAAATATGTCATAAATAGATCCATCAAAGGAATAATTAGACCATTGCAAAACCCTGTCTTCCGCCAGGACAGCTATTTCGTTTGGTTCATAGACTAATTTTAAAACATTCTGATTACATACAACTATCCCTTTCGGTTTTCCGGTAGTGCCAGAAGTATACATAACATAAACAGGATCTAAAATACCAGTAGTTATTTCAGGGGACTCCGTGGAACTATTTGCTGCATCATTTATGTGAATGGTATTACAATCGGTAAAGACAAAGAAATCTAACAATTCGTCGCCTGTATAAACAATATTTTCAATACTTGCGTCTTCAATAATACCTTGTAATCTTTCGGTAGGGTAGCCAATGTTCAACGGAACGAAAGTAAATCCTGCTTTTAATATTGCCAGCACAGCTATAACCATTTCAGCCTTTCGTAAGGATAAAATGGCAATGTTGCTTCCAGTTTTAATATCTAAAGATAAAAGGTGATTGGCTAATTGATTTGCCCTTTTGTTTAACTCCTCATATGACAATTTCTCTTCGTCAAAAATAATCGCCGTTGCATGCGGCGTATTTATTACCTGCTTCTCGAAAAGCTGTATAAGACTTTTATTCTTGGGATAGGCTCCTGTTGTATCATTAAATTCTACTAACACCTTCTGGGTCTCCGACTCAGACAGCATTTCTATCCGCTCGATCTTTTCACCGGGCGTTTTTACAAACGCAGTGACTAAATTGCAGTAATGTTGAACCAGTTTCTCTATCGTTTCCTGATTATACAACTCGGTATTGTATTCAACGCTGATGTTTAACCCATTCGTAATTTCTATCAAAGAAAAAGTGATGTCAAACTTGGCAGTATCAGGAATAAGTTCGACTGGAAACAATTCAGCTTCTCCTAAACTAATAAGTTGGTCTTTTTCCGGGTTGACCAATGCAAACATCACCTGAAACAGTGGACTACGGCTTAGATCCCTTTCTTTAACTATTGCCTCAACCACCTTTTCAAAAGGCACTTCCTGATGCTCGTAACCTTCCAGGGTTGTAGTACGTACTTGTTTTAATAATTCGATAAAGGTTGAACCGGAGCTTACCTCAGTTCTTAATGCAAGTGTATTTACAAAAAAACCTATCAGGTCTTCTACTTCCTGCCTGCCGCGATTTGCTATAGGAGTTCCTACACAAATATCTTGTTGGCCGGTGTACTTAAAAAGTAATACTTTGAACACAGCCAATAAAGTCATGAACAAAGTGCATCCCTCTTGTTCACTTAACCTTTTTAGGGCGGCAAGCACATTTTCATTTATTGCGCCACTAACAACAGAGCCTTTTGTAGCCTGAAGTGAAATTCTTGGATAATCCGTTTGTAATTCTAACGGAGACAAATTGTTAAGCTTTCCTTCCCAGTATACAAGCTTTTTGTCTAAAAATACACCCTTTATATGTTCGTGTTGCCAAATTGAATAATCAGTATATTGTATATTTAGAGGAGCTAAGTGAGGTTTGCGGCCCGCTACAAATGCACTATAACATTCTATCATCTCTTTCAATAGTATTGGCAATGACCATCCGTCTGCTGCTATATGATGCATTGTTACTATCAAAAGATGGTGCTGCTTGCTCTTCATGATAAGCGCAGCTCTAAGCATATAATCACAGCCGAGATCAAAAGGCTGATTAATAATATCTTTGAAATGATGCTGTAAATCTTCCTCATCTTTAATATCTAAATCATCAATCACTGAGAGATCCCAATCGTTTTCCTTTTTGACTATCTGGAAAGCAACGGCGGAGTCGTCAGAAAATACCGTGCGAAGGGTTTCATGGCGGGCGATAACACTTTTAAACGCATACCTTAAAGCTTCGACGTTCAGCGTACCTTTTAATTCGAAAATAGCCGGGATGTGATATTGTACAGTACCTAAAAGTTTATCAATAAATAACAATCGCTCCTGGCTAAAAGACAGCGGAATATTTTGGGGTCTTAGGTCAACACGAACGATGGGCGGAAGAAATAAGCCTTCCTCTTTTAAAGTAAGATGAGCAGACAGTTTTGCTATAGTAGGATTAACGAACAGGGCTTTAATGGCAAGCTCCGTATTCAATTGGTTTCTGATAGCTGAAATTAATCGCATCGCTAACAGCGAATGTCCACCCAGCTCAAAAAAGTTATCGTTGATACCCACTCTTTCAAGCCCAAGCACATCCTGCCATATGTTTACTAAATGAGCTTCAGTTTCATTACGAGCCGGTACATACCCGTTGCTTAACAGTTCCGTTCCGATACCATCAGGAAGTGCCTTTTTGTTTATCTTTCCATTAGGTGTTAAGGGTAATGATTCCAATTCTACCCAGATGGTTGGCACCATATACTCCGGAAGCTTTCCATGTAAATAAGCAGTTATTCCCTGCCTGGTAAAACCGGCAAATGGCACTACATAACCAATTAAACGCATGTTGTGGGTAGTATCTTCCTTTGCCAGCACCACAGCTTGTTTAACCAACCCGCTTTGCTGCAACACAGTCTCTATTTCCCCCGGTTCTACCCTGTACCCTCTTACCTTAACCTGGTCGTCTATCCTTCCAAGGTATTCAATATCTCCATCTTCTAACCACCTTCCTAAATCCCCTGTTTTGTATAATCTTGCACCCGCTTCTTTCGTAAATGGAT